>JANNLG010000061.1:0-34158 GCA_031396695.1 Deltaproteobacteria bacterium
CTGACCAACCTCGGTTACCCTCGGCCGCAGGCGGAACGCGCCGTGCGCCGCGCGCTCGAGCTCGTGCCCGAGGGCGCGGGCCTCGAATCGCTGATCAAGGAGGCGCTGCGTGCCGCCGCGGGATGAGACGCTCCGGGCCGACGTCGCGGGACTCGAGCGGAAGCTCGAAGACAGCCTCCGGCCCGCGACGCTCGACGAGTTCGTCGGCCAGGACAAGCTGCGCGAGAACCTGCGTGTGTTCATCCGCGCCGCGCGCGAACGCGGCGAGCCGCTCGACCACGCGCTCTTCTACGGCCCGCCGGGCCTCGGCAAGACGGCGCTCGCGCACGTGATCGCGCGTGAAATGGGCGCGCCGCTGCGCGTCACCGCCGGACCGGTGATCGAACGCGCGGGCGATCTGGCGGCGATCGTCACCAATCTCGAGCCGAGCTCGGTGCTGTTCATCGACGAGATCCACCGGCTCGCGCCCGCGGTCGAGGAAATCCTCTATCCCGCGATGGAGGACTTCAAGCTCGACCTGGTGATCGGGCAGGGGCCGAGCGCCCAGAGTGTAAAGATCGACCTTCCGCGCTTCACCCTGATCGGCGCGACGACGCGCGCGGGGCTGTTGAGCTCTCCGCTGCGCGACCGCTTCGGCGTGATCGCTCGGCTCGAGTACTACCCGCCGACGGATCTGGTGCGAATCCTCGATCGCAGCGCGCGCATCCTCGGCATCGCGATCGAGGCCGAGGGCTCGCACGAGATCGCGCAGCGCTCGCGCGGCACGCCGCGGATCGCGAACCGGCTGCTGCGCCGCGTGCGCGATTTCGCGGAAGTCGGCGGCGAGCCGGCCATCACGCGCGAGCTCGCGCGTTTCGCGCTCGGTCGGCTCGAAGTCGACGACGCCGGTTTCGACCGCATGGACCGCCAGCTCCTGCTCGCGCTGATCGAGAAGTACGCGGGCGGTCCGGTCGGACTCGACACGCTGGCCGCCGCGATCGGCGAGGACCGCGGCACGATCGAAGACATCTACGAGCCGTTCCTGATCCAGGAGGGCTACCTCGATCGCACGCCGCGCGGCCGGGTCGCGACGCTGCGCGCGTACCAACACTTCGGTGTGACACCCGCGCGCGAGGTTCGGCAGGAGAAGCTGCTCTGACGCTGCCGCCGCTGGGCGAGATCGCGATCCTGCTCGCGGGCGGGATTGCGGGCGGCCTGATCAACACGCTGGCCGGCGGCGGCTCGTTCCTGGTCGTGCCGCTGCTGGTGATGCTCGGCCTGCCGGCCACGGTCGCAAACGCCACCAGCCGCGTCGGTGTGTTCGCGCAGTCGCTCTCCGCGGTGGCCGGTTTCCGGCAGGAGGGCTTCCGCGATCTGGGCGTCGCGCTGCGCATCCTGCCGACCATGCTGATCGCAGCTTGGATCGGCGCGAAGCTCGCGACCAGCATCGACGACGAGCTGTTCGGGCGGATCTTCGGCGGCGTGATGCTGCTCGCGCTGCCGGTGATCTTGTGGAACCCGCGCCCGCCTGCCGACGCCGCGAATCGGCCGGCGATGGCGATGCCGCTCCAGCACGCGATCTACTTCGCGATCGGGCTTTACAGCGGCGCGATCCAGGCAGGCGTGGGCATCCCGCTGACGCTGGCGCTGGTGGGCGCGGGCCGGCTCGACCTGGTGCGCGCGAGCTCCGTGAAGGTCGCGCTCACCAGCGCCACCACCGCCGTCGCGCTCGCGCAGTTCATCTGGGTCGGCAAGGTGGCCTGGATGCAGGGCCTGATCCTGGCCGTCGGAATGGGCCTGGGCGGCTATTTCGGCTCGCGGATCGGGGCACGCGGCGGAGAAAAGTTGCTACGTCCGGCCCTGACGGTGTGCGTGGTCCTGTTGGCCATCCGCATGCTGCTCGGGAGTGGGGGCTAGCCTCAACGTCGGGCCGCGTTTGGACGATCCATCTACCCGTGCGCACGGGTCTGCGAGTCCTCGCTTTCCTGCTTGCGATCCCTCTACTCATGGGCGGGATCGCGGGTGTCGTGCTCGCTCGCGGTGGCGACACCTTCGCCGCGCAGTGGAAGGCGCGCGCGAAGGTGGAAGCCGCGTCACGCGGTGCGGATTCGTCGAGCTCCACGCTCGCTGCGGTGATCTCCGGCGCGGACTCGCTGCGCGCGCCGGCGCTGCACTTCGGCATGCTGGGCGCCGCGCTCGTGCTGGTCGTGTTCGGCTGCGTGCCCGCGTCCGGTCGCCGGAGATCGCCGAAGCCCGCGAAGGGCGCGAAGAAATCCGTCTCCGGTCACGCGGCGACGCTGGTCAGCGCGCCCGAGTCCGACCTGATCGCGCCGTCGGCGAAAGAATCGAAGAAGCACCTGAAGCAAGCCGCGCAGATCGAAGACGAAAAGGGCCCCGAGCAAGCGGGCGAGTACCTGCTCGGCCACAACATGAAGGACGAAGCGGCCGACCTCTTCATGCGCGCGGAGCTGTTCGCGCGCGCCGCCGAGGTCCGCCACGATCAGAACCGCTTCGACGAGGCGGCGGACCTCTACAAGAAGATCGGCAAGGAAGACCACGCCGGGCGCATCTACGCGCAACTCGGCCAACACGAGGACGCGGCCAAGTGCTATCTGGCCGCGGGCAAGTTCTCCGTCGCGGGTGACATGTTCGAGCGCGCCGAGAACCACCGCGAAGCGGGCAAGTGCTACCAGAAGATCGGCTTCCACCGACACGCGGCGCAGGCGTTCCTGAAGGGCGGCGCCGACGCGCAGGCCGCCGAGTGTCTGCTCTCGGCGTTCAACGAGGAAGGCGGCGTCGCCGGCGCGAAGAGCGAGCAGAAGGCCAAGGAGATGCGCGGCATCGCCAAGAAGGCGGCCGAGATCCTGGCCAAGCTCGAGCGCTTCGAAGAGGCCGAGGCGATGCTGGTTCGCTCCGAGGCCTTCGGTCCGGCGGCCAAGATCGCCTTCCAGACGGGCAACTTCAAACGAGCGGCGGAGCTCTTCCTGCGCGTGAGCCGAGGCGATCTGGCCGCCAAGGCGCTCGAGCGGCTCGGCGACGAGATCGGTGCCGCGCGCGCGCTCGGCGAGTACCTGCGCGACAAAGGCCAGGACGCGGAGGCCGTCGATCACCTGAAAAAGGCCGGCGAGCACGCCGCGGCCGGCGACTTGTACCGCAAACTCGGACGCTACCCCGAGGCCGGCGCGTGCTACCGCGATGCCGAGGACTACCCCGCCGCGGCCGAGGCGTTCCGCGCCTCCGACCAGATCGAGCCGGCCGCCGACATGTACGCGCGCTGCGGCAAGTACGCCGACGCCGCCGACTGCTACGGGCGGGCAGGGCGCACGGACCTGCAGGCGCAGATGCTCGAGAAGGCCGGCGAGACCTTCACCGCGGGCAAGCTGTTCGCGGATCTGGGGCAGGCCGACGCAGCGATCCGGCTGATGCAGCAGATCCCCGCCGACCACGCGAACTACACCGAAGCGTGTTCGATCCTGGGCCGCATGTTCCAGGAGAAAGGCATGCACAGCCTGTCGGTGAAGAAGTTCTCCGAGGCCACCGGCTCACAGACCATCGCGCGCGGCAGCATCGAGGCGTTCTACGAACTGGCCGCGGCGCACGAGCGGCAGGGCGATCTGGTCGGCGCGGTCGAGATCCTCGAGCGCGTGCTCGCGTTCGACTATCACTACAGGGACGCTGCGGCGGGGCTGCAGCGCTGCAAGGCCGCGCTCGCGAAGCAGACCGAAGACCTTGCGCCGCAGACCTCACCGACCGTCGCGCCAACGTCGTCGGTCACGCGCCGCTACGAAATCGTGCGCGAGCTCGGCCGCGGTGGCATGGGCGTGGTGTACCTGGCGCGCGACTCCGTGCTCGAGCGCGAGGTCGCGTACAAGGTGCTGCCCGAGGGCCTGCGCTCGAATCCGAACGCGCTCAAGAACTTCCTGCGCGAGGCCAAGGCCGCCGCGCAGCTCAACCATCCCAACATCGTCACGGTCTACGACGCCGGCGAATCCGAGCACGGCTTCTACATGGCGATGGAGCGCGTCGAGGGCACCACGCTGAAGGAGATCCTGCGCCAGCGCGGAGCGATCTCCGCGAACGCGGTGGTCTACATCCTGCGCCAGATGTCCTCCGCGCTCTCGTACGCGCACGGGCGCAAGGTCGTACACCGCGACATCAAGACCGCGAACACGATGTGGACCGCCGAGCGCCACGTGAAGATCATGGACTTCGGTCTGGCCAAGCTCATGGAAGAGGTGCGCAACGCCACCACCATGATCTCGGGCACGCCCTTCTACATGTCGCCCGAGCAGACTCTGGGCCGCGACGTCGATCACCGCACCGACGTCTACTCGCTCGGCGTCACGATCTTCGAGCTCGCGACCGGCGAGCTGCCTTTCCAGAAGGGGAACGTGCCGTACCACCACGTTCACACGGCCCCGCCCGACCCGCGCGGCATCCGCGCCGACCTGCCCGACGGACTCACGGCGGTCATCCTGCGCTGCCTGAAGAAGTCTCCGAGCGACCGATTTCAGTCCGCCAAAGAGATTCTCGAAGAGCTCGACCGCCAGACCAAGGCGTGAGATCCGGGTCACGCCGTAATCCAAACGTCACTCTCATACGCCGGCAAATCTCGCCGGAAGCTGGAGCGAAGTTGGGACCCTTCCCAGATGTGCGCAAAATCACAAGTGACGGCGAGCACTTCTGAAACGGGTTTCCGGCGCCCTTTTCCATGCGGCAGCTGGCACGCAGGTTGCTTTATTCGCGCGCGTCCCTGTGGGGGGACCCTTTTCCAGGGTGCTATCGAGCGAGTTTTCGGGGGGGAGTCTTGCTGAGAGGTGTTGAGCATACGATCGCGACCCGCGTGCAGTGCACCGGAATCGGTCTGCACACGGGCGAGCCGGTCGATCTGGCGCTGCGACCCGCGGCCCCTGGAACCGGCATCCTGTTCGTCCGCACCGACGGTCCCCAGCCGGTGCGTTTCCCGGCGCGCGCGGAGTGGGTCACCGACACGACGCTCGCCACCACGCTCGGCAACGAAGATGCGCGGCTCTCGACCATCGAGCACCTCGTCTCCGCGCTGCGCGCCATGGGCATCGACAACTGCACCGTCGAGGTCGCAGGTCCCGAGCTGCCGATCATGGACGGCAGCGCGGCCTCGTTCGTCTACCTGATCCAGCAGGCCGGCATCCGCGCCCAGGCGCGCATGCGCCGCCGGATCGTGATCCGCCGCCCGATCGAAGTTCGCGATGGCAACCGCTGGGTGCGCGTGACGCCTTCGCGCGAGTTCAAGCTCTCCGTCGAGATCGACTACGCGCATCCCGCGATCGGTCGGCAGGCGCTCGAGGGCCTCGTCATCACGCCAGAGCTCTTCGCGCGCGAGATCGCTCCCGCGCGCACGTTCGGCTTCCTCAAGGACACGCAGCGGCTGCAGGCGATCGGCCTGGCGCGCGGCGGGTCGCTCGCGAACGCGGTCGTGCTCGACGAGACGCGCGTGCTGAACGCGGAAGGCCTGCGCTTCCGCGACGAGTTCGCCCGCCACAAAGTGCTCGACCTGATCGGCGATCTCGCGCTGCTCGGCGTGCCGCTCCAGGGTCACGTGAAGGCGGTGCGCGGCGGACACCAGCTTCACCAGGCGCTGGTCGCCGAAATTCGCGCGAACCCGAGCTGCTGGACGCTCGAGACGCCGAGCAGCGAGCGCGAGCCCGTCCTCGACGGACCCGTGCTGCAGCCCGTTCCCGGCCGCGTCTAGGCGCTAGTCGCCTCCGCTCGAATCGGCCCAGGCGCTCCCGGTCGCTAGAGACCGAGAGCCTCCATGGCGGCGTTGCCAATGCGCAGCAGCAGAGTGCGAGCCGGCGGACAGAGCTGGATGCCCGCTGCCAGATCGCCGTTGTTGCGAAGCTGCAGCTCGGCCGTCGCGGGCCAACACTCGAGCAGCTCGAGCAGGAGCTCGCGCAGATCGACCGCACCCGCGCTGACGAGCTTGGCCGCGGCCTGACCCAGCACCTGCTCGCGCCAGGCTTCGGGCTCGAGCACGCGCAGGAGCTCGGCGTCGAAGCTGCGCAGCGCGCGCTTCAAGCGCCTTCGCGCGCGTCGCCCGAAGTCCTCGCCGGAGTGACCGGAGTCGTCGGCGGGCTGACTCCAGATGCGGCGCAGGCTCGCGTCGGACAGCGACCAGGCGCTGCCCGCAATCGCGTCGACCTCGCGCTTGAGCGCGCCCTGCAGCTTCGGCGCGTCGGAAGGCTCTGCGGCGTTCGGCGTCGTGCCACCCGCTTCGGCGACAGCAAGCAACAGCTCGGTCGCCGCGGCGACGCTGACATCGGCGGGCGCGCTGCCGTCGGCGAGCAACGCCTGCGGTCGAGCGCTCGCCGAGCCCGCGGAGCCGAGGGCCTGCAGCACGGCCGAGCAGGTGGCGTGCGCGCGCTCTCGCTTCCAGTGATCGGCGATCCGCTCCAGCGAGCGCCACGAGCCGCGCCGAGCCGGATGGCGGGCGAGCAGATCGCGGTGCGCCGCGACGGATTCGCGGTGCGCCGCGGGGTCGAAGGCGGTGATGTCCGCCAGCGCCTCGCGCGCGCTGGAGCGCAGCGGGTTGCACTCGAGCGCCCGCCGGTAGCAGCGCTGCGCGCGCTCGATGTCCTCGAGTGGGCCGGCGTAGGCGCGGCCAATGGCCTCCCAGAGCTCGGACTCGACGCTGCGCTCCGGGTGCGCGACGTCGAGCGTGCGCTCCAGAAGCTTGACCGCCTGCCCCCAGTCCTCGAGTTGACCGAGCTGCGACGCGAGCAGGCGCGCGGCCGGGACGTGTCCCGGATCGCAGCCCAGCGTCTCGAACGCGCGGCGAGCCGCCGGTGCGTTGCGCCCGAGCGACAGATTGGCCTCGGCCGCAAGCCAGAGCATCGCGGCGCGCGCGCGCGGCGCCTTCACGCTCGCGATCGCGCGCTCGGCGAGCGCGAGAGTCGGCTCCGGCCCGTCGTCCGCGCGAGAGATCTCCAAGCGCGCGGTCCAGGCGTCGTCCGGCGCGGCCTCCGCATCGGTGATCGCTTCGAGCCGCGCGCGTGCGCGGCCGCGGTCGCCGGCGGCGAGTTCGAGCTGAGCCGCGCGCACGCGCAAGCGCGACGCGAACTCCGCGGGCGATCGCTCGCTCCACGCGTCGAGCTGCAGCACCGCGCGCTCCGACTCGCCGAGCCGTTCCAGGAGATCGACGGCGCGCGCGCGCGACACCTCGTCCTCGGGTCGGATCGCGAGCACCTCTTCGAGCGCGGCCGCGGCGCGGTCCAGCTGCTGCAGGCCCTCGCAGGCCTGCGCGAGCTTGACCAGCCGGTCCGCGTGCTCCGTCGGCGCGAGATCCGCGCGGCGCAACCGCGCATCGATCGCGTCGCGAGCCTTCTCGAACGCGCCGAGCCGGAGCGCCTGCGTCACCATCGCGTCGAGCGCTTCCGGATCGTCGGGCTCGTGCGAGAGCGCGAGCTCCAAGTAGCGATACGCCTCGGCGTTGCGCTGCTGCGCCAGCGCCGCGCGCGCAGCCGCGCGCGAGACCGCGCCGAGCCGGCCGGCCTCGGGTGTGCCGGGTAGAAGTGCGGTGGCCAAGCCCAGCGTGCGCTCGGCCTCGGACCACTCGCTGCGCGCCAGCGCGATCTCGCCCGCGCCGAGTAGCGCGGCGAGGTGCGAAGGGTCGCGCTTCAGCGCGGAGCGGAACAGCGCCGCGGCGCGAGTCTCGTCCTCGAGCCGATGGCGCGCGATTTCCGCCGCGCGGGTGTACCAGGTCGCGGCTTCGACCGCGCCCGCCTCGAGCTCGGCGATGGCGAGCACGTCCTCGAGCTCGCGCGCAGGCTCGCACAGCCGCGCGTGGAGCTCGACGCGCAGCGCGAGCGCCTCGAGCAGACGCGGCTCGCGCGAGAGCGCCCGGTCGCACGCCTCGCGCGCCCAGCGTGGATCGTCGAAGCGTTCGAGCACGTCGCGCGCGAGCGCCAGCCAGTTCGCCGCGGTCGCGAGATCGCCGATCCCGGTCAGAACCTTCTCGCGCTCGCGGAACGACTCGGCGAAGAGTCCGCGCGCGGCCAGCGCCGCCGCGTAGCGCTCGCGGTCGTCGGTGCGCAGCGGCTCACTCGATTCGACCGCGGCGAGCGCCTCGCAGGCGAGCTCGGCGTCGTGCAGCTCGTCCCACGCCACCCGTGCGAGGCGGCGCAGCAGCGCCGGCGACTCGCCCTGCGTGGCCGACTCGATCTCCTCGCGCAGCAGGTCGCGCACGCGTTCCCAAGCCTGTGCGCGCTCGAATACGCGGCGCGCCTCGCGCACCATCGACTGCTGACCGCGCGCGAGCGCGAGCGCGCGCTCCGCGGCGTCGATCGCCTCGGCTTCGCTGCCCGCGCGCGCGGCCGCGAGCTGCGCGAGCCGCAGCCAACGATCCGCGGCCTGCGCACCCTCGGGCTCGGCGGCGAGGAGCTCGCGCAGCGACGCGGCTTCCTCGGTGTGTCGATCCAGGTTCGCGCACAGCTCGGAGCGCAGATCGTGCGCGCCGTCGAGACGCGGGGAAAGTGCCAAAGCCTGCTCGACGTCGGCCAGCGCGGCGCGCGCGTCGGCGAGCGAGAGCCAGCGCAGCCGCGCGGCGTCGAGCCAGTGGTGCTCGCGTCCCGAGACGCCGGTCGCGGCGAGCTTCTCGAGCGCGTCGGCCCGGCGCGCCTCGTCGCCGGGTCGACGCAGCAGCTCGGACAGACCCGCCAGCGCGCCGACGTCGTTGGGCGTGCGCAGCAGCACGCGCTGCCAGGCCGCGATCGCCTGGTCGATCGAGCCGAGCGAGCGCCCGAGCAGCGTAGCGATCTCGCGCTCGAGCGTGGGTCGGTCGCCCTCGGGCGAGAGCGCGTGCACGCGTTCGGCGAGCGCACACCATTCGGCGTCGCGGCCGAGATCCTGGTACAGGCGCAGCAGTCCACGCATGCGCTCGAGCTGCGCGGGCCGAGCGGCGCCCGCATCCGAATCGATCAGCATGCGCATCTCCAGCGCGGCCTCTTCGCGGAGCTCGGGATGCGACGCGAGCAGCTCGATGCGCTCGCGCTGGTGGCGTGCGCGCTCGTCGGGCGCGGCCTCCGGATGACCGGCGAGCAGGCGCAGCAGGTCGACGCGCTCGCTGGCGCGGCCGAGCCGCGCCAGCAGCTCGCTCTGCGCGCGCAACCAGGTGAGCTGCGGCTTGCGCTTGCCGGACAGCGCGCGCGCGTAGCACGCGCTCGCCTCGGCGAGCTGTCCGCACTCGACCAGCACCTCGCCCTCGGCGGCCTCGAGTTCCGCCTGCTCGGCCGCATCCTGCGTCAGCGCTTGCAGCGCGCGCAAAGCCTCGAGACGGCCGTTCGGCGAGCCGGCGCTGCGCTCGAGCGCGAGCCAGCGCGACGCGCCCTCGCGCGCGAGCGGCGCGAGCGCGTTGAGCTTGCGCAGCCAGAGCAGCTCGCTCGCGGCGTCGCCGCGGCGCGCTGCGACGCTCGCCGCTTCGCTCGCGATGCGCTGCCGCGGCTCGCCGGTCTCGAGCGGAAAGCGCGCCGCCAAGAGCTCCGCGAGCCGCGCGTCGTCGTGCGCGCTGCGCGCGTGGGACTCGAGCGCCTCGAGCACTTCGCGATCGCGCGGGGCGAACGCCAGCACGCGACATAGAATGGTGTAGGCCGTGCCAGCTTCGCCCGCGCCCGCGAGCGCGAGGCCGAGCCGGCGCATCAGCTCGGGGCGCAGCGTGCCCTCGAGACCGGCGGAGACGAGCGGCCGCAGCAGCGCGAGCTCGCGGTCCGCGTCACCGAGCGTGCGTGCGGCCGCGAGTCCGTGCTCGCGCAGGCCTGCGTCGTGGGCGAGCTCCCGCTCGACCAGCGCGAGCGCCAGGTCGGGTCGGGCCATCGGTCCCTCGTACATGCGCAGCAGCTCGCGCGCGAGCAGCGTGCGCTGCGCGCTCGAGCCTCGTGTGCGCGTCGCGAGCGCGCGCTCGATCGCCTGCGCCAGCGGCTTCAGCGCGCCGAGCTCGCGGAGAAGTGGCACGCGCGCCGCGATCAGCTCGGAATCCTCCGCGAAATCCGCGAGCAGGCGGTCGATCACCGCGAGCCGCGCCTCGGGCGCCTCGCCGGCGTTCTCGAGCGCGCGCAGCCAGCGCCGCAACCAGCGGGTGCGGTCCGTGGAGTCGCTCGCGCGCACGCGCTCGGTGCAGAGCTGGACCTGACCGCTCGCGTTGCCGGCCGCGCCGAGCGCGCGGAACAAGAGCTCATCGAGCGCAGGATCGAACGCGCCGGCACGCGAGCGCGCGTCGACGATCGTCTCGACCGCCAGGCTCGCTTCGTTCGCGTCGAGCTGGAGCTGCGCGAGCCGCAGGCTCAGCGGGCTGCGCTCGTTCGGCCGGAGTTCGCGCTGCGCGAGGCGCTCCGAGAGCAGGCGGCGCAGTTCGCTGCCGCGCTGCGCGGCCTCGTACACGTTCGCGAGCTGATCGAAGGCGTCGGCGTCGGTCGGGTCGAGCTCGAGCAGGCGCGCGAGCGTCTCCTCGGCGCGATTCGTTCCGCTCGAGGCTTCCGCAGCCGCGGAAGAGAGACGCGCGAGTTGCAGGAGCGTGTTGCGACGCTCTGCGGTGTCGGAGGTCGCCTCGGCCAGCCGCGCCAGCGCCTCCGTCTGCTTCGCGGTGTCGCCGGCCGCGGCGCACAGGCTCGCCACCAGGCGCAGCTCGTCGGGGCCGAGTCGCATGTCCGTTTGCGCACGTTCCAGGTCGGCGAGCGCGCGTGCGGGCTCGTGCAGCTTCTCGGCGAACAGGCGCGCGCGCTCGATCAGGAGCGCGCCGCGCAGCGCCGGATCGGACGTCGCTTGGATCAGCTCGTCCACGAAGGAGCGCTGCTCCTCGCCCGAGCCGTGTGCGCGCAGGAGTCCGAGCAGCCCCGCGCGCACGACCTCGGCCGAGCTCGTCGGAGCATCGCGCAGCGCGCGCTGCAGGCACGCGATCGCCTCGTTCGGGCGGCCGTCCTGCTCCTTCAGCGCGGCCAGCCGCAGGCGCAGGTCCGTGAGCTCCGGTTCGCCGACGTGCGACTCGCGCATCTCGAGCCAGGTCTCGAGCTCCGTGCGAGCGCCGGACGCGTCGAGCGCGCGCGCGAACGAGTGCTCGAGTCGGCCGTCGCGCGTCGGATCAGCGAACTCGCGCAGCGCCGCGACGGCATCGGCCGGACGGTGCAGGCCCTCGAGCAGAAGTCCGGCCTGCCGGTGCGCGAGCTCGCGCCGCCGCGCGGGATCGCGCTCGCGCGTGAGTCGGCGCGCGAGCACCTCGCACAGCTCCTCGATGCGATCCTGCTCCGCGAGCAGACTCTCGAGCAGGTCGCCCGCGGCGGCGGAGTCAGGCTCGCGTTCGAAGGCGGGCTGCAGCACGCTGCTCGCCTCGCGCAGGTTGCCGAGCTCGGCGAGCGCGCGCGCGAGCTCGAGTGCGAGCTCGAGCGGCGCCGCGTCACCCGAGGCGGTGAGCGCGGCGCGCAGCTGCTCGACCAACTCGGGCAGATTTCCGGTGCGGCGGTACAGCTCGGCGAGTCGCGTGCGCAGCGGACCGTCATCGGGCGCGCTCTCGAGCGCGCGCCGGTACCAGTGCGCGGCCGCGTCGAGCGCTTCGACCTCGGGACGTCCGATCGCGAGCTGAGCCAGCCGCACGCAGACCAGCGCGTGCCCGCGCGGGTTCTGCTGCAGCAGCGCTTCGAGATCTTCGAGCAGACGAGTCTCCGCGGGCGCGTCGCCTGCGCCACGCGCGAGCTCGGCCGCGAAGCCGAGCGAGGCCGGGCCCGGATCGAGCTCGGCCCAGCGCGCCACGGACGCGCGCGCGCCCGGCAGATCTCCGAGCTCGAGCGCGGCGCGCGCCTGCTCCTCGAGCAGCTCCGCGGCGCGAGCGGCGGGCGGCTCGAGCGCGAGCTCCCGCGCGCAAGCCTCGAGCAGGGCCCCGGGCTCGCGCGTGTTCGTCGCGAGCGTGCGCAAGCCGGCGAGCGCGGGCGCGCAGCTCGGGTCGGATTCGAGCGCGGCTTCGAAATCCCGCCGCGCCTGGTTGGCGTCGTCGAGCCGTTCCAGGCGCAGGCTCGCGAGCTCGCAGCATAGCTTGGCTCGCGCCGCGCCGGCGGGCGCGAGCTTCGCGAGCTGGGCGAGGAAGGTCGCGAGCTCCGCGAAGCGTTCGCTCTTGCGCAGCAGCTCGCGCAGCTGAAGGCCCGCGTTCGTTTGGCCGGGCACCTGCTCGAGCGCGCGTCGATAGGCGGCTTCGGCGCTGCTGCTGTCTGCGAGCGCGACCAGATGCAGGTCTCCGAGCTCGACCATCAGGTCGGCGGCGGCCTCGTTGCTCTCGGCGGCCGTCGCGCGGCGCTCGAGCACTTCAGCGCACTCACCGTGCCGACCGAGCCGCGCGAGACAGCGCTCCAGGATCGCGAGCGCCTCGGCATCGTACGGATCGCGCGAGAGCAGCTTCTCGAGCCACTCGATCGCGCGCTCGGGCCGACCCTCGCGTTCGTGCAGCACCGCGACCTCGAGTAGGCGCATGGGCGAGCTGCCCTCGGCGACCACGAGCAGCTCGAGCGCCTCGAGCACGCGCGCGGAATTGCCCGTGCGGCGGTACACGCGCAAGCGCAGCTTCTGCACCGACACGTCGTCGGGCGCGATCTGGTTGGCGTTCTCGCACCAGTACTCGGCGGCCGCGACGTCGCCGGCCTCGTCGAGCTGCAGCGTGGCGGCCTCGGTGGCGAGGCGCAGACGCTCGACCGGGTCCTGCACGAGCTTCCAAAGGCCGCGCTGCAACTCGCCGACGCGTGCGATCTGACCCGCGCCGCGTTCGAGTGCGATCAGCTGCTCCAGCGGCCCGCGTCGCTCGGGGAACGTGCGCACGAGCTCCTCGACGAGTGTGCGCGAGCGAGCGCTCGCGCTCGGCGGCAAAAGACGCGTGAGCCGTTCCAGAACCTCGGCGCGCGCCGGACCGCTCGCAGTCGCAAGGCGCCGCTCGCAAAGCGCGATGGCCTCGTCCGCGTTGCCGCTGCTCTCGGCCAGCGCGCCAGCGGCGGCGAGCGCGCTGTCGCAGGCGGGATCGAGCTCGAGCGCAGAGGCGAAACGGGCCCGCGCTTCTGCGGCATCCCCGACGCTGCGCCACAGCTCGCCGATCTCCGTGAGCAGCCGCGCGCGCGGCTTCGCTGCGAGCGGCAGCGCTTCCTCGAGCTCGGCCAGTTGCAGCGCGCTCGTGAACTCGCCCGCGTTCGCGAGTAGCTTGCGCAGCGCCGACAGCGCGACCGCGTTCTGCGGCTGCAAGCGTACGATCTCTTCGTAGCGCGCGCGCGCCTTCGCCAGGTCACCGACGCGCTCGGCCAGCACGCTCGCGAGCCGGCCGAGCAGTTCGACGCGGTCGGAGCCGGTCGCGGGCAGAGCGCCGAGCCGGCACTCGTACACGTTCGCGAGCTCGCGCCAGTTGCCTTCGAGGAACATGTGCTCCTCGAGCGCGCGAAATGCCCGGAGGTCCGTCGGGTCGGTGGTGAAGGTCTGCAGCAGGCGCTGGATGCGCGCCTGCTGGTCCGCGGTCGCCGGTTGGGTAGCTCGCGTCTGCACGTCCGGCTGATCGGAAGGCAGGCAGCGCCGCTTGACGCCCGCTTACGGCCAAATCAGCGCTTTTTCGTGGGCTTACGACGAAACCATGCATGCCCGTCGGCTTGAGCCGGACGGCCGGGCTGCGTTAGCGTTGCATGGACTTGAACGAGCCACGCAAAGGGCCGGCGAACCACGGCGGCGAGCGTCGCGGGCTGCCTGCGGTCGAACGCCGGCGGCGGCGGCGCGACTGGCGCCTGGCGGCGGTCGCGTTCGTGGTGATCGCGGCGCTCCTGGCGGTCGAGCAAGAGCTGCTCTCGCGCTCGCGCACGCTGCCGATCGGCAGCGACACGATGCTGCTCGCGCTGGTGCACGTCAGCGTCATCCTGATCGGGCTCCTGGTCTTCCTGCTCGCGCGCAACGCGGTGAAGTTGTTCGTCGACCGGCGCAAGGGGCGCTTCGGCTCGCGGCTGAACGCTCGCTTCGTGATCTCGTTCGTGTTCGCGACCGCGCTGTCGTCGTCGGCCTTGTTCGTGCTCTCTGCGCTACTCGTGTCGCGCGCCGTCAACGTCTGGTTCGAGCTCGAGCTGTCCGAGAGCCTGGGCCAGTCGGTCGAGGTGGCCGACGCCTACTACGCCGAGGCGGAGGCGTCGTCGCTCGTCTTCGCGCGTCGCATCGCGAGCCGGCTCGGCGAGCGCGACCTGCTGCGGCCCGGCGAGCTCGAGGCGCTGCGCAGGTACGTCTCGGAGAAGCGCGCCGAGTACGACCTGGGCGTGGTCGAAGTGTTCAACTCCGAGCTCGTCGAGCTCGCCACGGCGACGCACCCCGAAGTCGCCGTAGTGGCCTTCGAATCGCCGAGCTCCGCGCTGATCCGCGCGGGGCTCGCGGGCGAGGAGCGCAGCGTCGTCGAGGGCGCAGGTCCGGGCGAGCTGGTGCGCGCGGTGGTGCCTGTGCGCCGGCCCGGCGCCGCCAACGAGATCGTAGGCGTGGTGGTGGTGAACCGCTTCCTGCCGCGCGCGATCGGCACGCGTGTCGCCGCGATCCGCGAGGCGATGGCCGCCTACGAACGGCTGCAGCCGAACAAAGGCACGTTCGAGGGCAGCATGCTGATGCTGCTCGCGATGATCACGCTCTCGAGCGTCTTGTTCTCGTCCTGGATCGGCTTCCGGCTCGCGAAGCAGGTCACCGAGCCGATCGAGCGTCTGGCGTTCGCGACCGCGGAGGTCGGCGCCGGAAATCTCGACGTGCGCGTGGAGCAGGGCGGGCGCGACGAGATCGCGCAGCTCGTCGGCGGCTTCAACCGCATGGCGACGGATCTGTCGCGCAACCGCGAGGACCTGGAGCGCCGGCGCGCGCAGATGGAGATCATCCTGCGCGCCGTCGGCGCGGGCGTGATCTCGCTCGACGCCGACTTCGTGGTGCGCACCATCAATCCGCCGGCGCTGCGTCTGCTCGGCGCGGCGCCCGGCGAATGGGTGGGCAAGAAGCTCGGCGAGATGCTGGGCGGCAACGCGCTACAGACGCTGCCGTCGCTGCTGCATCGCCTGGCGTCGGGACCGCACGAGACGCTGCGCCGTCAGATGCCGGTCGCCGTCGAGGGCGAGGTGCGAACGCTGAACTGGACGCTCTCGCGCATGCACGACGCGAGCGGCTCGGCCGCCGGCTTCGTGGTGGTGGTCGACGACGTGACGGAGATCATGCGCGTGCAGCGCATGGCGGCCTGGCGAGAGATGGCGCGCCGTATCGCGCACGAGATCAAGAACCCGCTGACGCCGATCCAGCTCTCGGCGCAGCGCCTGCGCCGCAAGCTGATGCCGGCGCTGTCCGATCCCGAATCCGCAGCGCTCCTGCGCGAGAGCACCGACGCGATCACCGCCGAAGTCGAGGCGATGAAGCACCTGCTCGCCGAGTTCTCCAGCTTCGCGCGACTGCCCGCCACCGACCCGGTGCCGACCGACCTGAACAAGCTGGTGGCCGAAGTCGTGGAGCTGTAC
Source organism: Deltaproteobacteria bacterium (assembly GCA_031396695.1). GTDB lineage: Bacteria > Myxococcota_A > UBA9160 > SZUA-336 > SZUA-336 > VGRW01. Next base: position 15,483 of record JANNLG010000061.1, read on the forward strand.
CGCGGCAACACCACGATCGAGTTCACGACCGAGCTCGACGCGGGCCTGCCGATGCTGGACCTGGACCGGCAGCAGATCCGGCGCGTGATCCTGAACCTGATCGACAACGCGGTGGCCGCGATCGACGCGGCCGACGCCGGTCCGCGTGAGATCTGCGTCTCGACCCGGCTCGACGCCTCGGTCGGCACCATCCACCTGCAGGTGGCCGACACCGGAGCCGGTATTCGCGCCGAAGATCGAGCTCGGCTGTTCGAGCCCGGCTTCTCGACCAAGCGCGCGGGTTCGGGACTGGGGCTCGCGATCGTCTCGCGCATCGTCTCCGACCACTCCGGCTACGTGCGCGTGGCGGCGAACCGCCCGCGCGGCAGCCGCTTCATCGTCGAGCTGCCCGTTCGCGCGGAGGCCCCGTGGCCGCGATCCTGATCGTCGACGACGAAGAGAGCGTGCGCCGCGCGATCGCGAACGTGCTCGCCGACGAAGGACACCGTCCGGTGTTGGCGGCCGGCGCCGACGAGGCCGAGAAGGAGATCGCTGCCGCGCTGCCGGACCTGGTCCTGCTCGACGTGGCCATGCCCGGCCGCGACGGGCTGGAGCTGCTCGAGCAGCTTCGCGTCACCCACCCCGAGCTGCCGGTGGTGATGATGTCCGGGCACAGCACGATCGAGACGGCGGTGCGCGCGACCAAGCTCGGCGCCTACGACTTCCTCGAGAAGCCGCTCACCTACGACAAGCTGCTCCTGCGCATCGAGCACGGTCTCGAGCGCGCGCGGCTCGCGCAGGAGAACCAGGAGCTGCGCCAGGCGCTGCTCGGCGAGAGCGAGATCGTCGGCGAGTCGGGCGTGATGGCGAAGCTGAAGGAGCAGATCGAAATCGCCGCGCCGACCGACGGCTGGGTGTTGATCACCGGCGAGAACGGCACCGGCAAGGAGCTGGTCGCGCGCTGGGTGCACGTGCGCTCGAAGCGCGCGAACGGCCCGTTCGTGGCGGTGAACTGCGCCGCGATTCCCGAGGAGCTGATCGAGAGCGAGCTGTTCGGCCACGAGAAGGGCGCCTTCACCGGCGCGATCCAGCGCAAGCGCGGCCGCTTCGAGATGGCCGACGGCGGCACGATCTTCCTGGACGAGATCGGCGACATGAGCCTGATGACCCAGGCCAAGATCCTGCGCATCCTGCAGGAGCACCGCTTCGAGCGCGTCGGCGGCACGGAGACGCTCGAGGTCAACGTGCGCGTGATCGCCGCGACCAACAAGGATCTCCAGGTGGAGATGTCGAACGGCCGCTTCCGCGAGGATCTGTTCTACCGGCTCAACGTCATACCTTTTCACGTCCCTGCCTTGCGGGACAGACGCGAAGACATCTCGATGCTGGTCGAGCGATTCTTGGGCCGCTACGCGGCCGAGTCGGGCCGACCCGCGCGCACGATCACGCCCAAGGCGATGGCGAAGCTGCGCGAGTACAACTGGCCCGGCAACGTGCGCGAGCTGCAGAACCTGATCGAGCGGCTGGTGCTGATGACGCCGGGCGAGTTGATCGACGTCGGCGATCTGCCCGCGCAGATCAGCTCGCCGGAGCGCGACAAGTGGCTGCGCGGCGGCGGCGTCGACACGCTCGCGCAAGCGCGCGGCGTGTTCGAGCGCGAGTGGCTGCTCGAAAAGCTCGGACAGTACGGCTGGAACATCTCGCGCACGGCCGACGCCGTCGGGCTCGCGCGCGAGAGCCTGTCCCGCAAGCTCAAGAGCCTGAAAATCGACCTCGACGTCGAGCGCACGCGCAATGCCCCGTAGCCCGCGTGTCGCCACGCTCGCCGACGTCGAGGCGCTCGCCCGCATCGCGCGCGAGGCGCTGCCGGAGGCGTGGTCCGAGGCATCGATCCGGGCCTCGCTCGCGCGCGCGGGTGCGTGCGCGTGGATCGTCGATCCGCATGTCGGCTTCGTGCTCGGCTGGCGCGCCCACGACGAAGCGGAGATCCTAACGCTCGCGGTGGAGAAGTCGGCTCGCGGCCAGGGGATCGGACGCGCTCTGGTGGTGGCGCTGCTCGAGCAGCTGCGCAGCGACGGTGCGCTGCGCGTCTCGCTCGAGGTGCGCCGCTCGAACGCCGCCGCGCTGGGCCTGTACACGTCGCTCGGCTTCACGGCTGCGCGCGTGCGAGCGCGCTACTACCGCGACGGCGAAGACGCGCTCGTGCTCGGAGCCGCGCTGTGAAGCGTGTGATCGCGCGCGTGCGCGAGGCCGCCGCCACCAGACTCGTGCTCGAAGTGCCGGGCTGGCCCGCGCATCGACCGGGTCAGTTCGCGATGCTCGGGCTCGGATCGGCGCTCCTGCACCGCGACCCGCTGCTGCCGCGTCCGATGGCGGTGTACCGCGGCGATGCCGGCGCGCTCGAGTTCCGCTTCAAAGTAGTGGGCCGCGGCACGCGCATCATGGCCGAGCTCCCGCCCGGCGCGCAGGTTTCGGTGCTCGGGCCGCTCGGCAACGGCTTCGCCGCGCCGGACGGCCCTGCGACCCTGGTCGGCGGCGGCAGCGGCATCGCGTCGCTGTACGAGCTGGCGGCTGCGCGGCCGCCGGGCTTGCGCGTGCTGCTCGGCGGTCGCACGCGCGCGGACATCCTCGGGCTCGAAGATTTCGAGCAGCTCGGCGTCGAGCTCGCGTTCGCGACCGACGACGGCTCGCTCGGACACCACGGCCTCGTCACCGACCTGCTCGAGCCGCGCGCCGGTGAAACCGTCTACGCCTGCGGCCCGCTCGGCATGATGCAGCGGGCGCGCGAGCTCGCGAGTGCGGCGCGGGCGCGCTGTCTCGTCTCGCTCGAGAACAACATGGCCTGCGGCTTCGGTGTGTGTCTCGGCTGCGTGGTAAGGACTCCGGCCGGCTTCCGCTACGTGTGCACGCACGGGCCGGTGTTCGACGCCGACACGCTCGGCTGGCAGGCGCAGGCGTGAGCGCGAACGTCGATCTCTCGGCGCAGCTGTGCGGCGTCGAGCTGCGCAATCCGGTGCTGCTCGCGAGCGGAACCTGCGGCTACGGTGCGGAGCTCTCGCCGTTCATCGCGCTCGAGGAGCTGGGCGGCATCGTCGCGAAGTCGCTCACGCTCGAGCCGCGCGCCGGCAACGTGCCGCCGCGCATCACCGAGACGCCGTCGGGCATGCTGAACGCGATCAGCCTCGAGAACATCGGTGTCGAGGCGTTCATCCGCGACAAGCTGCCCGCGTTGCCGCCGTCGCTGGTGGTGGTTGCGAGCGTGTTCGAGACCGAGCTCGAGCGCTACGCGGAAGTCTGCAAGCGGCTCGACGGCGTCGCGCGCGTGGCGGCGCTCGAGCTGAATGCGAGCTGTCCGCACGTGAAGGCCGGCGGGATCGAGTTCGGCCAGGACCCGCGCGTGCTCGCGCAGCTCGTGCGCGTCTGCCGGCAGGCGACCACCAAGCCGCTGCTGGTGAAGCTCTCGCCCAACGTCACCTCGATCGCCGAGATGGCGCGGGTCTGCGAAGGCGAGGGCGCGGACGGGCTGTCGCTGATCAACGCGGTGCAGGGTCTGATGGTGGATGTGCACCGGCGCCGCACCAGCTTGCGCAACGGGCTCGGTGGACTGTCCGGTCCGGCCATCCTGCCGATCGCTCTGCGCATGGTCTACCAGGCCTCGCGCGCGGTGAAGATCCCCATCTGCGGAATCGGCGGGATCGCCACCGGCGAGGACGCGGTCGCGTTCCTGCTGTGCGGGGCGAGCGCGGTTCAGGTGGGCACGCTCACCTACACCAATCCGGCCGCCGGGCTCGAAGTCCGGGACGGCATCGCGGCCTACTGTCGCGCTCACCGCGTGGCGCGCGCGCGCGACCTGATCGGAGCGCTAGAGACCTGGCCGCCGGGATAGCCGCCCAAGCCGGAAACTGACCGGAAATCAGGCACCTAGAAGTTGCCGGCGAAGGGTGCTTTTGATATCTCTCCGACGCTCTTCGGCACCGGGATCTCCGGAGAAGGTGGGCGGTGAGTCCGCCTTTTTTTGTCTCCGCAGATCGGTTCGGGGGGTATTTTCGAGCTCTCGATCGGTCTTTTCCAACACTCGAGTGAACTCTTGGTGAATTCGCAGACAACCGCGATGTACAAAGACATTCCCGCAGATCTTCGACGCGTGGTCGAGCCTGTCGTGCAGGCGCACGGGCTGGAGCTCGTCGACGCGGGAATGGGTCGCGGCCCCGCGCGTTCGCTGGTCCGGATCGTGGTCGACACCCCGGTCGGAGACGGCCGCGTGCGGGTCGACGAGTGCGCGGCCATCTCGCGCGAGGTCGGCCACAGCCTCGATGTCTCGGACCTGCTGCCCGCCGCGTATACGCTCGAAGTGTGTTCGCCCGGCGTCGATCGCACGCTCGGACGCGAGATCGACTTCACGCGCGTGGTCGGCCGGCGCGTGTCGATCGAGACGCGCGGTGCGATCGAAGGCCGGCGCCGTTTTCGCGGCGAGCTGGTCGCCTTCGATGGCGAGATCGCGACCGTGCGCGGCGACGACCGCGAGCACGCGATCCCGTTCGTGGCGATCGAGCGCGCGCAGGCGTTCTTTCCCTTTGGCTCGGCAAAAAAGCCCTAGAGGTGAATCGTGGAACTTGATCTGAATCGCATCATTGATCAGGTCGTGAAGGACAAGGGCATCCGCCGCGAGGTGGTGATCGACACCCTCGAGAAGGCGCTGCTCGCCGCGGCCCGCCGAAAATACGGCGCAGAACGCGTGATCGAAGCCCAGTACAACGCCGAGACCGGCGAGGTGGAGCTGTTCGAGTTCAAGACCGTCGTCGCCGCGACGCCCGCGACCGACGCGGAGATCGGCCTCGAGGACGCGCATCTGCACGACCCCGATGCCGAGGTCGATGACCAGATCGGCATCAAGATTCCCACCGCCGAGTTCGGGCGCATTGCCGCGCAGACGGCAAAGCAGGTGATCATCCAGGAAGTTCGCGGCGCGGAGCGCCAGAACGTTTTCGACGAGTACAAGGACCGGAAGGGCGAGATCGTGCACGGCACCGTGCGCCGGATCGAGAAGGGCAACCTGATCGTCGATCTCGGCCGGGCCGAGGCGATCCTGCCGCGCAAGGAGCAGGTGCCGCGCGAGATGTTCCGCGTGAACGAGCGCATTCGCGCCTACGTTCAGGAAGTGCTTAAGGAATCGAAGGGTCCGCAGATCGTGCTGTCGCGCGCCTGCACCGAGTTCCTCACGAAGCTCTTCGAGCAGGAAGTGCCGGAGATCTACGAGGGCATCGTGCGCATCGAAGCCGCGGCCCGCGAGCCGGGCGCGCGCTCCAAGATCGCCGTGGTGTCGAAGGACAGCGACGTGGATCCGGTCGGCGCGTGCGTGGGCATGCGCGGCAGCCGCGTGCAGGCGGTGGTGCAGGAGCTGCGCGGCGAGAAGATCGACATCGTGCCGTGGAGCGCGGACCCGGTGCGCTACGTGGTGGCGGCGCTCGCGCCGGCGCAGGTCGTGCGCATCATGGTCGACGACGAGAAGCGCTCGATGGACGTGATCGTGCCCGACGACCAGCTCTCGCTGGCGATCGGCCGCAAGGGCCAGAACGTGCGGCTCGCGGTGCAGCTCACGCGTTGGAAGATCGACATCAAGAGCGAGACCTACATGCGCGAAGTGCAGGCGGATCTCGCCGCCGCGCTGTCGGTCGTCGCGAGCGCAGGCGAGTACGAGGCGAAGCTCCTGCTCGATCACGGCGTGGCGAGCCTCGAAGAGCTCGCGGAGGCCGAGACGGAGCTGTTGGTTTCGATCCCGGGAATTTCCGAGGCCGATGCGGTCTCGGTGAAGGCGCGCGCGCGCGAGCTCGCGGTCGAGAAACAGAAGCGGGCGGCCGAAGCCGCGGCGTTGGCGGCAGCCGCCGCCGCCGGCGGCGACGGCGGCAGCGCGGGCGCGTAACCGGCGCGAGCGCCGGGAAAGGCTGAATCGGAATGGGGATGAGAGCGTACAAACTCGCGGAGGAGCTCGGACTCTCGCGCGAGGACCTCATCAAGAAGGCCGCCGAGATCGGCATCGAGATCCGCAACCCGATGGCCACCATCGAGGAGGATCAGGCCAACACCATCCGGCGTAAGCTCTCGGCCGCGGCCGAAGTCGAGACCGTGCAGAAGCGCGTCGGCACCGGCGTGATCCGCCGCCGCAAGCGCAAGACCGAGTCGGAGTCCGAAGAGGGCGCGCTGCCCGAGTCCGATTCGGAGCTCGCGCCGGGCGAGGCCGAGCCCGCCTTCGCCGCGGCCGCGGCGCCAGCGAGCGCTGCCGGCGAGATCGAATTCCCCGGCGCTCCCGCGCCGATCGAGGAGGCGGCGCCGCTCGCGGCCTCTGCCACCGGCCCGTCCCCGGTTTCCGGGCCTTCCGGCCCGCGCAGCGTGTCTCCGTCGACGACGCCGGTTCGCGTGGTCGAGGATCCGCTGCTCGCGCACCAGCAGGCACAGGCCGCCGCTTCCGGCGCCACCGAAGCCGCGCCCGTGCGGCGGGGCGTCGCGCTGCCGGCGCCACGCGAGATCGAGGCCGAGCCGGAGTCCTCTTCGTTCGCCGGCGGAGCGGGTCGCAAGGCTCCGCGTCCGACGCGCCCCGCGCGCGCGGACTTGACGCTGCGCGAGCAGGAGACGATCGCGCGCATGATGCGCGGCGGAAACGTGCAGGCGCAGCTCGAACGCCGCCGCCTGCTCGTCGAACAGCAGTCGCGCGCCCAGCCGCAGCGCAAGCGCGCGGCCGCGCCGGCGCGCAAGATCGCGCCGCCGACGGGCAAGCAGAAGCGCACGGTGCGGATCGGCACGCGCATCGCGGTTGCCGAGCTCTCGCGCCAGTCCGGCGCGAAGGTGCGCGACCTGCAGCGCCGCGCGCGCGCGCTCGACGCCTCGTACGCGGAAGAGGATTTTCTCGACGGCGACAACGCCGCGCTGATCGCCGAGGACCTGGGCTGCGAAGTGCAGCGCGTCTCCTCGGAAGTCGAGAAGGCGCTGGCCGCCTCGCGCGCTCCCGGTGAGGCTGCCGACGGCGAGCCGCGTCCGCCGGTCGTCACCGTCATGGGCCACGTCGATCACGGCAAGACCTCGCTGCTCGACACGATCCGCGAGACCAAGGTCGCGGCCGGCGAGGCGGGCGGCATCACCCAACACATCGGTGCGTACCAGGCGCGCACGCCGGATGGCAGCCTGGTTACGTTCATCGACACGCCCGGCCACGCCGCGTTCTCGCAGATGCGCGCGCGCGGTGCGCAGGTGACCGACGTCGTCGTGCTGGTGGTCGCCGCCGACGACGGCGTGATGCCGCAGACGATCGAGGCGATCGCCCACGCCAAGGCGGCGGGCGTTCCGATCATCGTGGCGGTGAACAAGATCGACAAATCGGATGCCAACCCGCAGCGCGTGCGCCAGGCGCTGCTCGAACACGGGCTGGTCTCGGAGGACTTCGGCGGCGACACGATCTGCGTCGACGTCTCCGCCACCAAAGGCACCGGTGTCGACAAGCTGCTCGAGATGCTCGCGCTGCAAGCGGAGGTGCTCGAGCTGCGCGCGAACCCGAAGGGCGCAGCGCGCGGCGTGGTCGTCGAAGCCGAGCTCGACCGCGGGCGCGGTCCGCTCGCGACGGTGCTCGTGCGCGAGGGCACGCTGCGGCCCGGCGACGCGATCGTGGCCGGCAGCGTGTACGGGCGCGTGCGCTCGCTGATCGACGCCGAGGGCGGCACGATCAAGGAGGCCGGGCCGTCGACGCCGGTGCGCATCGTCGGGCTCTCCGGAGTACCGCTCGCGGGCGACGAGCTGCTGGTGGTCAAGAACGAGCGCGAAGCCAAGCAGATCGTCGACCACCGCATGGCGCTCGACCAGCAGAAAGCCGCGCAGGCGGCCGAGCTGACCAAGCCCGGAGCGCTCAGCGCCGACGTGCTGTTCGCGCGCATGGAGGGCCTGGGCGAGCGCGAGCTGTTCGCGGTCGTGAAGGCGGACGTGCAGGGCACCGTCGAGGCGATCCGCGAGGCGCTCGCGAAGCTCTCGACCGAGAAGGTGAAGCTGAACGTGATCCACTTCGGTGTCGGCGGCGTGAAGGAGAGCGACGTCATGCTCGCCGCCGCGTCGAAGGCCGTGATCTTCGCCTTCCACGTGCGCCCGGAACCCGCGGCGCGCAAGCTGGCCGAGGCGGAAGGCGTCTCGATTCGCAGCTTCGACATCGTCTACGAGCTGCTCGACGACGCGATCCTGCTCATGCGCGGGCTCTTGCCGCCCAAGGAGACCGAGAAGCGGCTCGGCACGGCGCTGGTCAAGGAGCTGTTCCACATCCCGAAGCTCGGCACGATCGCGGGCTGCGCGCTCGAGGACGGCAAGATCTCGCGCTCGGCGCGCGCGCGCATCCTGCGCGACGGCATCGTGATCTACGCGGGCAAGCTCTCGTCGCTGCGGCGCTTCAAGGATGACGTGCGCGAGGTGGTCTCGCCGCTCGAGTGCGGCATCGGCATCGAGAACTACAACGACGTGAAGGTCGGGGACCGGATCGAGGCCTTCGAGATCGAGCAGACGCCCGACTCGCTCTAGGCATGCTGATCGCGGCGGCGCTGATCGAGCTGGACCTGCCGGAGTCGGACTCCATCAAGGACCGGCGCCGCGTTTCGCGCTCGATCGTCGACCGCGTGCGACAGCGCTTCAACGTGTCGGTCGCGGAGGTCGCGGATCAGGACGAGCGGCACTCGGTCTGCATCGGCTGCGTGATGGTCGGCATCGACCCGGGGCATCTGCGCAAGGGAATGGAGAAGGTGATCCACTACGTCGAGAGTCTGGGCTTGGGCGAAGTCGTCTCCGACGACGTCACCGTGGTGCGCCTGGACGAGGTCGAAGAGATCGACGACGACGACGACGACGACGGAGCGAACGCGTGAAGTACACCCAGGCCCGACTCGCGCACGAGATCCGCGAACGCATCTCCACCATCTTGCGCACCCAGGTAGGGGATCCGCGCCTGGGCGAGGTCACCGTGAACGAAGTGCGCGTCGCGCCGGACGGCAGCTACGCGAAGATCTTCTGGGGCACGCTCGGCCCGCCGCAGTCGGTGGCGGAGGCGATCGAGAAGGCCAAGCCGTACCTGCGCCGCTGCCTGGCGTCGGAGCTCCACACGCGGCGCGTGCCGGAGCTCGACTTCCGCCTCGACGAAACGCTCGCGCGCGCGCAGCGCGTCGAGGACGTGATGCGGGAGCTCGAGCAGGAGCGCGCGGCGAAGCCGAAGGAGGAGCCCTCGTGATCGACGGCTTTCTCGTGATCGACAAGCCGGCGGGCGTGACCTCCCACGACGTCGTGCAGTACGTGCGCCGCTGGGCGAAGCAGCGCCGCGTCGGGCATCTGGGCACGCTCGACCCGCTCGCCACCGGCGTTCTGCCGATCGCGCTCGGCGAGGCGACCAAGCTCTCGCAGCTCCTGACCCACGGCGAGAAGAGCTACCGCGGCAAGCTGCGGCTCGGCATCGAGACCACCACCTACGATCGCGAGGGAGAGGTCACGCGCGAGAGCGAGGGCCCCTGGCCGACGCCGGAAGCGCTCGAGCATGCGCTGGCGGCCTTCCGGGGCGAGATCGAGCAGGTCCCGCCCCCGTATTCGGCGGTGAAGACCGGCGGCGAGGCCGCCTACCGCAAGGCCCGCCGCGGCGAGGAAGTCGTGCTCGAGCCGCGCCGGGTCACGATCCGGCGCCTGGAGCTGGTCTCCTACGAGCCGCCCTTCGTGACCATCGAGGTCGACTGCAGCTCCGGCACCTACCTGCGGTCGATGGCCCACGACCTCGGGCGCGCGCTCGGGCTAGGGGCACACCTCTGGGAGCTGTGTCGCACGCGTTCAGGTCCGTTCACGACCGTTCAGAGCGTGCCGCTCGACGAGCTCGACGCGCTCGGCCAGGAGCGCGTGATCCCGATGATCGCCGCGACGGGCCTGCCCACCTTCGAGGTCGACGCGCGCACTGCGCGCAGGGTCGCCAACGGTGTCCAGCTCGGCCGCAACGAGGTGAAGGGATCGCCTACCGAGGGGGTTCTGCAGCTCGTCCACGCCGGCAGCTTGGTGGCGCTGGTCGAGGCGCAGCGGGGCATTCCCGAGCTGCGCACGCTGCGCGTCTTCCTCGAAGGCAGCGGGGCCTGAGCTCGGGAAAAGCTCGATTCGCGCATTGCGGCCTTCGGGGCGGCTCTGCTATACACGCCTCAACTTGAAGGTAGAAACTTGCTGAACGCCGAACGCCGGCACGAGATCGTTAGCCAGCACCAGCGCAAGACCGGGGACACCGGGTCGTGCGAAGTGCAGATCGCGCTCCTCAGTGAGCGCGTGACCCAGCTCACCGACCATCTCCAGGTCCACGTCAAGGACCACCACTCGCGCCGCGGGCTACTGATGCTCGTGAGCCAGCGACGGAGCCTGCTCGACTACCTTCGACGCAACGACGAGAGTCGCTACCAGTCCCTGATCGACAAGCTGGGACTGCGTCGATAATCGGTATTCGCACGGGTTCCGAGCCGCGACAAGCGTCCGGCCGGAATTGGTCAATGGATGCAACATGTGGGATGAGCCATCAGCGCTGCCCCTGATTCGTCAGGGCATGGCGGCGCTCGTCGCTCATTTCGCATGCCCCCCTTTGCCAACCCCGTGCGCATCACGCTGCGCACACAACGCAAAGAAGTGGCGGCGAACGCTAGGGCGTTCAGCCGTCAGACATAGGTAAAGGACGAAATGGAAACGGTTCAAGCAACGGTAGATGGCAAGGTCATTACGATCGAGACGGGGCGGCTGGCAAAGCAGTCGAACGGCTCGGTCCTCGTCACGCAAGGCAAGTCGGCGGTGTTGGTCACCGTGAACTCGGCGAAGCCACGCGACGGCATCGATTTCTTCCCGCTCACGGTCGACTACCTCGAGAAGATCTACGCCGCCGGCAAGATTCCCGGCGGCTTCTTCAAGCGCGAGCGCGGCATGACGGAACGCGAGGTCCTGACTTCGCGCTTCATCGATCGCGCGCTGCGGCCGCTGTTCCCGGACGGGTACCGCGACGAGACGCAGGTCACCGCGCAGGTGCTCTCCGCGGACAAGGACTGCGACACGGACGTGCTCGCGTTCGTCGGCGCATCGGCGGCGGTGATGATCTCCGACGTGCCGTTCCCCGCGCCGATCGGCGCGGTGCGCGTGTCGCGCGTCGACGGGAAACTGATCGCGAACGGAACGCAGGCCGAGCTCGAGGCCGCCGACTTGAACATCATCGTCGCGGGATCACGCGACACGCTGGTGATGGTCGAGGGCGGGGCCAAGCAGGTCGCGGAGTCGGTGGTGCTCGAGGCGCTGCGCTTCGGCCACAACGAGATTCGCAACCTGATCGAGGCGCAGGAGAAGCTGGTCGCGAAGGCCGGCAAGACCAAGCGCGTGCCGCCCAAGTCGTCGCGTGACAAGGAGCTCGAGGGCAAGATCGAAGCGCTCGCGCTCGATCGCATCCGCCAGGCTTCCGCGAACCGCGACAAGAAGCAGCGACACAAGGCATTCGACGAGATCTCGGCCGAAGTCACGGCCGCGTTCGTGACACCGTTCCGCGAGGCCAAGCGCGAGCTGTCGACGCTGGCGCAGGTCGAAGCGGCGCAGGCCGCCGGCCGCAAGCTCTCGAGCGAGGTGAAGGACATCCTGCACGACCTGCAGGGCCGCGCGATGCGCGACGACATCCTCGACGGCAAGCCGCGCATCGACGGTCGCTCGACCACCGACATCCGGCCAATCAGCTGCGGCGTGTCCGCGCTGCCCGGTCCGCACGGCTCGGCGCTGTTCACGCGCGGCGAGACGCAAGCGCTGGTCAGCGTCACGCTCGGCGGCAAGCGCGACGAGCAGATGATCGAGGGCCTGAAGGACACCTTCTATCGGAAGTTCTTCATGCACTACAACTTCCTGCCGTTCTCGACCGGTGAAGTCCGGCCGCTGCGCGCACCGAACCGGCGCGAGCAGGGGCATGGCGCACTGGCCGAGCGGGCGGTGAAGATGGTGCTGCCGGAGGGCGAGGACTCGCCGTTCACGATTCGTGTGGTCTCGGAGATCCTCGAGTCCAACGGCAGCTCGTCGATGGCGTCGGTGTGCGGCGGAGCGCTCGCGCTGATGGACGCCGGCATCCAGATCGTGGCGCCGGTCGCGGGCATCGCGATGGGCCTGGTCACCGACGGCAAGCGCAGCGCGGTGCTCTCCGACATCCTCGGCGACGAGGACCACCTGGGCGACATGGACTTCAAGGTGGCCGGCTCCGTGCAGGGCATCACCGCCATCCAGATGGACCTCAAGATCGACGGTCTCGACTGGGCGGTCATGGAGAAGGCGCTCGAGCAGGCCCGTCAGGGTCGGCTGCACATCCTGAAGCGCATGGCGGAAGAGACGGCGGAGCAGCTGCCCGGCTTCCTGCCGCGCGCGGATCTGTCCGAGAACGCGCCGCGCATCGCGGTAATCTGGATCAAGCCCGATCGCATCCGCGATCTGATCGGTCCAGGCGGCAAGGTCATCCGCGGCATCCAGGAAACGACGGGCGCCAAGGTCGACGTCGACGATTCGGGTCGCGTGATGGTGTTCGCGCCCAACCGCGAGACGCTGCTCAAGTGCCAGGGCATGGTCGAGGAAGTCACGCAGGAAGCGGAGATCGGACGGCTGTACGTGGGCAAGGTCAAGAAGATCACCGACTTCGGTGCCTTCGTGGAGATCTTCCCCGGCACCGACGGCCTGCTGCACATTTCCGAGCTGGCCGAGAAGCGCATCGCGAAGGTCGAGGACGTCTGTGTCGAGGGTGACGAGGTGCTGGTCAAGTGCCTCGACGTCGACCCGAGCGGCAAGATCCGGCTCTCGCGCCGCGCGGCGCTGGCGGAGCAGCTCGAGCTCTCGCGCGCGTAGCGAGTCGAGAATGGACCGGATCGAGGTCCGCATCTTCCGCGTGCGTGGTGCACGAGACGCCGATCTCCCGCTGCCCGCCGTAGCCACGGCGGGCAGCGCGGGGCTCGACCTGTGCGCCGCCGTCGAGCGCGAGCTCGTGCTCGCGCCCGGCGAACGCGCGCTCGTCCCCACGGGCTTCGCGCTGGCGATCCCCGCCGGCTACGAAGGACAGGTGCGCCCGCGCAGCGGTCTGGCGCTGCGCCACGGCGTGTTCCTGCCCAACGCGCCGGGCACGATCGACTCCGACTACCGCGGCGAAGTCTCGGTGATCCTGCAGAACGGCGGCCAGCTGCCGTTCACGGTCCGCCGGGGGGAGCGCATCGCGCAGCTCGTGATCGCCCCGGTGATCGCGCCTGTGCTCGCGGAGGTCACGTCCGCCGAGGCGCTCGGCTCGACGGAGCGCGGCGGCGGAGGCTTCGGCCACACGGGGGCCTGAGGCTCGGACGCGCGCGGTTTCGCGCTAAGATTCCCGGCGCCCCGCCCGAAGGAGAGGCTTGGAACCCGCGGACCGCGAAAGCAGCCCCGCCGTACCACCGTCAGCCAGCGCGCCGGCCGACGCCGCGCATCCGCAGCGGCCGACACCGCGCGCGCCGGAACCGGAGAAGCGCCCGGCGCTCGGCAATCTGGCGCTGCGCTGGATCACGGCCGCGTTCCTGATTCCGCCGGTGATCTGGGTCTGCTACGCGGGCGGCTGGATCTTCGTGGCGGTGATCATCGCCTTCATCCTTCTGGGGATCAGCGAGTTCTACAACCTGATCACCGCCAAGGGGGCGACCCCGCACCGCCTGCTCGGCAGCGTCGCTGCGGGGCTCCTGCCCGTGATCGCCTACATCGGCGACGCCTCGCTCGCGAACAGCGCGCTGACCATCACGCTGCTCACGCTCATGATCCTGCAGCTCACCAAGCAGGAGATCCGCCAGGCGATCGCGAGCGTGTCGGAGACCTTCTTCGGCGTGATCTACGTGGGCTGGTTGCTCTCGTACGCCGTCTCGGTGCGCTTCATCTCGAGCGAGCTGGAACGTCGCTTCGGCTATGCGTTCGAGCCGCAGATCGGCTTCTTCTTCATGGTCTTCTGCCTGGTGGCGGTGGTCGGCTCCGACGTGGGCGCGTACTTCGTCGGTCGGCAGTACGGACGGCGCAAGCTCGCGCCGCTGATCAGCCCGAACAAGTCGGTCGAGGGGGCGCTCGGCGGCGTAGCGATGGGAGGCTTGCTCGCCGTGGGGACGAAGCTCTTCTTTACCTGGTTCATCCCGGGCGATCTCGCGCGGGATCTCGGCTGGGGTGCGGCCTTCGTGTTCGGCATGACCTTGGCCGCCTTCGGCGTGCTCGGGGACCTGATCGAGTCGGTGCTGAAGCGCGACGCCGCGATCAAGGACGCCGGAAATCTGCTGCCCGGCGTCGGTGGAGTGCTCGATCGCATCGACTCCGCCTTGCTCGGCATCCCCGTGATGTATTACCTCCTGCTCGCGTACTACTGGACACTGCACGCGGGCTGAGCGAGGAGACCCCCTTGATATCCCGTTACACGCGCCCCGAAATGGAGGCGATCTGGTCCGAGGACCAGCGCTATGCGCACTGGGTGCGCATCGAGGTGGCCGTCTGTCGCGCGCTCGAGCGGCGCGGCGAGATCCCGCGCGACGCGATGGTCGCGATCGAGACGCGCGCCAAGGTCGATCCCGCGCGCGTCGCCGAGATCGAGGCGCGCGTGCACCACGACGTGAACGCGTTCCTCGACGCGCTCGCCGAGCAGATCGGCCCGGCGTCGCGCTACGTGCACCTCGGCCTCACCTCGTCGGACGTGCTCGACACGTGTCTGGCGCTGCAGATGCGCGGAGCGTTGGATCTGATCCTGGTCGAGTGCGACCGCGCGCTCGCCGCGCTCGAACGGCGCGCGCTCGAACACAAGCGCACCGTCTGCGTCGGCCGCACGCACGGCATCTTCGCCGAGCCGACCACCTTCGGCCTGAAGCTGCTCAAGGCCTGGGACGAGCTGCGCCGCAATCGCGATCGGCTGGCGCGCGCGCGCGAAGAGGCCGCGGTCGGCAAGCTCTCCGGCGCGGTCGGCACCTTCGCGCACCTCGATCCGTCGATCGAGGAGCAGGTGCTGGCGGAGCTCGGCTTGCGCCCGGCCGCGATCTCGACCCAGGTCACGCCGCGCGACCGCCACGCGGAAGTGATGTGCACGCTCGCGCTAGTCGCCGGCTCGATCGAGGCGTTCTCCGTCGAGGTCCGGCATCTCGCGCGCAGCGAGGTCGGCGAGGTGATGGAGTTCTTCGGCAGCGAGCAGAAGGGCAGCTCGGCGATGCCGCACAAGCGCAACCCGTGGCGTTTCGAGACGCTCACCGGGCTGGCGCGCGTGATCCGCGGCTACGCGCTTTCGTCGCTCGAGAACTCGGTGCTCTGGCACGAGCGTGACATCTCGAACAGCTCCGTCGAGCGCATCGTCTGCCCGGACGCGACCACGGCGGTGCACTTCATGCTGCACCGGCTCGCGGCGCTGGTGGAGAGCCTCGAGGTCCACCCCGAGCGCATGCGCGCGAATCTCGACTCGGCGCGCGGGCTCGTGTATTCGCAGACGGTGCTGCTCGCGCTGGCGCGGCACGGCATCTCGCGGCAAGAGGCCTACCGGCTGGTGCAGCGCCACGCGATGGCGACCTGGGACGAGGGCGGCCACCTGTACGACCGACTCGCCGCCGACGCCGAGCTCGGCAAGGTGCTCGACCCGGACGAGCTGGCGGAGTGTTTCGATCTCGAGCGACACATCGCGAGCGTCGATCGGATCTTCGAGCGCGTGCTCACGGGCCGCGGCCAGGAGGCGTGATGAAGGTGCGCGTGCTCGTGAGTCTCAAGCCCGGCGTGCTCGACGCGCAGGGGCGCGCGATCGAACACGCGCTGAAAGACCTGGGCTACGCGCAGGTGCAGGGCGTGCGCACCGGCAAGCAGATCGTGCTCGACCTGGCCACCGACGACGCGGAGAAGGCGCGCGCGCTGGCGCGCGAGCTGTGCGAGAAGCTGCTCGCGAATCCTGTGATCGAGCAGTACGAGATCCTGGTCTGATGCCGAAGCCGGCGCGCATCGGGGTGGTCATGTTCCCCGGCTCGAACGACGATCGCGATCTCGCGCGCGGCTTCGCGCTGTGCGGCGCCGAGGTCGAGATGATCTGGCACAAGGACGCGCGCCTGCCGGAGCTCGACGGGATCGGCATTCCCGGCGGCTTCTCGTACGGCGACTACCTTCGCTGCGGCGCGATGGCGCGCTTCTCGCCGGTGATGCGCTCGGTCGTGCAGCTCGCAGCGATGGGCCGGCCCGTGCTCGGCGTCTGCAACGGCTTCCAGATCCTGTGCGAGTCGGGACTCCTGCCCGGTGCGTTGGTGCGCAACCGCGACTTGCGCTTCGTGTGCGTCGACACGCGCGTGGCGGTCGAGGAGCGCGGGCTGTTTCGCGGCGAGCTCACGCCCGGTCGCGAGCTGTTGATCCCGGTGAAGCACGGCGAGGGTGCGTACGTGCCCGACGCCGAGCGCAAGCCGCGCGTCGCGTTCCGCTACGTCGGTGGCAGCCCGAACGGCTCGACCGACGACATCGCGGGTATCGTCAGCGACGCGGGCAACGTGATCGGGCTGATGCCGCATCCGGAGCACGCGGTCGAAGCGCTGCTCGGCTCGACCGACGGGGGAGTGCTGCTGCGCGCGTTCCTGGCGGCCTGCGTCGATGCAAGGCAGGCGCGCCGATGAGCGATCCGGAAGTCGACCTCGAGCTCGCGCGCGCGCACGGGCTGTCGGATCACGAGGCTGCGCTCGTGTTCGAGATCCTCGGCCGCAAGCCGACCTACCCCGAGCTCGGGATCTTCTCGGTGATGTGGTCGGAGCACTGCTCGTACAAATCGAGCAAGAAGCTGCTGCAGACGCTGCCCACGAAGGGCGCGTGCGTGATCCAGGGCCCGGGCGAGAACGCGGGCGTGGTCGACATCGGCGACGGCAATGTGTGCGTGTTCAAGATCGAGAGTCACAACCACCCCTCGTACGTCGAGCCGCACGCGGGCGCGGCGACCGGCGTGGGCGGCATCCTGCGCGACATCTTCACCATGGGCGCGCGTCCGCTCGCGTCGCTCGACTCGCTTCGCTTCGGCCCGCTCGACGATCCGCAGCAGCGCTACCTGGTGCGCGGCGTGGTCTCGGGCGTCGGCTCGTACGGAAACTGCTTCGGCTGCGCCACCGTCGGCGGCGAGGTCACGTTCCACCCGCGCTACCGCAAGAACATCCTGGTCAACGCGATGAACGTCGGCATCGCGCGCGCGGACGGAATCTTCCTGGCCAAAGCCGCCGGCATCGGCAATCCGGTGATCTACGTCGGCTCGAAGACCGGACGCGACGGCATCCACGGCGCCAGCCTGCTCGCGTCGTCGGAGTTCGACGAGCATACCGAGGAGATGCGGCCGACCGTGCAGCTCGGCGATCCGTTCACCGAGAAGCTGCTGCTCGAGGCGTGTCTCGAGGCGATGAAGACCGGCGCGATCGTCGGTATCCAGGACATGGGCGCGGCGGGCCTGACCTGCTCGTCTTTCGAGATGGCGTCACGCTCGGGCACGGGCATCGAGATGGATCTCGACCGCGTCCCGCAGCGCGAGACGAACATGACGCCGTACGAGCTACTGCTCTCCGAATCGCAGGAGCGCATGCTGCTCGTCGCCGAGGCCGGCCGCGAGCAGGAAATCCTCGATGTGTTCGCCAAGTGGGATCTCGACGCCGCGCTGGTCGGGCGCGTGACGAACGACGGCAAGATGCGCGTTCGCTGGCACGGCCAGACCGTCGTCGACATCCCCGTCGACCCGGTCGCGGCGAGCTCGCCCGTCTACGAGCGCCCGCAGGCGCGGCCCGCCGATTTCGAAGCGCGACAGAAGCTCGACCTCGCGACCGTTCCCATCGAACCCGATCCTTCCGGCGCGCTGCTCGAGCTGCTCGGCTCACCGAACCTGTGCTCGCGCGAGTGGGTGTATCGCCAGTACGACCAGCTCGTGCAGTCGTCGACGGTGTTGCGGCCCGGCGGCGACGCCGCGGTCGTGCGCGTGCCCGAGACCGAGCGCGGCCTCGCGCTCAAGACCGACTGCAACCCGCGCTACTGCGCGCAGGATCCGTACCTGGGCGCGATGCACGCGGTGGCCGAGGCCGCGCGCAACGTGGCGGTGACGGGCGCGAAGCCGCTGGCCGCGACCAACTGTCTGAACTTCGGCAGCCCCGAGCGGCCCGAGTGCATGTGGGAGTTCGCAGAGAGCGTGCGCGGCATGGGCGAGGCGTGCCGCGCGCTCGGCGTGCCGATCGTCTCGGGCAACGTGAGCTTCTACAACGAGACGTCGGGCGAGGGCTCGATCCCGCCGACGCCGACGATCGGCATGGTCGGCCTGCTCGACGACGTGTCGCGCGCGGTGCCGGCCGCGTTCCGCGGCGCCGGCGATGCGGTGATCCTGTTCGGCGAGACGTTTGCCGAGCTCGGCGCGAGCGAGTACCTGGCGGTGCGGCACGGACTCGAGCGCGGCGCGCCACCGGCGCTCGACCTCGCAGCCGAGCAGCGCTTGCACGCGTTGCTCTTCGAAGCCGCGAACCGCGGACTGCTGCGCTCCGCGCACGATTGCTCCGAGGGCGGCGCCGCGATCGCGCTGGCCGAATGCGCGATCCGGTCTGGCTTTGGCGTCGAAGCGACGCTGCCGGACGTGGGCGGTCGGCCCGAGCTCGCGCTGTTCTCGGAATCGGCGAGCCGCGCCGTGGTCTCGTGCACCGCCGCC
>JANNLG010000138.1:0-32832 GCA_031396695.1 Deltaproteobacteria bacterium
GGGAGAGCTGCTCGACGGCCCTGCCCCCGATACCGAAGAGCTGATGATCGCGCTGCGCCTGCGCGACGCGCTGACGGTGGCGATGCGCGTCGCGCTCGAATCGGTCGATCTGCTCGTCACGCCGACGACGCCCATCGTCGCGGCGCGAATCGGTGTCGAGACGATCCGCTACGGCGGGATCGAGGACTCGGTCCTGGGCGCGATGATCCGCTGCACCGCGCCGTTCAACGCGACCGGGCTGCCGGCGCTCTCGCTGCCCTGCGGCTTCACGCGCGCGGGGCTGCCGGTCGGCTTGCAGATCGCGGGTCGGCCGTTCGACGAGTGCAACGTCCTGCGCGCGGGTCACGCCTACGAGCAGGCGACCGGGTGGCACGAGCGCGCACCGAAGCTCTGAGCGTTCCCGCTAGCGCAGCACCTTCAGGACCTGCAGCGCCTCGCGCACGTGGCGCGCCGGGTTCAGCTGCGAGTTGAACGCGAGCCGGATCACGCCCTGCTTGTCGATCACGTAGGTGACGCGGCCGGGCAACAGGCCCAGCGTCGCCGGCACGCGGAACGCCTTGCGCACGACACCGTCGGGATCCGAGAGCAGCGTGAACGGCAGTTCGTGTTTGGCCGCGAAGGCGCGGTGCGACGAAGCCGAGTCACTGCTGATGCCGATCACCTCGGCGCCGGCGTCGGTGAAGTCCTCGAACTGGTCGCGGAACAGACACGCTTCCTTGGTGCAGCCCGGCGTGTCGTCCTTCGGGTAGAAGTACACGACCACGTTGCGGTGGCCCTTGAAGTCGGCGAGCGACACGCGCTTGCCGTTCTGATCCTCGAGCGTGAACTCCGGCGCGGGCGCACCCGCTGCGAGTCCGGTGCCCGAGCCGACGAGTGTTTCGAGCAGTCCCATCAGCGCCCTCCGATCGCGGCCCGCAGCCGCTGCCATTCGCTCAAGTAGCGCAGCAGGTGCGGCTTCGCGCCGCCTTCGGTTTCGCGCTCGATCAGCGCCTCGACGTGCGCCTGTTCGCTCTGGTACTCCGCCGCCGAGAAGTGACCGGCGAAGTGCGCCATGCGCAGCCAGACCAGGTACGTGGTCAGCGCGTCGAACTCGTTGTACGCGACGATCTCCGCGAGTCGGCCGTCGAGCCACAGGGCGGCGACATCGTTGCCGTCGACGCCCAGCTTGCCGGGCACGCCGCACTGCACCGCCAGCTCGTGCAGCGACGGCGTCGCCTTGCCGAAGCCGCCGACGAGCTTTTTCAAATCGACGTTCCAATCCTCCCACGGCTTGTCGGGGCGCTGCGAGAAACCAGACGCCTGCACGCCCAGGATGACACCGCGCTGGATCAGGATCTTGAGATCGGAATCCGCGGAGTTGAAGCCGACCAGCTGCGGCCGGTGCTTGCCGATCGCCTCCAGAAACGTTCCGACCAGATTCGCCTCGCGCGCCTCGTCGTCGTGCGTCGGATCCTTGGGCAGGGACAGCAGCGTGAGCGTCGCCTCGCCGCCTTTCGCGCGCCGCTCGACCACCGCGATCGACACGATCCGGCACAGAACGGTCTTCAGGAACGGCGTCGGGTCTTCTTCGCTCGCACCGCCCTCGCGCCACATCACTTCCATGATCTCGCGCGGCGACGCGATCGAGTCCGGGATCCCGTGCACCAGGCGGCCGGCGAGTGGATCGGGGATCCACTCCAGATCGAAGGCCCAGACGCGCTCGTGCACGCTCTTGATCACGCGAGGATCGCCTCGATCCGGGCGAGCAGCTCCTTCTCCTGCTTCGTCACGCTGCCGAAGCCCAGGAACCCCCCAGCGGAGCGCGCGACCTTGCTCGTGCGATCGACGATATCCTTGCGCAGCGCGGCGTAGGCCGCGGGTGACAAGTTCGTGCGCAGCGCCTCCACGTAGCCCTTCCAAGCGGCGACCAGCTCTTCGCCGGGCCGCTCCGCAAGCCACTTCTCGAGCAGCTGGTAGGCGGTGCTCGTGTGCGAGACGCCCTGCTCGTCGGCGGCGCGCAGGATCGCTTCGCGCTCGCGCGTCTCGAGCACGCCGTCGCGCCAGGCCAGCAGGATCAGCGGCGCCAGCGCCAGCGCCGCCAGCGTCTCCGGCTCGACCCCCGCGCCGACCAGATCGTCGAGCACGCGCTCGTCCGAGATGCCGGTCTTCGCGGCCAGGCCCTGCTTCTTCTGCGTTGCCGCTTCCTTGGCGCGCAGCTTCACGAGCAGGTCATCGTTGTATTTGTTGAAGAACGCTTCTTCGAGCGCGCGCCGGCGCTTCTCGAGCTCATCGGACATGCGGGGATCTCCTTCCGTTCGTGCGAACCATGCCACGGCTTCGAGCGACGAGCACCCCCGGCGGGCGTAACCTATCGTCGGCGGTCGGACGATGAAGAGATCCGTGCGAATTCTGGGATCGAGGACGCGGCGCGAGCCGGACCCGCTCGCCGAGCGTCGCAGCCGACTTGCGGCCCGCGTGCCGTACCTCGCCACCGTGCGCGCGCCGGCCGATCCCCGCGAGAGCTCCGGGCCCGACGGCTCGCTCGAGGTCGCCACCTACAACGTGCACCGTTGGAGCGGGCCGCGCGGCGGGAACGCCTGGGCCCCGGAGATGGCGGCCGAGGTGATCGCCGAGCTCGACAGCGACGTGATCGCGCTCCAAGAGGCCTTGCGTCCGTTCGAGGCCGACGACCCGCTGCCCGCGCTGGCCGATTCACTGGGTCTGTACCTCGCGTTCGTGTCGACGCGCGTGCACCGGCGCGGCGAGCTCGGCAACGCGATCCTCTCGCGCTGGCCGCTCACGTCGGTGTTCACGCTCGATCTGTCGTTCTCGCGGCTCGAGCGCCGCTCCGCGATCGCCGCGCAGTTCGCGCGCGACGAGCACCACGTGTCGATCGTGGCCACGCACCTGGCACTGGTCGACCGCACGCGCGAGCGCCAGGTGCGCCAATTGCTCGACCATCCGCAGCTGCAGGGCCCGACCGTGCTGCTCGGCGACATGAACGCGTGGCGCCGCTGCCCCGCGACGCGACGGCTCGAGGACGAGCTCACGCAGCTGCACCACAACGAAGCCTGGCCGCCGACCTGGCCCGCCGCGCGCCCCGTGCTCGCGCTCGATCGCGTGTACGCGCGCGGTGCGCGCGTCGCGCGCGTGCGCACGCACCAGAGCGACGCGGCGAAGCGCGCGTCCGACCATCTGCCGGTCGTCGCGACCGTGGATCTGAAGCCCGACTGAGCCCGGCTCCGCCGCTCGCTCGCCGGGCACGGTGTGGCCGATCGCCACTCTCGCACGCGCGCGCGAGTCCGCTACAACGCTCGTCATGGGGTGGTCGATGGCGTCCGTACGTAGAGTCGCGGTGTTTCTCACGGTGGGCCTGTGCGTCGCCTCGCTCGGCCGAGCGGCCGCCGACGCGGACGAGGCGAGTCGCCTGCGCGAGACCATGCACCAGGTATTCGAGGCGATTTCGCAGCTCTTGCCCGTGAGTCTCGACGAAGCGCGCTTCGCGTCGCCCGCGGAGAAGCCGAGGATCGAAGCCTGGCTCACGACGCTGGCGGCCGCGGCTGGCGACGTGGAGCGGCACACCGGCGCGCGCGATCCGGGCTTCGGCCTGATCTCGCGCTCGCTCACGCGCGACGTCGCCGAGATCCGCCAGCGCTTCGCGCTCGGCCGCTACTC
This sequence comes from Deltaproteobacteria bacterium, assembly GCA_031396695.1. Taxonomy (GTDB): domain Bacteria; phylum Myxococcota_A; class UBA9160; order SZUA-336; family SZUA-336; genus VGRW01. Next base: position 3,655 of record JANNLG010000138.1, read on the forward strand.
GGAGGCGCAGTTCTACGTGGCGCAGCTGACCGAGAACTGTGTCGCCTGCCACTCGCGGCTGCCCAAGGCGCGCGACTTTCCGATCGCGCAGAAGCTGACCAGCGATCCGGCGATCCAGGCGCTCGAGCCGCGCTCGCGAGCGCGCCTGTTCGTCGCGACGCGGCAGTTCGATCAGGCGCTCGCGCTCTGGGAGGCGCGCTTCGCGGATGCCTCGATCCCGCCCTCGGAGCTCGACCTCGACGGCGAGATCACGTCCTATCTCGTGGTCGCCATCCGCGTGCAGCGCGACTTCGCGCGGCCGCGCGCCGCGCTCGAGAAGTTCGCGAAGCGTCCCGACATGCCGCGCTATCTGGCGTTGGATCTGGGCGCCTGGATCGCGCAGCTCGGCGAGCTCGCGGGCTCGGGCAAGGCCGAGCCGAAGATCGCGTTCGCGCGCGCGCAGCTCGAGCGCGGTCGTGCGCTCTCGGAGTTCCCGGCCGATCGCGTCGCGCTGGTCTACGACCTGTCCGCCTCGAGCGAGCTGCACCGCCTGATCGCGCGGCATGAGTCCACGAAGGCGGAGCTGGCCGAGGCTTACTACCTGCTGGGCGCGATCGACGCGCGCCTGGACCAGGGCAGCTGGGTCTCCGAGACCGAGCAGCACCTGGAGAGCTCGATCCGCATCGACCCGAGCGGCCCTTTCGCGGACAAAGCCTACGCGGTGCTCGAGGAGTACACTGTGCTCGCCTATGGGGGCGCGTCGGGTGAAACCGTTCCGCCCGATATCGAGGCGCGGTTGAACGAGCTGCGCAAGCTCGTGGATTCGAGCAAGCCCGGGAGAGCCAAGCCGTGAAGAAATTCCTGGTCGCCACCGACTTCTCGAAGCACGCCGAGCGCGCACTCGCCCACGCCTGCGCGCTCGCCAAGCTGTTCGGTGCCGAGCTCGAGCTGTTCACGTCGGCCTACATTCCGCCGCACCTGCTCGCGGCGATGGCCACCGGACTCTCGCCCGCCTGGATCCAGGAAGCGCGCGATCAGGCGACCAAGCAGCTCGCGACGCTGCAGGCGAGTCTGCGCGCGCAAGGCGTGAACGCGTCGACCCACCTCTCGACCGACGAGCCGTCGAGCGCGATCTGCGAGCGCGCCGCGGCGATCGGCGCGGACTTGATCGCAACCGGCACGCGCGGGCACACCGGCATCGCGCACGTGGTCTTCGGCAGCATCGCGGAACGCGTCGCGCGGCTCGCGCACAGCCCGGTCCTGACCGCGCACGACGACACGCCCAAGCCCGACGGCTATCGCCGCGTACTGGTGCCGACCGACTTCTCGCCCGACGCGGATCTCGCGCTCGCTTGGGCGCGCCTGCTGGCGGAGAAGACCGGCGCAACGCTGATCGTGCAGCACAGCTGCGATCTGCCGGCTCTGCTGGCGGGCAGCCCGGAACTCGATCAGTCCTCGATCCTGGCTGCGATCGAGAAGTCGGCGCGCGAGAAGCTCGCGGCGATCGCAAAGTCACTCGCGGGCTGCAAGGTCGAGACGGTCGTCTCGCACGGCCGCCCCGACGTGGCCATCCTCGACACCGCCGCGAGCGCGAAGGCCGACCTGATCGTGATGGGCACGCGCGGCCGAACGGGCCTCGCCCACGTCGTGATCGGCAGCACCGCGGAGCGCACCGTGCGCCGCTCGCAGCTGCCGGTCGTGACGCTGAAGACGCGCGCCGACGCCAAGTAGCTCAGGCGAGCGCCACCGTCCAAGCGAGCGCGATCGCGAGCAGTGCGCCGAGCGCGAGCGCCGCCTGCCTGCCGAACGCCGGCAATGGGGTGAGCGAGTGCGAAGCCGCAAGGCCGAGCGCGCCGCCGACGGCGAGACCCATCACGTGCGCGGTGAAGTCGCTGCCGCGGCCGGTGCCGAGCATGGCGAGCAGCGCGATCCCGCCCGCGATCGGCAGCCAGGCCTGATTCCAGCCCAGCCGGAGCCGCCGGCGGCGCACGAGCTCGGTGGCGGCGAGCGCGCCGATCGCCCCGAACAGCGCCGTCGACGCGCCGACCGAGCGGTGCTGCGACCCATGCCACAGCGCGGTCAGCAGATTGCCGAGCGCGCCCGAGCCGAGCAGCAGCCAGGCGCCGACGCCGACGCCGAAGCGGCGCAGGAGCAACGTGCCGAACACGCCACACGAAAATGCGTTGCCCAGCACGTGTGCGGGATCGGAATGCAGCGTGAGCGCGGTAACCGTGCGCCAGAGCTCGCCCCCTCGCGCGATGCGGCGCGCGTCCGCCGCGCCGAGCCGGAAGTACTCGCTCGAGTCGCTCCACGGACCGGTCGCGGCGAAGAAGCCGATCAGCGCGAGGGCGATCCAGATGCCCGCGTTGGTCGGCACGTCGGCGTGCGACGCGGACGGAGGCTTCGCTGACGGCTCGTTCTCGCGCGCCCAGCGCTGGATCAGAGCCCGCGCTCGGACGGCATCCCCCGGGTCGACCTCGACGGCGAAGCGGCCTTCGCTCACGAGCATGCCGTGCGCGACGCCTTCCGCGGCGAGCACCAGCGACCAGGCCTCGGCCTCGGCGCGGCTCCTCGCGTCGAGGCGCGGTTCGGGCGGCCCGTCAGGTTCCGGCGGCATCCGCCGCGCTCGAGACGAACTCCTCGCGCAGGATCGCCATCGCCACCATGTCGAGCGGCTTGCCGTAGCGCAGCCGGTGCGCGCGCAGCAGGCCCTCGTGGCGGAAGCCGCACTTTTCGTAGCAACGAATCCCGCGCGCGTTGTCGGCGTCGGCGATCAGCGTCACGCGCCGCAGGCCCAGCGCGCCGAACGCGAAACCGAGCAGACACCGGATGGCGTCGCTGCCATAGCCGCCCGACCAGTGGCTCGGCTCGCCGATCTTGATCGAGAGCTCCGCGCGTGCGTGCGGGTGGATGCCGAGCAGACCCACGTCGCCGATCGGCAGACCCTCCCGGGTCTCGATCACGAAGCGCAGCTCGGTCGGATCCGCGAGCACCTCGCCGATCTTGCGCTCGATCGCCCCGCGTGTGCGGAACTCCGGCCCGTCCTCGGAGCGGTGGAGCCAGTGACGCACCTCTGCGTCGGCCATCCAGCGCGCCTCGTACACCGCGTGCTCGGGCGCGAGCGGGCGCAGGCGCACGCTCCGTCCGATCAGATCGTGCTTCGCGATCACGCGCCGCTCACTTCCAGCCGCTGGTCGCGCCCTCGACCATCGCGAACGGTCCGACCGGCCAGCGGAAGCAGTCGACCATGAGCTGGTTCACCTGCTCGCGCGTGGCGACGCCCTCGCCCACCACCGCGCGCGCCTCGCGCAGCATCGCAAAGTAGACGCGGTTCGCGACGAAGCCCCAGGCCATCGCCGCGTCCTTCACGACGACCGGATTCTTGCCGCAGGCGCGCGCGACCTCGCAGACGGTCTCGATCGTGGTCTGGCTGGTGTGCTCGGCGGCGACGATCTCGGCGAACTTCATCACCGGCGGCGGCGACGCCCAGTGCCAGCCGACCACGCGCTCGGGCCGGTCGGTCGCCGCCGCCAGCGCCGCGATCGAGAAGCCGGAGGTGTTCGAGGCCAGGATCGCGGTCGGCTTCGCCAGCCGATCGAGCTCGCGGAACACGCGGATCTTCAGCTCCAGCCGCTCCGGCACGCACTCGATGATCAGGTCGGCGACCGCGGCCATCGCGAGCTTGTCGCTCCACGTGAGTCGCGCCTGTGCCTCGCGCATGGCCTCGCGCGTGAGCTTGCCGCGCGCGACCGCGCCGTCCATGCCGAAGCGCCCCGAAACCACGCCGACCTTCGCGCGCTCGAGCGCCGCGGCGTCGAGATCGCAGCACACCGTCTCGTAGCCCGCGATCGCCAGCGTCTGCGCGATGCCGCTGCCCATCACGCCCGCCCCGATCACGCCCACGCGCAGCTCCGACATCGCGTCTCCTCCGCTTCCCTGCTCGCGTTCGAGCATACCCGAGCGACCCGCCCGTCGCGCTAAGCTCGCGTCGATGGTTCCGCAGATCACGGCCGCACAGGCGCGCACCCTGTTGCTCGACGCACAGGGGCTGCTCGACGACCCGACACGTCGCGCGACGCTGCGCTCGGTCGAGCGGCTGATCGAGAAGCTCGGCTTCGTGCAGGTCGACTCGATCTCGAGGGTGGAGCGCGCGCACCACCTCACCTTGGGCGCGCGCCTCGACGGCTATCGACCCGCCCTGCTCGATCGGCTCGCCTTCGACAAGCGCGCGCTGTTCGAGCACTGGACCCACGATGCGGCGCTGATCCCGGTGGCGTTCTTCCCGCACTGGAAGCCGCGCTTCAAGGGCTTCGCGGAGCGCGCGCAGCGCATGCGCTGGTTCCGCGAGAGGATGGGCGACGATCCCTCGCGCACGATCGCGCGCGTGCACCGCCGCATCCGGCGCGAGGGTGCCTTGCGCGCGCGCGACTTCGAGCGCGGCGCCAACCGCCCGGCGACCGGCTGGTGGGACTGGACGCCCGAGAAGATGGCGCTCGAATTCCTGTGGCGGACGGGGCGGCTCGCGATCGCGGGCCGCGAGAGCTTTCACAAGGTCTACGACCTGATCGAGCGCGTGCTGCCGGAAGCGCACGCTCGGCCGGGGCCGAGCCCGAAGGCGCACGTCGAGTGGGCGTGCGGCTCGGCGCTCGAACGGCTCGGGGTCGCGACCGCGATGGAGCTCACGGCGTTCTGGCGCGCGATTCCGGTCGCGCGCGCGAACGCCTGGTGTCGCGAAGCGGTGTCGGCCGGACGCATCATCCCGGTGTCGGTGCACGGCGTCGCGGGCAGCAAGCCGCGCGCAGCGTTCGCGAGCCTCGATTGGGAAGCGCGGCTGCGCCGGGCGAAGCCGATCCCGGAGCGCACCCGCCTGCTCTCGCCCTTCGATCCGCTGCTGCGCGACCGCCAGCGACTCGAGCGGCTGTTCGGCTTCGACTACCGCTTCGAGGCCTTCGTGCCCGCCGCGAAGCGCCGCTACGGCTACTACGTATTGCCGATCCTGGAGCGCGAGCGTTTCGTCGGCCGCCTCGATCCGCGCCACGACCGCGAGCGCGCCGTGCTGGTGGTCGAGAAGCTGCACTGGGAGCCGGGCGTGCGCCCCACGCGCGAGCGCAAGCGCGCGCTCGACGACGCGCTCGGGAGCCTCGCCGCGCGCATCGGCGCGAAGTCCGTGGAGCTGCCGCTACGCTAGCTCGCCTTCACGTGCTTGGTCATCAGGAAGCGCTCGTGCTCGGCGTAGCCCGCGCGCTTGTACAAGCCCTTGGCGCGCTCGTTCACGTGATCGACCTCGAGGTGCAGTGCGCGCACGCCGAGCTCCGCGCAGGCTTCGTCGACGGTCGCCAGCATGTGCGCGCCGTGTCCGTGGTTGCGGTACGCCGGGTCGACGTACAGCTCGTCGATGAACGCGTCGCGGCCGAAGAACTCGAGGCTGTAGCCGAAGCACAGCGCCAGGTACGCGATCGCGCGGCCCGCGTCCTCGGAGATCCAGACGCGGCCGAGCGAGGCGTCGCCGAGCAGGCGCGCGAGCGCGGCCGGCGTGCGCAAGTCGTCCCACTCGATGTGCTCGTGCTTCCACAGCTCGCGCACCAGCGGAAGCAGGCGTTCGAGGTCTCCGGGCACGGCGAGGCGCGTACTGAACGACACGCCGAATCGTGGCATGATGAATCGCCCTCGACAAGGAGACCCGACATGAACCGACTGCACGGCAAGGTCGCATTGATCACCGGCGCGGCGCGCGGCATCGGCCTCGCGATCGCCAAGCGCTACGTCGAGGAGGGCGCGAGCGTCGTCATCAACGACCTCGATCCGGTCCTGGCCGAGAAGGCCGCGGCGCCGCTGGGCGGCATCGCGATCGCCGCCGACGTCTCCAGCTCGGCCGCGGTCGCGCGCATGTTCCAAGAGGTCGCGCAGCGCTGCGGCCGGCTCGACGTGCTGGTGAACAACGCGGGCATCAGCGGCGTGGAGAGCGACCCCGCGCTCGCGTCGCAGTTCCGCGACAAGCAGCTGCAGCAGATGGCCGAGATGTCGGCGGGCGGACCGATCACGACCCACCTCGACGCGACCGTCGGCATGACCGACGAGAGCTGGCGCCGCATGTTGGCGGTGCACCTCGACGGAACCTTCTTCTGCACGCGCGAGGCGCTCAAGATCATGAACCCGCAGATGTCGGGCGCGATCATCAACATGGGCTCGATCATGGGCACGGCGGGCGGCGCCGGCGCCGCTTCCTACTGCGCGGCCAAGGCGGGCATCCTCGGCTTCACGCGCTCGCTCGCGCGCGAAGTCGCTACGCGCGGCATTCGCGTGAACGCGATCGCGCCGGGCTGGATCGACACCGACATGACCTCGTTCCTGGGCGAGATGAAGGCGCTGATCGCGATGCAAACGCCGCTCCACCGGCTCGGCGAATCCGACGACATCGCCTTTGCGGCCGTCTACCTGGCGAGCGAGGAAGCGAAGTTCGTGACCGGTCAGGTGCTCTCGCCCAACGGCGGCTGGCACATGAGTCAGTGATCGAGCTCGCGCGCGCGCAGTAGGTGCCGCTCGGCCGCGGCGGTCTCGCCGAGCCGCGCGAGCACGACGCCGAGCCACTGGTGGGCGAGCCCGTAGTCCGGCCGCGTGTCGAGCGCGCGCTCGAAGTAGCCGCGCGCGCGCGCGTCGTCGCCGGCCTCGGCGAGCAGCACGCCGAGATTGAAGCAGGCGCCCGCGTGACCCGGGCGCGTCTCGAGCACCTGTTCGAGCGCGGCGATCGCCGCAGCGCGCTCGCCCTGCTTCGCTCGCACCAACGCCAGATTGATGCGCGCGTTCGTGGGGTCGCCGTCACCCTCGAGCGAAGCCTCGAGCTCGGTCGCGGCCGCCTCGAGCTTTCCGCTCGACAGGAACAGCACGCCCAGGTTGTTGTGCGCCCGGCCGTTGCGCGGATCGAGCTCGATCGCGCGCCGGAAGCTCTGCTCCGCGAGCTCCGGCCGACCGAGTGCTTCGTGGGCGAGGCCGAGCCCGTTCAGCGCGTCCGGCAGATCGGGCGCACGTTCGAGCGCGGCCCGGTAGTGCTCGGCCGCGCGGCTGAAATCGCGATCGCGCGCAGCCAGCTTGCCCAGCGAGAGGTGCGGCTGCGCGCGGCCGGGGTCGCTCTCGATCCAATGCGCGAGGAACGCCGCGTCGTCGGCGAAGCTGCGCGCGCGCTGCGCACTGACGACCGCCGCGCCCACGATCGCCAGCACGAGCGCGCTCGAAAGGACCGCTCGCCGCGCGCCGCGTCGGTGCCAGAGCGGCTCGAGCGCGAGCAGTGCGAGCGCGATCCCCCCGAGCGAAGCGAAGAACACGTAACGCTCGTCGAAGCGCGCGTCCTGAACCAAAGAATTCGCCGTCGGCAGCAGCCCGATCGCGAACCAGCCCGACCAGAACAGCGCGCGCGCGCGCGTGGCTGCGTCGCGGCGCGCGAGCGCGACGAGCAGCAGCGCGCACGAGACCAGCGCCAGGCCGCTTCGCCCGCTCGAGAACCAGACCGCGACGACCGGTTCGTAGACGAGCTCGCGCGTCGGCGCGACCAGCACCTGGAGCGCGTAGGCGAGCGAGAGCAGTGGACCCGCGGGCTCGTCGGCGAGCGCCAGCGCGAGCTTCCCCTCGCCGGCGAAGATCCATGCCCGCAGCACGAAGTAGGCCGCGAACAGCAGCGCGAACGGCGCGTACCGGAGCAGCCAGGCCGGGATGCGACGCGGCCTCACGTCGCCCGAGAGCCCGAGCGCGTCGGCGAGCGCGAACAGCACCGGCAACACGACCGCGTGTTCCTTCGAGAGCAGCGCCGCCGCAGTCGCCAGAAGCGCGAGCGCGTACATTCGCGCGCCCGGTCTCAGCCAGGCGATCACGGCCAGCAGCTCGAACAACGTCGGCCAGAGCGTTTCGCGGCCGGACGCGATCGGATACACGCACGACGACGCCACCGGGTGTAGCGCGAACAGCGCCGCGCCCGCGAACGCCAGCGGCACCGGCAACGCCAGCGCACCCGTGCTCAACAACGCGAACGCGGCCAGCGCGAGCGCCGCGACCAGACCGACGTTCAGCCGATGGTACGGCGCCGGCTCGTTCCCGTGCAGCGCCTTCTGCGCCAGCATGCTCGCGCGCGCGATCGGGCGGTAGTACGGCAGCGTGGGCCAGTGGCGCTCGACGAACACGCGCGCGAGCTCGGACACGGAGCGCGGCGGCTCGCGGTCCACGATCAGCTCGTAGTCGTCGTAGATGAAGCCGAGCCGCGCGGCCGGCGCATAGGTCACGGCGACCAGCGCGACCAGCGCCGCGGTGACGAGCGCAATCGGCCATCGCATCGCCCGCAGGGTATCCGCGGCGCGCGCGATCGGCGACCGGCAGGGGCACCTTGCCTGTCTCGGGGCCCCGTGACACCGTGTTCCGCCGTGAGTGACCCGCTCGAGGTATCGGTCGTGATGCCCTGCTCGAACGAGGCAGACACCGTCGCGACCTGCGTCGCCAAGGCGCGGCGCGCGCTCGAGGAGTCCGGCATCGCGGGCGAGATCCTGATCGCGGACAACGGCTCGACGGACGGCTCGACTTCGCGCACACCATGCGCTGGCTGATTCCCGGCGCGACGCCGGTCGCGCTCGGCGTGCAGGCCGCCATGTCGAGCTTCCTGATCAGCTTGCTCGCGATGCAGCGGCGATGACCCACGAGCCTGCGGGCGGCGGCGTGGACTTCGATCGGTTCTCCGACGAGTACGACGAAGCGCTCGCGCGCGGGCTGTCGATCTCGGCAAGCGGCCCGACTCGGTGCTCGACTTCGGCTGCGGCACCGGCGCGGGCACGCCGTTCTTCCCGAACGGGTGAGCTTCCTGCCCACGCGCGAGCTCGTGCCGAGCGGATACTGCGCGCTGTGGGAGAACAACCCGTGGAACCCGGGCGCGCGGCTGGTCATGCGGCGGATCTCGTTCGACCGCGACGCGCTCATGCTCTCCGCGCGCGAAGCGCGACACCTGCTCGAAGCCGGCGGCTTCGAGATCGTGCGCACCGATCACTGCTTCGTGTTCCTTCGCGCACTTCGGTTCTTGCGTTTCTTCGAGCCGGCCCTGCGCGGGGCTCCGATCGGCGCGCAGTTCCGGGTGCTCGCGCGCAGGTCTCGGCTCAGGGAATCGGCGTGAGCCGCGAGATTCTCGCGGACGCCTCGTCGCAATTGTACAGCCCGCTCTTTCGCGGCATTGGCCGAGTTCTCGACCAGCGCCAGGTTCGGGTCGTGCTGCGCGCCGTAGCGCACGAACACGATCGCCTTGGGCTCGGAGACCAATCCGGCCAGCGCGCGCGCGAACTCGCGATGGTACGCGCCGCGCTCGGCGATCTCGTCGAGGGTCGCGAGCGCATCGCGCGCGCCCAAGCCCAACCTGAGCAGCACGCAGACCGCCTCGGCGCGAAGCGCGTGGCGTTGCCAGACGCGCATGAGCACGGTCCAAATGCCGAGCGCCGCAACGAGCGCGAAGCGACCCCGCGGGCCGAGCGCGAACAGCCCGATCGCGGCGAACGCGGCGAGCACCACACGCCAGGCCGAGCCGCCGAACACCTCGCGCGAGGCGGCGACGATCCGCTCCGCGAACGCGCGCGGCAGGCTCGCGAGCGTGTGCGAAGCGTGGATGCGCCGGTAGTTCGAGTCGGCCGCCGCCGTGTCGTGCGGCAACGCGCGCAGTGCGGGCGCGGGATCGACGCCGAAGCCGAGCTTCTGGTGCGGCGTGTAGATGCGCGAGTACTTGGCGTACGGCGTGCGCGTCCAGTCGAGCGTCGAGGCCGCGCTCCAGATCGGAATCACTCCCAGAACGACCAGCCCCGCGGCGGCGGCGGCGGCGAGCACGCCTCACTCATTCCGTCGCCAGACGCTACGCAACACCCCCACGCCGCCGGTTCTCCACCAGCGCAGCAGCAGCCACGCGTGCCCGGTCGGGTACTTCGGCGCGAGCCGCGGCGTGACCAGCAGGTGGGACTGCTCGAAGCATTCCGGCAGCGGCGGCGCGTCCGCCGCGAGCCGACCCGACGCGGACAGCTCCGCCTGCAGCAGATACGCCGACTCGTCGTGGATGGTGGCCGGCTCGCGAAGCCCGCCCCACAGCCAGCCGACGAACAGCGCGCTGAGCAATCCGCGGGCGACGGGAATCGACCGCCAGGATGGACGCCCTTGTAGCGATCCCGCGCGCCGGGCTACAAGTAGACCGGTCAGTCAACCCGGGAGACGCGATGGGCCGGACCAGCGATGCGCGCGAGCGCCTGATCGAGGAAGCCAGCCGCCTCTTCCACGCGCGCAGCTACGAGGGCGTCGGCGTCCAGGAGCTGTGCGAAGCGGCCGAGATCAACAAGGGCAGCTTCTACCACTTCTTCAAATCCAAGGACGAGCTCGCCGCGGCGGTGATCGACGCGTACTGGGTGGCGATCCGCGACGAGCTGCTGGCTGCCACGCTGGCCGACGACGTCACGCCGCTCGCGCGCATCGAGCGCTTCTTCGAGGAGCTGACGCGCGAGCAGCGCGCCGGGCGGCGGAAGCTGGGCATCACGCCGGGCTGTCCGCTGGCGAACCTGGCCGGTGAGCTGTGCAACCACGAGCCCAAGCTGCGCAAGAAGCTCGCGCGCGTGTTCGACGGCATGCGCGACGCGCTCGAGAAGACGCTGCGCGACGCGATCGCCGCGGGCGAGCTGCCGCGCGGATCCGATCCCGCGCGCGGCGCCGAGGCGCTGGTGGCGCTCGCCGAGGGCGCCTGTCTGCTCTCGGCCGCGCATGACGATCCCGCCCTGGTCGGCCGGGTCGGGCGGATGGCGCTCGGCCTGATCGGCGCCAAAGGGGCCTGAAACCGACCGGTCAACTACCGGCATCCGAGGGGCGAAGGAGGAGCCCCCATGGAGTTCCGGATCAAGGGTTTCGGGTCATTGGTCGCGGCCGCGCTGCTCTCGCTCGTCCCCGCCACGCAGGCGCGCGCGGATGTCTGGGTGTACGAAGTGCTGACGCTCCGGCCAGAAGCGCCCCCCCATCAGGCGGAGGCCTACGTCGGCGCACTCGGCCTGATCGCGCGACGTCACGGCGGCCTGCTCGTCGACGGCGCGATCGAGCCCGCCTCGGCGGAAGGGCCGCAGGCGACGCGAGTGGTCGGGCTGTGGCGATTCAACGAGGTCGGCGGTCTCGACGCGCTGCTCGCGGATCCGTCGTATCGGTCGCTCGGAGGGCTGCAAGAACGAATCTTCGATCCGACGACGAGCCGCGGCCTGGAGCGTGTTCGCTCGCTCACGCTACCGGCCGAATAGCGCCTGACCCTCCGGGGGCGTTCGCGCTACTCTGGGGTCACCCCTGGCGAACGGTCCCGTGAGATGGTGAGGTGCGTTTGGATCTCGGGACCGGTCCGTCGCGGTGACCGTCGCGGTCGTCGCGGAGAAGCCATCCGTCGCGCGTGACATCGCGCGCGTGCTCGGCGCGGGCGAGCGCGGCGACGGCTGCCTGCGCGGCGCTGGCTACGTCGTGACGTGGGCGATCGGGCACCTGGTCGCGCTCGCGCAGCCGCACGAGATCCGGCCCGAGTGGCGCACCTGGCGGCAGACGCTGCTGCCGATGATCCCCGAACAATGGCCGCTGGTCGTCTACGACAAGACGCGCAGCCAGTTCGAGATCGTGCGCCGCATCCTCGCCGAGCCCGACGTGGAGCGCGTGATCTGCGCGACGGACGCGGGTCGCGAGGGCGAGCTGATCTTCCGCTACATCTGGGAAGCCGCCGGCATGGAGGCCACGCGCGCCCGCAAGCCGGTCGAGCGACTCTGGATCTCGTCGCTCACACCCGACGCGATCCGCGCCGGCCTCGCCAACCTGCGCCGCCAGACGGAGGTCGACGGCCTGGCCGACGCCGCGCGCGGGCGCAGCCGCGCCGATTGGCTGGTCGGCATGAACCTGTCGCGCGCCTACACACTCTCGCGTCGCGCGTCCTCGCACGGCGAGCTGCTGTCGGTGGGACGCGTGCAGACCCCGACGCTCGCGATCCTGGTCGAGCGCGAGCTCGCGATCCGCGCGTTCGTGCCCGAGGACTACTTCGAGGTGGTCGCCGACTTCCGGCCGCAGGGGCGCGAGCCCGCAGACGACGCCAAGTATCGCGGGACCTGGTTCCGGCCGACGGCGAAGGGCGCGGAGGCCGAGGCGCAGGAGCGCGCGAAGCGCCTGCCCGCCGATGGCGAGGAGGCCGAGCGGATCGTCGCGCGCGCGCGCACGGGCCGCGCCTCGATCGAATCCGTCGACGCGCAGACGCGCAAGCTCGCGCCGCCGCAGCTCTACGACCTGACCGAGCTGCAGCGCGCCGCGAACCGCATCTTCGGCTGGAGCGCGGCCCGCACGCTCGAGATCGCGCAGGAGCTGTACGAGGCGAAGAAGGTGCTCTCGTATCCGCGCACCGACAGCCGCCACCTCTCGCAGTCGGTGGCCGCGACGCTGCCGCGCATCGTGCGCGCGATCTCGGCGCCGTACCGCGAGCAGTTGGCACCCGGCACCGGCGAACGCGCGCTCGGCCCGCGCTTCGTCGACGACGCACGCGTGAGCGACCACCACGCGATCATTCCGACCGGCGCGCCGCCCGAGAAAGCCGGTCTCTCGCCCGATCAAGCGAAGCTGTTCGACCTGGTCGCGCGCCGACTGCTGGCGGCCTGGCACGCCGATCACGTCTACGCCACGACCACGATCGTGACCGCGATCGCGAACGACGCGCCCGAACCGGTCGTCGACCGCTTCCGCAGCCAGGGCAGCGCGGTCGTGACCGTAGGCTGGCGCGCGCTCGAGGGCGCGGCCGCCGCGGACGGCGAAGTGCAGCTGCCCGCAGGACTCGCGCGCGGACAGACCCAGGACATGCTCGATGCCAAGGCCGAGCGCAAACGCACGCGCCCGCCGCGCCGTCTGACCGAAGCGACGCTCTTGACCGCGATGGAGACGGCGGGCCGCACGCTCGAAGATCGCGAGCTGTCCGAAGCCATGCGCGAGACGGGCCTCGGCACTCCCGCCACGCGCGCGGCGATCATCGAGACGCTGCTCGAGCGCAAATACATCACGCGCGACGGCAAGGCTCTGGCCGCGACCGACAAGGGCGTCGAGCTGATCGCGGTCGTCCATCCCGACGTGAAGAGCCCGTCGATGACCGGCCAATGGGAGGCTCGGCTCAAGCGCATCGAGCGCGGCTCGGGCGAGCTCGACGCCTTCATGCGCGACATCGAGACCTACGTCTGCGAAGTGGTGAAGCGCGTGCGCACGTCGCCGTCCGCGCCGGTCGCCGGCACGGCCGGCCCTCCACCGTCCGGCGACGCACCGCAGCTGCCGTTCGAGTTCGAGCGCGAGCGCAGCGAGCCGCTCAAGCCAACCGCGCCCGACCAACTGCTCCCGCTGCTGCAGAAGCGCTTCGGCTTCGCGAGCTTCCGCCCGTTCCAGGAAGAGGTCTGCCGCACGGTCACGCGCGGCGCGGACGCGCTGCTGGTGATGCCGACCGGCGCGGGCAAGTCGCTCTGCTATCAGCTTCCCGGTCTCGCGCGCGGCGGCACCACGCTGGTGGTCTCACCGCTGATCGCGCTGATGGACGACCAGGTCGCGAAGCTCACGGCGCAGGGGCTGCGCGCGGAACGCATCCACTCCGGCCGCGCGCGCGCGGAATCCCAAGCTGTGCTGCGCGCGTACCTGGACGGCAAGCTCGACTTCCTGTTCATCGCGCCCGAGCGGCTGGCAGTGCCGGGTTTTCCCGAGAAGCTCGCGCAGCGCAAGCCGGCGCTGGTCGCGGTCGACGAGGCGCACTGCATCTCCCACTGGGGGCACGACTTCCGGCCGGAGTACCGCATGCTGCGCGAGCGGTTGCCGGCGCTGCGGCCCGCGCCCGTCATCGCGCTCACCGCGACCGCGACGCCGATGGTGCAGCGCGACATCGTCGCGCAGCTCGGCATCGACAAGGCGCATCGCTACATCCACGGCTTCCGGCGCACCAACCTGGCGATCGAGCTGGTCGAAGCGCCGCCGTCCGCGCGCGACTCGGGCACCGAGCGGCTGCTGCGCGCGGCCGAGCGCCGGCCCGCGATCGTGTACGCGCCCACGCGCAAGAAGGCCGAAGCGCTCGCCAAGCGCCTCGACTCGAGCTTCCGCGCGGCCGCGTACCACGCCGGCATGCCCGCGCGCGAGCGCGACGAGGTGCAGCGCGCGTTCATGAGCGGCTCGCTCGACGTGATCGTGGCGACGATCGCCTTCGGCATGGGCATCGACAAGGCGGACGTCCGCACGGTCGTGCACACGGCGCTGCCGAGCAGCGTCGAGGGCTACTACCAGGAGATCGGCCGCGCGGGCCGCGACGGCGCGCTCTCGCGCGCGGTGCTGTTCCACGGCTTCGTCGACCTGCGCACGCACGAGTTCTTCCTGAAGCGCGACTACCCCGACGCGGCGGTGCTCGAGCGCGTGTACCGCGCGCTCGCCGATCAGCCCGAACCGCGCGCCGAGCTGCAGCGCCGCCTGCGCATGGATCCCGACGAGCTCGAGCGCGTGCTCGAGAAGCTGTGGGTGCACGGAGGCGCGCTGGTCGACCCGGACGAGAACTCCGCGCGCGGCAGCGACGGCTGGCGCGAGCCGTACCAGGCGCAGCGGCGACACAAGGAGACGCAGCTCGAGCAAGTGCGTCGCTACGCGGAGAGCCGCGGCTGCCGCATGCTGCACTTGGTGCGCCACTTCGGCGACGAAGAGGACTCCGGCGCCGAGTGCGGGATCTGCGACATCTGCGATGCGTCGGGCGCCGAGGCGCTCGGCTTCGTCGCGCTCGACGCGACGCAAGCCGCGGCGCTCGAACGGATCGTCGCAAGCCTGCGCGCACGCAACGCGCAGCCGTCGGGGAAGCTGCACCGCGAGCTGTTCGGCGAGGCGCTCGAGCGGCGCGAGTTCGGCCGACTGATCTCGGGCCTCGTGCGCGCGGGCCTGGCGGTCGAGGAAGGCGAGTCGTTCGAGCGCGACGGTGACACGATCGCATTCCAGCGCCTGCGACTCACACGCGCCGGGCTCGAAGCCGACCCGGCCGCACTCGCGGCGGTGCGACTCGCGCGCGAGACCGAAGCCGAGCGCGCGCCGCGCAAGCGCCGCGGCAAACCGGCCGCCGCGAGCTCGACCCGCGCACGGCGCCCGGGCTCGGCCTCGCCGAAGTCGACCGCCGCGAGCGCCGACGCGACCATCGACGGCGCGCTGCTCGGCGCGCTGATGCGCTGGCGCGGCGCCGAGGCGAAGCGGCGCCGCATCCCCGCGTTCCGCGTGATGACCAACGCCGCCCTGCAGGGCATCGCCGCGGCGCGCCCCCGCGACGAGCGCGAGCTGCTCGAGGTGAAGGGCATCGGCCCGGCGCTCTCCGCCAAGTACGGCCCCGCGCTGCTCGAACTGGTCCGCGGCGCCTAGCGTTCCGAGTTATCGACGCGCGACCGCCGACTTGTGCGTGTGCGTCGCGATCGCGTCGACCAGCTTCGGGAAGAGCGGCTGCGGCAGGTCGTGACCCATGCCGGGAATCAGCAGCAGCTCCGAGCCGGGGATCGACGCGGCGGTGTCCTTGCCGCCCTCGACGGGAACCAGCGGATCGTCGCTGCCGTGGATGACGAGCGTCGGCGTGCGCACGGCCGCGAGCCGCGGCGCGCGGTTGCCGTGCGCGACGATCGCGGCGAGCTGGCGCGCCTGGCCCTGCGGATGGTGCGCGCGGTCGTAGAGCTCCGCGCTGCGCGCGCGGATCTGCGCCTCGTCGAACGGAAAGCCGGGGCTGCCGATCTTGCGCCAGGTCTCGACGGAAGCGTCGATGTTCGCCTGGCGTCCGACCGGCGCCGGACCGGCGAGCAGCGCCATGATCTCGGGCCGCGCGGCGGGCAGCGTAGGGTTCCCCGTCGTCGACATGATCGACACCAGACTGCGTACCCGCGCTGGGTGCCGGATCGCGACGGTCTGCACGATCATGCCGCCCATCGACGCGCCCACGAAGTGCGCGTCGTCGAAGCCGAGCGCATCGCACAGTCCGACCGCATCGTCGGCCATGTCGTCGAGCGTGTAGCCCACCGAAACGGGCTTGCCGGTCGCCGCCGCCGTCATCACCGCGATCAGGTCGGGCACGCCGTGTGCGTCGAAGTGGGTCGAAAGTCCGACGTCGCGGTTGTCGTAGCGCACGACGTAGTGGCCGCGCGCGGCGAGGCGCTCGCAGAACGCCTCTTCCCACAGCAGCATCTGCGCGCCGAGGCCCATCACCAGCAGCAGCGGTTCGGCGCCGCGATCCCCGAAGGTCTCGTACTCGATCCGGATTCCGTTCGCGTCGATGTTCGGCATGCGCGCGAGTGTCCGCCCGCGCGCGCCCGCGCGTCAACCGGGCGAACGCGCGCGCCCGCTAGAAGTCCCGCTCCATGACCGTGCGCCGGCCGTCGCGCTGCGCGCTGCGGATCGCTTCGTCGCAGAGCCGGCGCAGGCGATCGGAGAGCAGATCCATGACCGCGTCGGACGTACTCATGCCCGAGCGCTCGCGCACGTAGGACTTGAGCTTGGAGACCACCACCAGCACCTCGTGCGAGGCCGGACTCGCGGCCGGTCTCGGCGCGGGTGGCGCGACGATCCGGCGCTGCGGCTCGCGATCCCTACCGGTGACGGGTGCTGCGGCAGCGGGCTCGGACGACGCGCGCGCAAGCGCGGCTTCCTCGGCCTGCTCGCGCAGCCACGCCTCGCGCGTCGGCGCGCGCCGCTCCTCGGCCCAGGCTTCGCGGTGGTTCATGAGCGGAAGGTGCACGTCCCAGCACGAGGTGGTGCAGAAGATCAGTCCGGTGCGCTTGCGATTGCAGGTCGAGACGTTGCATACCCAGTAGGTGCGCGTGAAGCCGATCTCCTTCTTGCAGCTGCTGCAGCGGCGCCAGAACGTCGCACCCGCTTCACTCATGTCCTCGTCTCTCCTTCGCGACCACGCCGTGGGCGGCAAGCATACTGCGACCGGCAGCGCACCGGCAGGTTGGACGCAGCTTCGCCGCACCGCGCTGAACGGACGCGCCATCAAGCGTCAGGAGCGGCCGTCCGATACCACTCGCGACATGACGGGGATCACAATCGGCAGCTACGAGATCGGCGAGAAAATCGGCTCGGGGGGCGTCGCGGACGTCTACCGGGCGATCGATCCGCTGCTCGGACGAAGCGTCGCGATCAAATTCCTGCGCGCCGGACTCGGCGATCGCGCCGAGGTGGTCTCGCGATTCCACACCGAGGCTCGCACGCTCGCGCAGCTCGCGCACCCCAACATCGCCCTGCTCTACTGCCTGCTGCGCGAGGGCTCGCACCTGGGCATGGTGATGGAGTACGTCGAGGGCCGCACCTTCGCGCAAATTCTGCGCAGTGCCGGCCGGCTCGCGCCGGAGCGCGCGCTGCCGCTCGTCTACCAGGCGCTCGACGGCATCGGACACGCGCACCAGGTCGGCGTCGTGCACCGCGACATCAAGGCCTCGAACCTGATGCTCGCGACCAGCGGCTGCGTGAAGGTGATGGACTTCGGCATCGCGCGCTGTCTCGATTCTGCGGCTGCGGAGCGCGCGACGCGCCAGGGCTACATGGTCGGCACGATGCAGTACATGTCGCCCGAGCAGGTGCGCGGCGCCGAGACGGACGCGCGCTCCGACGTGTACGCGCTCGGCGTGCTGCTCTACGAGCTGCTCACGGGCCAGCTGCCGTTCGATTCCGAGAACGACTACGAGCTGTGCCGCGCGCAGATCGAGGAGCCGCCGCGGCCGCCGCGCGCGCTCGCGCCCGAGCTGCCGGAAACGCTCGAGGCGGTGGTGCTGCGCGCGCTCGCGAAGGATCCCGCCGCGCGCTTCCCCGACGTATTCGAGCTGCGCGAAGCGCTGCAGCACGCATCGTCGCACCCCGCTCCGCCGCGTGTGTCGGCCGATCGCGACGCGCCGGTCACGCGCGAGCTCGCGCTCGAAGACGCCGAGCAGATCGCGCTGGCGAGCACGCGCAGCTACACAGGCTCGGGCTCGCGGGCCGCAGTCTCGAGCGCGCCCGCGACCGCGCGGCTGCCCGTCGGCGCGCCGCTGCCCGCGGCCGAAGCGGAGCTCGAGCCGCGCGGACGCGCGCGCTCGCGCGGTCAGATCGCCGCGACACTCTGCGCGCTCGTGGTGTTCGCGATCCTGTGCGGCGTGCAGCTCGTTCGCCATCAGACGCAACCCGCTTCCCCGCCCCCGACCGAGGTGCGCGTGGTGAAGCCCGCGCCGGTGGCCACGGTAGCGCCGATCGTTCAGGCCGAGCCCGCCAATCAAACCGCGAAGCGCGAGCCCGCGCGAAAGCAGGCGCCCGCGCGGAACTCCATGGCGGCCAAGCGCGAGCGGCCGCTATCCTCGCCAACCGTCGCGGACGAATCAGCGGTCGCGAAGCGAGGAGATGGCGGTTGGGTCGTCCGACGCAGATAGCGGGGATCCTGCTCGCGCTGTGCCTCACCGCCTGCGCCTCCCTGCCCGCGCCGCTCGATCGGCCGTTCCGCGAGCCAGGGCAGAGGCTCACGGACTTTCCGGAAGCCGTTGCGCAGGAATTCAACTGCGCGAAACAGAAGCTGCCCTGGTTCAAGCTCGAGCAGCTCGAGGTCTGGCCGAAGCGCGTTGAGGCCGGCGGCCAGCTCGGTCACCGAATGGTGTACGTCCTGTGCACCGGCAAACCCACCGACGTGGTCACGGGCGAGCTCGAGATGCGCATCCTGCACCGCGGCAAGCCGATCGTGGACGTGCCCGAGCCGGGCTACGACTTGCGCCCGGGCCGCTGGGTGGTGGACGTGTTCGTCGCGGTGCCGCGCGAAGCCAGCGACGGCGTCTACGCGCTCGAGCTCGCGTTCAAAAGCCCGGGCGTGCAGTTCGAGAAGAGCGAGACGTTCGTGGTCGAGGCCAGCTCGAAGTAGCCGTCGCGCGCCCGTGCGCTCAAAGCTTCTCGGGCGCCTCGAAGCTCGCGTGCATGTGCTCGGTCCAGGTCGTGAACAGCGCGCGCCGCGGCAGACCGAGCAGGCGCAGCTCGTTCGCGAGCGCGTGACTGCCGAGCACGAGCTCCGCGCCGCCGAGCCGCATCGCGAAGCCCTGCCCGCCCATGGTCGCGCGCGTGCGGTGCGGCACGCGGTGCAGGTACGTGTAGGAGACGAGCTCTTGCTCGGGCATCCGACCGGCGCCGCCGCGCGGGAAGCTGATCGTGAACGCGTGCTCGCCGTCGATCGCGAGCCGGCAGAACAGACGCGTACCGCGTGGCTCGATCGCGATCTCCTCGACCGTCTTGGGAAAGCCCCAGATCTCGCGGCCCGCCTCGCAGGTGAAGCTCTGGTTCACGGGCAGGCGGTGGATGTAGGTGCCGAGCTGACTTCGGGCGAGCTCCACGAGCGTGCCGATCAGCGGCCAGCCCGGCTTCGCGCCGCGCTCGCGCACGAACAGCGCGACCGACACCTCGTCGTAGTCGCCGAGGTCGTTGTCGCGGTAGTCGATCGCGGCGATCGAGAGCAGCGCGCGGCCCGGCAGCAGCTCCGCGACCTGGAACGCGCCGTCGGGAAGCAAGCCGCGCGCCGCGACGCTGTCGACCAGGAACGTCGCCGACGCGCTGCTCGCGTCGCGCACGACCACCGGCAGGGTCACCGCGCGGCCCTGGATGTCGAAGCGCTCGCCCGCCACGTTCAGGCGGCGATCTACTGCACGGCCTCGCGGCCGCCCGACGCGACCAGCGTCGGCCGCGAGACGGCCAGCACCATCAGCTCCGCGAACGAAGCCTCGATCGCGCCCACGAACTCGCGCAGGTCGGGCACCAGATCGTAGTCGGCGTTGAAGCCCCAACAGAGTTTGCCGTTGTAGCTCATCAGCGCGATGCCGAGCCCGAGTCGATCGGTGAGCGGCACGTGCGGGAAGCACTCGAGCATCTCCGCGCCGAGCATGTACATCGGCGCCTGCGGGCCGGGCACGTTCGTCACCACCAGGTTGAACGGCAACAGACGCGTCATGTTGCGCGCGCCCAGCGCGAGCAGCGTCGACGGCGTGTACTCCGCGGCCTGCGTGAGCACCTCCGCACCGACCGCGCTGTTCGATTCCTTGAGCCGCGTGGTGCGTTCAGTAATGCGCTCGAGCTGCGTGCGGCGATCGGCCTCGCCGATCGGCAGCGGCACGATCCACGCCGACACGCGGTTGCCGAGCGCGCCGCGCTCGTTCTCGCTGCGCACGGATACGGGCGCCATCACCCGGAAATCGAGCTTGTCGGGATTCACGTGCCGCGCGCGCAGGAAGCTCCGCACCGCGCCGGTCACGATCGTCAGCACGATGTCGTTCAGCGACCCGCCGAGCGTCTTGCGCAGCTTCTTGATGTCGGCAAGGTCCATCGTCATCCAGTCGAAGCGGCGGTGCGGTCCGATCACGCGATTGAACGGCGTCTCCGACGGCAGCCGCAGACTTCCGCCCATCGCCTCGGTCAGCGCGCGAATGCGCGTCATCACGTCGAAACGCACGCTCTCGGCGGTGCGCATCGCGCTGGCCGCTCCGCGCAACAGATCGAACGTCAGGCGCGCGCGGCGCAGCGCCTCGTGACCCATCAGCTCGAGGCCCGACGGCGCGGGACGCGGCACCCAGGTCGGCTCCTCGGAGATGTGGTCTTCCGGATCGGGCGACATCACCACGCGCATCAGGTCGACGCCGGAGGCGCCGTCGATCATGCAGTGGTGCGTCTTCGAGATCAGCGCGAAGCGATCGCCCTCGAGCCCTTCGACGATCCACATCTCCCAGAGCGGGCGGCTGCGGTCGAGGTGCTGCTGCATGATGCGCGCGGACAAGCGCTTGAGCTGCTCCTCGGTGCCCGGCCGCGGCAGCGCCGTGTGACGCAGGTGGTAGTCGAGGCTGAAGTTCTCGTCGTCGACCCAGACCGGGTGATTCTCGAACGGGATCCAGGCCAGCTTCTGCCGGTAGCGCGGAATGCGGTGCAGCACCGACGCGATCATCTTGCGGAAGCGCGCGGCGTCGACGCCACCACCCTCGGTGCGCAGCGGTCCGGTCTTGTGGATCTGCGTCGAGGCCACGTGCATGTAGGACGTGGGCTTCTCGAGCATCAGGAAGGAATTGTCGAGCGCCGTGAGCCTGTCGTAGGCATAGCGGGGCATGGGGGGCCTCTCTCTATCCTGGGGTTCGGTCCCTCGAATAGTCGGCAGGCCGGTGCTTGTCAATGAAGCGGACGGCGCCCTCGCTCAGACGGTCCTTGGTTCGACCTTCCATGATGGCGGTCAACCCCCTGAGAGAGATCGCAGACACACCAGTGTCGTCGCCGGTCTCGCCGGCGCATGTCTCGACGCTCTGCTTCTCTGCGATGTCCTCCGCCGGAAGCCAGGCGCTTCCATCCTTCCATTCGTGCTCGAGCGCACGCAATCGGTGTCTCGGCTACGTTGGCACGGAGGCCGCGGGGCTCCGCCGCGGCGCTTCGTTGCAGACGCTTCGCCTCGAACACCGTGCCGTCGCGCAGCACGCATACAGCCCCTCGCGCAGAAGCAGTGCGCCGACCTCACCCGTAGCCTTCGCTCGCGCTGCTTCTTGCAGCACCCGCCGCTTCTACTCGGCGGTGAATCGGCGCTGTGTCGCCCTCGCCATCACTTGCGTGTCGCGCACTTCACGTTGGCACGGAGGGCGTCGTCTCCACTTCTCCTCGAGCTCGAGTCATCGCTGCCGGCTCGACCGCTGACCCAACTCGCGGCGGAGGGGACTCTTCCTCGCTGCACCGTCGCCACGGCAGCCAGCATGGCCGCCATCCTCATCCTCTCCAGGCGACCGGCTGCTCGAGCTCGTGGGGCGCGGTCTGCTGCCAGTTGCGGAGCGCGGCGGCCAGCGACTTCGCCATGATGGAGCGAGCCGCCTCGGGATCGCCGTCCGCGATGGCCTCGATCACTCGCTCGTAGCTGCGGAGCGCCGACCGACGCTGCTGCTCGTCCCACGCGGCGCTCGACTCCCCGGACATCCGGTGCAGGGCTTCGACGAGAAGCGCGAGAACCCGGTTGCCCGACGCATCGGCGATCAGGCTCATGTAGCGCCGGGCCTCCTCGCGAAACAGGTTCGGATCGTGCGCTGTGGCGTGCATTCGGGCGACGCTCTCGTGCAGGGTCGCGAGGTCCGCGCGGCTCGCGTTCGTCGCGGCCTCCGCCGCGAGGACCGGATAGATCGAGCAGCGCGCCTGCACGACCGATCGGAACGACGCGTCGGCGAACTGCAGGTGGAGCGAAAGCGCGCTCGCGAGGTGATCGGCGCTGGGCGCACTGACGACCGGTCCGCCGCCGGTCCCCGCCTTGATGCGCAGCGCCCCCTGGAGCTCCAGGAAGCGCACCGCCTCTCGAACCGTGGCGCGCGCCACGCCGAGCTCCTCGACCATCCGGTGCTCGGCGGCGAGCGGCGTCCCGGGTCGCAGGCGCCGGCGCCGGATCTCGCCCGCGAGCTTGCGTGCGGTGCGGACGGCGGCGCGCTGGGGCTTCGGCTTTCTGGTCATGCGCTCGATGCCTCCTCGCCAAGCTCTCTCCCACGCCCACGCGACGGCCGCGGGCTCACGCGGTAGCGGATCGGAAGCCGCTTCAATCCGACGACGAAGCTCGAGGCGATCTGGACCGGATCTCCCGAGAGCTCGAGCGCGTCGATCCGAGCGATCAGCTCCCGGAGCAGCGCGCGCTGCGACTGCCGCGCCAGGTGCGTGCCGAGACAGAAGTGCTCGCCGATCCCGAACGCGAGGTGGGGGTTCGGGTCCCGGTCGACCCGGAAGGTGTCGGGGTCCTCGAAGACCGACTCGTCACGGTTCGCCGACGCGTAGAAGAGCACCAGGTTCTCGCCCTTGCGCAGCTTCTGCCCGCGGAACTCGAGATCCTCCGCCACGACCCGCTTCATGTAGTTGACGGGCGAGGCCCAGCGCACGATCTCCTCCACCGCGCTCGGCACCAGGTCGGGGTTCCGCTTGAGCTTCTCGAACTCGCGCGGGTGCTCGGCCAGGGCGCGAATGCCGCCGGCCAGGGCGTTCTTCGTCGTGTCGTGCCCCGCCGTGAAGGTGATGATGTAGTAGCCGAGGGTCTCCATCATCCCCATCGGCGCCCCGTTCAAGGTGGCGTTCGCGAGCAGGCTCGCGAGGTCGTCCGTCGGGTTCGCGCGGCGATCCTCGACGATCGCATGGAAGAGCTGGAAGAACTCCATGCCGAGCGCCAGCACGGCCGCCGCCCGGTCCTCGCCCTTGCGCTGGAGGTCGGGATCGTCGGCGGCGAAGAGCTCGTTGGTGAGCCGGAGAAGCTGCGGCTCCTTCTCGCGCGGGACCCCGAGAATCGTGGAGAGGACGCGCAGCGGGTGGGCGGCGGCAACCTCGCTCGCGAACTCGCACTCGCCCTCGCCGCCGCTGGCACGCTCGACCAAGGCGTCCACGAGAGTGCGAGCGCTCTCCTCGACGATCGGGGCGATTCGGCGGATGGAGCGCGGCGTGAACCACGGGGCGGCGACCTTGCGATAGTCGCGGTGCTCCGGCGGGTCCATCTGGATGACGGAGCGCATCTGGCCGGGGCCCTGGTTCGCCGCGAGGATTCTCTTCTGCTCCTCGCTCTCGAGCACGATGCCGAAGCGGTTCAGGAAGCGATCGGGCTGCTTCGAGATCTCGCAGATCTGGTCGTGGCGCACGACGGGGCGGAAGGGGTCGAATCCCTTCGGTGCACAGTGGTGCAGCCGATCCATTTGACGCAGCGCGCGCCACTGATCGTGGGGAACGCCGCGCTCGCCGTAGGCCTGTGGCGCGATCAGGTCGAAGCCGTCGATGTCGATCATGGTCGCGTCCCGGAGCCTCCTGCGCGCACTTGTTCTGCCGGAAGTAGTATCATGGTTTGAGAGATGGTGAAGATGCTGAGCCCCACCCGCGTCGTGGACCTGTCCGACGAGCGCGGGATCCTCTGCGGCTTCGTGCTCGCCGAACTCGGGGCCGACGTCGTCTGTCTCGAGCCGCCCGCTGGCTCGCCGTCCCGGCGCCTGGCGCCGTTCGCGGGCGGGCTGCCCGGCGTCGAGCGCTCGCTCTTCTGGTGGGCGTACGCGAGGGGCAAGCGCAGTGTCGCGCTCGAGCCCGAGTCCGAAGCCGACCGCGAGGACCTGCTTCGCCTCATCGACGGCGCCGACGTGCTGGTCGAGTCCAGAACTCCCGGCGAGATGGAGCGGCTCGGCCTCGGATTCGAGGCGCTCGCGCGCCGGAACCCCGCGCTCGTCTACGTGTCGGTGACGCCGTTCGGGCAGACCGGACCCAAGGCGCGCTGGGCGGCGAGCGATCTCACGGTTCTCGCCGCCTCGGGAGCGTTGTGGCTGATGGGCGACGCGGATCGGCCGCCGGTGCGGATCTCGGTCCCGCAGGCCTTCCTCCACGCGGGAGCGGAGGCCGCCGCAGCGACCCTCGTGGCGCTTCACGAACGCCGACGCTCCGGCCGCGGCCAACACGTGGATGTGTCGGCCCAGCAGGCCGTCACGCTGGCCACGCAGTCCGACATCGTCTCGGCGGCGATTCACTCCGCGGGCGCGACCCGCGGCGCCGCGAGGATCGGTGAGCTCACGCTCCGCTTCTCGTACCCCGCGCGCGACGGCCACGTCTCGATCACCCATCTGTTCGGCCGGTCGTTCGGCCCGGCGTCGGCTCGGCTGATGGAGGCGGTGTGCGAGGCCGGCTTCTGTGACGAGACGCTGCGCGGCAAGGATTGGATCGCCGTCCCGTCGTTGATCGCCAAGGGCGCCGAGCCGGTGGCGACCCACGACCGGGCCAAGCAAGCCATCGCGGCGTGGACGGCGTCGAAGACGAAGGCGGAGCTGCTCGAGATCGCGATGAAACGGCGGCTCCTGATGGCCCCGGCGTCGACGTTGCGAGACGTCGCCTCGAACCAGCAGCTCATCGAGCGGAGCTACTGGCAGCCGCTCGAACGGCCCGACGCGGAGGGGACGGCGTACCAGCTCGGTGACTTCGTGCGCGTGAAGGGTTGCACGCCAGCGCTCCCGCGCCGCGCGCCCCGGCTCGGTGAGCACACCGCGGAAGTTCTCGCGGAGTGGGGTAACGCCGGCTCTGCGAGTCCCGACCCCTTCGAGTCTCCGCCCGACGAGGCCGCGCTCCCGCTGGCAGGCGTCAAGATCCTCGACTTCATGTGGGCACTCGCCGGGCCGGCGGCCACGCGCATGCTGGCGGACTACGGCGCCGAGGTCGTGCGCGTCGAGTCCGCGTCGAAGCCCGACCCGATCCGCGGCGGACGCCCGTTTGTGGACCGCCGTTTCGGAGCGGAGACGGGCGCGCTGTTCCACAGCACCAACGCGAGCAAGCGGATGCTCGCGCTCGACCTTGGCAGGCCGGAGGCGCGCGAGGTGGTGCTCGACCTGGTCCGCTGGGCGGACGTCGTGTGCGAGTCGTTCACGCCGGGCGCGATGGAGCGGATGGGCTTCGGCTTCGAAGCGCTGCGCGAGGTGAATCCGGGTCTGGTGATGCTCAGCACCTCGCTCATGGGCCAGACGGGCCCGCTCTCGACCTTCTCGGGGTACGGGAACCTCTCGGCTGCGATCGTGGGCTTCCATGAGATGACGGGCTGGCCCGATCGCGAGGCTTCCGGGCCGTACGGGGCCTACACGGATTACGTCGCGCCGAAGTTCGTGGCCGCGGCGATCCTGGCCGCACTCGAGCGGCGGCGCGTCACTGGACACGGCGTGCACCTCGATCTGTCGCAGGCCGAGGCGTCGTTGCACTTCCTCGCTCCCGCGATGCTCGACGTCTTCGTGAACGCGACCGACCCCACCCGCCGCGGGAACCGCGACGATCTCCTCGCTCCGCACGGCTGCTACCCGGTGGCGGGCGTCGACCGCTGGATCGCGATCGCAGTCGAGAGCGACGATGGCTTCCGGACCTTGTGTCGGCTGCTCGGTCGCGCTGCACTCGCCAACGATCCGCGGTTTGCGACGGCGAGCGACCGCCGGCGCAACGCCGTGGCGCTCGATGCAGCGGTCGCCGAGCTCACCCTCTCGCACGAGGGCGCGGAGCTCGAGCCGGATCTCCAAGCGCATGGGGTCGCGTGTCATCTCGTGCAGGACAGCGCCGCGGCCTGTGCCGACCCGCAGCTCCGGGTTCGCGGGCACTTCGTGCGGCTCGAGTCGGGCGAGGCCTACACGATCGTCGAGGACACGCGCTCGAAGCTCTCGCGGACGCCTGCGCGCGTGCGCCGTGGCGTGCCAACGCTGGGTCGCGACAACCATGAGATCCTCACGCAGTTGCTGGGCTACGACGAGACGCGCGTGGCCGAGCTCGCCGCCACGGGGGTGCTCGAATGACAGGAGGCGCCGCGTGATGTCTTTGCGGGGAGTCGCGGCCGTCGTCGGCCTCGCCGAGCGGGCGCCGCAGCGGTACACGGGGAACGAGACGGACCTCGACCTGCTGAGCGGCGTCGCGGTGGACGCGATGGCAGACGCAGGCATCGAGCGGAGCGAGGTGGACGGCCTGATCGTGCATCCCATCGGCGGGCTGCCGGGGTTCGTTCCGGCCACCGTGGCTGAGTTCGTCGGGCTCCGCCCCCGCTTCGCAGAGGTCGTCGATCTCGGGGGCGCAACCGGGGCCGGCATGGTGTGGCGCGCCGCGGCCGCGATCGCTGCGGGCATGTGCACCACCTGCCTGTGTCTCACGGGGACGCGGCGGCGCCGCGGGCGGGCGAGCGGCGGCGCGCCGGACCGTGCCGTGCGCGCGCCCCGCTCGTTTCCGCCCACGCGAGACCGATCGCCGCACGCGGAGTTCGACGCGCCCTACGGCCTGATCGGCGCGAACGTCGGCTACGCGATGCTCGCCACGCGCTACGCCCACGAGTACCAGCTCAGCGACGCACAGCGGGCGAAGGTGGCCGTCGATCAGCGTCGCAACGCCAACGCCAACCCGGCCGCGATCTTCCACGACCAACCCCTGACGATCGACGACGTTCTCGGATCCGAGATCATCTGCGAGCCGCTGCACATGCTCGAGATCGTGATGCCCGCGGCGGGCGCGGCCGCGCTCGTCGTGACGGCCGCCGATCGGGTCAACGGGGCCGCGCAGCGGCCCGCCTGGCTCCTGGGTGCGGGAGAGGCGGTCACACACTCGTCGCTGGCCCAGGCGCCCGACTTGGGCGAGACCGGGATCGGGATCGCCGCCCGCGCCGCGTTCTCCGCGGCCGGCGTCCGCCCTTCGGACATCGGCCTCGCGTCCCTCTACGACTGCTACACGATCATGGTCCTGCTCACCCTCGAGGAGGCCGGCTTCTGCAAGCCAGGGGAAGCCGGGGCGTTCGTCGAGTCGCATGACCTGACCTTCGCGGGGGACTTCCCGCTCAACACCCACGGCGGCCAGCTCTCGTTCGGACAGCCGGGCATGGCCGGCGGCATGAGCCACGTCACCGAAGCCGTTCGCCAGATCCAGGGCCGCGGCGGCCAGCGTCAAGTGCCCGGCCTCGAGCTTGCCTACGCGCACGGCAACGGCGGCATCATCGCCGAGCAGGTCGGGCTCGTGTTCGGAGCCGCACGATGAGTGTCCGGCCGATTCCGCCCACCTCAGAGCTGACCGAACCGTACTGGGACGCGGCGCGGCGGGGTGAGCTGGCGGTGCAGCGCTGCGAGAGCTGCGGCGATCGGCCGTTCCCACCCCGCGCCCGCTGCCCGAGCTGCGGCGCGCGGGAGCTCCCGTGGGCGCCGGTCTCGGGGCGAGGCACGATCTACAGCTACACGGTCGCGCATCGCGCACCTCACCCGGTGTTCGCTGCGCAGCTTCCGCTGGTCGTCGCGATCGTCGAGCTCGAAGAAGGGCCGCGCATGGTCACGAACATCGTCGGCTGCGACCCCACCGACCTCGCGGTCGGCATGGCCGTCGAGGCCCGGTTCGAACCCATCGACGACACCGACATGCTGCTTCCCGTATTCACACCCATGCGCGGGACCGGCTCGACCGGGACCGCCTGAACCCACGAGTGGAGGAGTCGAGATGCCTTCGGTTGAAACCACACTGGCGAAGCGGACCGAGACCCCGGGGACCCGTGGCTGGACGCGCACCGCGCGTGCCGGCGACCCGAGGAAATACTTCGTCGTCTCCGCAGACTGCCACGCGAACGAGCCGCGGAGCTGGGTGAAGTCGCGCATCGACCCGGCCTATCGGGATCGCTTGCCGCGCCTCGAGGTGCGCGACGGCGAGTCCTTCATCATCACCGACGGCAATCGCCCGTGGAAGATCCGCACCGACCAGACCGACTGGGGCCCCGAGGACACGCTGCGCAACAGGACGGGCTACACGCCCGAGGAGCGCATCGCCGACCAGGACCGCGACGGCGTCGACGTGGAGGTCGTGTTCGCGAACAAGGGCATGCACAGCTTCGGCACCCGGGATCCCGGCTTCGCGATGGCGATGTGCCGCGCCTGGAACGACTGGGCGAACGAGGACTACGGGCCCTACGCCCGCATCCTGCCGATGGCCATGATCCCGACGCTGGACGTCGACGCTGCCATTTCAGAACTCGAGCGCGTCGCAAAGATGGGATTCCGCGGCATCACGATCCCGGCCAAGCCCGAGTACGGGCCGACGGGCATGGACCATCGCAACTACAACCAGCCCGAGTTCGAACCGCTGTGGTCGGCGATCGAGGATGTGAACCTTCCCGTCACGATCCACGTCTCGACCGGGCGCGACCCGCGCGCCTCGTCCGGACCGGGCGGCGCGATCATCAACTACGCCGTGCACTGCTGCGCGGCGAGCCAGGAACCGGTCGCGAACCTGTGCGCATCGGGCGTGCTCGAGCGCCACTCGAAGCTGCGCTTCGCCACGATCGAGGCCGGCATCGGCTGGGTGCCGTGGCTGCTCGAAGCGATGGACGAGGCCTTCTACAAGCATCGCATGTGGGTGTCGCCCGACCTCAAGGAGCCGCCGAGCTTCTACTACCGCCGACAGGGATTCTCGTCGTTCGGGGAGGATCGCTCGGGCCTCGCGCTCGCGGTGGAGCACGATCTCGTCGACAGCTTCATGTGGGCCAACGACTACCCCCACCACGAAGGCACCTGGCCGCACTCCGCTGCCGCGATCGAGCGAACGATGGGTGATCTCAGCGACGAGCAACGCGCCAAGATCCTGGGCGGCAATGCGGCGCGCTTCTTCGGCATCAAGACGCCGGCCGGAGGCTGACACCGGTCGCATGCGCATGATCGCCGCGATCGA
>JANNLG010000165.1:0-26601 GCA_031396695.1 Deltaproteobacteria bacterium
CCCGAGATCCTGCTCTGCCGCACCGATCGCTACCTGCCGCGCTCGGTGAAGAGCAAGCTCGCGCTGTTCTGCGACGTCGACGAAGAGGCCGTGATCACCGCCAAGGACGTCGACACGATCTACGAGCTGCCGCTGGTGTTCCACAGCGAGGGGCTCGACGACGCGATCGTCCAGAAGCTCAACATCTGGACCGGTCAGCCGAACCTCGAGCGCTGGGAGCGCGTGGTCGCGGTGCTGAAGAACCCCGAGCAGCGCGTGCGGATCGCGATGGTCGGCAAGTACACGGACCTGACCGAGTCGTACAAGAGCTTGAACGAGGCGCTCGCGCACGCGGGCATCGCGCACGGCGCGGTGGTCGAGATCGAGTATGTCGACTCCGACAAGCTCGAGGGCAGCGCGCTCGACGCGATCACCACCGTCGACGGAATCCTGGTGCCGCACGGCTTCGGCGGTCGCGGCGCCGAGGGCAAGATCCAGGCGATCCAGTACGCGCGCGAGCACGAGATCCCGTACTTCGGCATCTGCTACGGCCTGCAAATGGCCGTGATCGAAGCGGCGCGGAACCTCGCGGGCCTGGCGGGCGCGAACTCGACCGAGGTCGATCCGAAGACTCCCCACCCGATCATCGACTTCATGCCCGGCCAGAGCACGCGCGCCGCGACCGGCGGGTCGATGCGCCTCGGCGCCTATCCGTGCGTGGTCGTGCCCGACACGATCGCCGCGCGCGCGTACGGCCGCACCGAAGTCTCGGAGCGACATCGCCACCGCTACGAGGTGAACCCCGCGTACCACGGCCGGCTCGCCGACGCGGGCATCGTGATTTCTGGCACCTCACCCGACGGCAAGCTGGTGGAGATCATCGAGCTCGCCGACCACCCGTGGTTCCTGGCCTGCCAGTTCCACCCCGAGTTCCAGTCCACGCCGTTCGACCCGCACCCACTGTTCCGCTCGTTCGTGGGCGCGGCGGTGCGGCGGAAGACGAGCGGCGGACGCAGCTGAGCGACGCCCGAGCGCTCAGCTGCGCACGGTCAGCTCGAACCCACCCTCGAACGGCAGCGTCAGCGTGCGCAGGCCGTTCGCAGGATCGTTCACGAACGCGAAGTAATCGGCGTAGGGCTCGCGGAACTGAGTGGTGTTGTCGCACATCACGATCGCGCCGCGGCGCAGGTGCTTCGCGACGCGCTCGAGCGCGGGCCGGGCCAGCGGCGTCCAGATGTCGATCAGCATGAAGTCGATCGGTCCGTCGATCACCGCGAGCGTCTCGCGCAGGTCGCCTTCGCGAAGGTCGATCCATTCCGAAAGACCGGCCTCGGCGAAGTGCGCGCGCGCGACTCGTGCCTTGTCGGGCTCGTACTCGGTGCCGATCACGCGGCCGCTGCCGCCGTCGTCGCGGACGTTGTCGCGCACGGCGGCCGCGAGGTAGAGCGTCGAGACGCCGAAGGACGTGCCCGCTTCGACGACGCGTTTCGCGCGCAGCGCGCGGCAGAGCTGATAGCAGAGCTCCGCCTTGTCGCGGTCGAGCGCGACGAACTTGTCGCGCATGAAGACGTCCGTGCGCGCGTCGAACGCGTTCCAGTCCAGCGACCCCTCGCGGGCGCGGGTCGTGAAGTAGGTCATCAGCGCTTCGTTCTGTCCGCTGCTCGCGGCGTGCAGTCGGTCGAGCAGGACCTCGAGTCGGGGGTCGTTCAGAAAACTCATGAGCGGAACCCTAGACGAGCGGAGGGCTGGCGCGCTGTCGATGGTGCGGCGAAGTGTGTCGCGTCTGCGACAAGTCGCGCTAGCGCAGCGCCTCGATCCAGATGTGTCCGGGATGCGCGATCGCGAGCGCCTCGCGCAGCCACTCGCGGGCAGTGGGGCTGAGCCGCGGGGCGACGGACGCGAAGTCAGCCTGGTCCTTGGGCACGAGTGCCTTGGCCTTGTAGAGCAGCGCGCCGCGCGGCTCGAGGTACGGGATGCCCTCGCGCGTGCGGTCCACCATCTGCGCGCGCGGGGCGCGGATGCGCTCGTCGCGCCGGAACACCCAGGTATCCGCGTCGCCGGGCTCGAGCATCACGTCCAGGCGCCAGGCGTTCGCGCGCGGATCGAGCAGCCAGTTCTGGTGCCGGTCCGCGGGCGGGAGCTCGTCCGTACCGAGGGCGCGCACCTCGCCGTCGCCGACGACGTGCAGCGCGAATTCGCTCAAGTGTTCGCGCACGCGCGCGAAATCTTCGCGCGCGATGGCGATCTCGAGATCCCCGTGCGCGCGCGTCTCGCGGCCGAGGAACAGGTCGATCGACCAGCCGCCGACCACGCACCACGGCACGTCCAGGCCCGCGAGCCGGCGCGCGGCTTCCTCGGGACGCCAGGCGTCCCAGGCTTCGAGCGGCGGACCGTCCCAACCTATGCGCGGGGACGCGGGTTCTTTGCGCGGGGACGCGGGTTCTTTGCACGGGGACGCGGGTTCGGACGCGGACTCGGTCACGGCTCAGACGCTGCGCCAGCTCCACTGCAGAAGCAACGCCGCGACGGCCGCCGCGCTGCCGAGCGAGCCGGCGCCGATCAGCGCGAAGGCGGTCGCCGCCTGCCACGGCTTGGCGCGCAGTCCGGCGCCCGCGATCGGCAGAGTCTTGCCCGTGCCGAAGATCGCGCCGACCAGCAGCCCGATCCACAACACGTACAGCGAGATCCACAGCCCGTGCGCGATCGCGGCGGCCCAGCCGTCGGACAGCTCGAGCCGCGCGCCGAGCAGTCCGACGGCGATCAGCGCGAGCCCGCTCTCGATCGCCGCGACGTGCGCCGAGAGCGCGATCCGCGGCGCGCGCAGCGCCGGGATCGCGACCCCGGTCAGCAGCCCGAGCAGGAAGAGCAGCACGCCGCTCCACGCCAGCAGCGCTTGCAGCGAATCGCTCATCGCGCGAGTCCGGCCCGGGCCGAGGACGGCGCGCGGCTGGCCGTGGGTCGGCTCGGTCGTACCCGCGCGCGAGCCGTCGCGATGGCGACGGCGAGCTCGCCGCCATTCCGGCCTTCCGGCCGCGCGGGATGAAGCCGCGCGCGCGCACGCCGCTGCGCTCCGGCGCATGTTCTCGGGTCTGGTCACGCCGTAGGCGTTGCCGATCGCTCCGCAGCATCTGCCGTGCGTCATCCGACGCATGGGCGCGCGCAGCCGGCGGCTCCCGACCTTCGGTCCTACGTCGCGAAGCCAATGGTCCTGCGCGCCGGTCGCGCCGAAAGTGATCTCCAGTGAGCGGCATTCCGCCGTTCGACTCACAGGAGACACGTCATGACCGCAAAGTTCCTGATTTTGGTGCTAGCCAGCGCTCTGTGCTCGACGGCCGCAGCGAATGCCCGCACCGTGGAGTTCTCGGAGGCGGAGCTCTACTTCGAGCTCAACGACAGCGCCGGTGATCTCGGCATCCACTCGTCGATCGACGGTGGTCCGTACACGACACTCGAGATCGAAGACGCGCGCGGGCGCGTCGTGCTCTGGATGGGAGCATTCGGCCAGTTGGCGCAGCAGGGGATGACGCAGTTCTTCCTCGAGAGCGCCGAGCCTTCGTTTGCGGAGCTCGCGCCCGCCGCGTTCTTCCGCCGCTTTCCCGAGGGCACCTACGACATCGAGGCCGTGGGCCGACGCGGCGTCAGGTTCGAGGCGGAGGTGGAGCTCAGCCACGTCATGGCAGCGCGGCCCGGCCACATCACCTCGAACGGCATTCCGGCGGTCGACTGCGACGCGCCCACACTCCCGTCGATCTCCGCTCCGGTCATCGTCGATTGGGACCCGGTCACGCAGTCCCATCCGACGGTCGGCAAGTCCGGACCGGTCGAGATCGTCCGCTACGAGTTTTTCGCGGAGCGCGAGGGCGTGAAGTTCTCGGTGCAGCTTCCCCCGACCGTGACGGAGTTCGAGATTCCAGCTGAGGTGCTCGCGCTGGGCGACGAATTCAAGTTCGAGATCATCGCCAGGACCGCGAGCGGCAACAACACGGCCGTCGAGGCGTGTTTCCTGCTCGACTAGCGGCGCCGGCCTCGGCGCGCACCGCGTATGTCATTCCGCCAATGGCCCCGATCTACGCCCGGCCGTAGACCAGAACCCAAATTCAACGCACGAACGCCAGGAGAATCGCCATGACGCAACTTCGGATCGGCCTCGCAGCGGCTTCGCTCGCGAGCTTTCTACTCAGCGCGGAGATCGGCTTCGCCAACGAAAACCAGTGCAAAAAGATCGCCGGCATCCAACAGGAGGCTTGCAGGAGCGAGCTCAAAGCGGACTTCTTCTCGGCCAGCGCGAACTGCGCGAACCTCGGAGACAAGGCCGAGCGCACGGAGTGCCGCGAAGACGCCGCGAGCGAGGCCGCCGAGACCCGCATGCTCTGCCGCGATCAGAAGCAGGCGAGGCGCGAGCTGTGTGAAGACCTCCGCGAGGATCGCTACGCGCCGGACTTCGACCCGGCCGGCTTCGAAACCGACTACCGGAATCCCGCGGTCACCAACCCTTACTTCCCGCTGGAGGTGGGTCAGAGATGGAGCTACAGCGCGCCGGACGAGGAGATCTCGGTAGAGGTGCTCGACGAGACCAAGCAGATCGAGGGCGTGACCTGCGTGGTCGTGCGCGACCTGGTGCGGGTCGACGGCGTGCCGCTCGAGGACACGGACGACTGGTTCGCCCAGCGCGCGGACGGAACCGTCTTCTACTGTGGCGAGATCTCCCAGAACTTCGAGCTCTTCGCCGGCGACGATCCGCTCGAGGCGGAGCTCGTCGACGTCGAGGGCTCGTGGAAGGCCGGTCGCGACGGGGCGCTGCCCGGCACGGCGTTTCTCGGTTCCCCCAGGCTCGGCGCCATCTACCGCCAGGAGCTGGCACGCGGGGACGCAGAGGACGCGGCCGAAGTCGTCTCGACGACCTATGCGTTCGGTCGCGACGCCGAGCTCGATCGCTTCGTACCCGCAGAGCTCGCGAACCTGCTGTGCAGCAATGCGGACTGCATCGTGACGCGCGAGTTCACGCCGATCAGCCCGGACTCGTTCGAGCGGAAGTACTACGCGCGCGGGATCGGCTTCTTTCTCGGGGTGAATCCGCAGAGCGGGGAAGCCGCTAGACTGACCGACTGCAGCTTCGCGCCGGTCTGCGACGAGTTGCCCTGACCGCACGCGCGTCAGGCAGGGGGGAGAGCGATGACGGGGCTGATCGAGCCGCGCACTCGAAATTGGGCTCTGGCGGCGACGGTCGGTGGGGTCGCGCTCTTCCTCGGTCTCGAGAAGTTCGAGGAGCCTGACCTGACCGTCGGCGAGCTGCTCCTCGAACTGCTCGAGATCGTGCCGATCGTCGCGACGAGCGTGGGCATGGCGGTGCTCTTCCGGGTCTCCGAGCGACAGCGCGACGAGCACCTGAAGGTGATCCGCGATCTCGAGCTGGCGCGCGTGCAGGGCCAGCGCTGGCGAACGGAATCTCGCGAGCTCTTGAACGGCCTCGGTCAGGCGATCGAGACGCAGTTCTCGCGCTGGAACCTGACCGAGGCCGAGCGCGAGGTCGCCTTGCTACTGCTGAAGGGCTTGAGCCACAAGGAAGTGGCGACGGTGCGCGGCGTGAGCGAGCGTACCGTCCGAGAGCAGTCGCGATCGATCTACAGCAAGGCGGGTCTCAGCGGCCGGGCCGCTCTTTCGGCCTTCTTTCTCGAGGACCTGCTGGCGCCGATAGAAGGCTTGGAATAGCCCCATCGAGAGGCTCGGAAGGCGAGATTTGCGAGCTGCGCCACTGGCTCCGCGACTCCTGCGAGTCCTCGCCGCGACATTCGTGTTTGGCATCGCGCCGGCGTTCGCGCTCGCTGCCGAGGACGAGAACGACGAAGGCCTGCGCCAGCGGCTGACGGAGCGCGAAGACAAGCGACGGCCCGCGGAGCCGTTCAGCGTCGAGGTCGCGGGCAAACCGCTCACGATCGGCGGTGAACTCGAGCTCGAGTTTCTGGAGCTCGAGCGCTGGCTCGTGGGCGAGCAGATCGACGAGCCGGACCGCCGCCTGCTCTCGACGGGCCTCGAACTCGAGGCGTTCTACAGTCGGGGCAACGCGCTCTCGCTCTTTGCGCAGATCCAAGTGGCGCTGGAAGAGGACCTGCTGCCGCACAGCCAGAGCGAAGTCTCCAGCCAATGGGTGCAGCGCGAGGAGATGTGGCTCCTCAGCGAGGACATCGGCGGCAGCGGCTTCGGCTTCGAGGTCGGTCGGCTCGACTTCGAAGACGAGCGGCGCTGGTGGTGGGACGACGAGCTGGACGGCGCGCGCGTCAGCTACGAGCGCGAGACGGGGGAGATCGCGCTCTCGTTCGCGCGGGAGCTGGCGCCCCGGCGCTCCGACATCAGCTTCGTCGAGCCCGAGCACGATCGCGTCGTGCGGGTGATCGCCGAGCTCTCCTGGGACTTCCGAACCGATCACGCACTCGAGGTCTTCGCCCTGCATCAGGACGACCGCTCCAGGACGCGATCGGTCGGGGCCGTGATCGATACCGCACGGGAGGACGAACCCGACTCCTCGCTCACCTGGCTGGGAGCGCGACTGCTCGGCGCCTTTGACCTTGGCGCGACTGGCGTCGTCGGCTACTGGCTCGACGGCGCGAACCTGCAGGGGCGCGAGCACTGGACGGAATACGAGGAGATCTCCGACGACCAGAGCGAAGTGACCTCGGTGACTCGCCGCGATGTCGACGGCTGGGCGTTCGACGTCGGCGTCAGCTGGCTGCCGGCGCTCGCCTGGGAGCCGCGCGTCTTCGTCGGCTACGCGCTCGCTTCGCGCTGGTTCCGGCAGACGGGGATCCACGCGAACGAAGCGGGCTTCGGCGGCGTGGAGCGATTCGGCCACTACGGGTTCCTGCTCGATCCCGAACTCTCGAATCTGAAGGTGTGGACGGGAGGGGTCGGAGTTTCGCTGCTGCGCTCGAGCTCGCTCGATCTCGTTTACCACGAGTACCGCTTGCACCAGCGCGCCGACTCACTCTGGGACGCCGAGCTCGAGCTCGAGCTCACGGGTGACTCGCGAAAGCTCGGCCGCGAGATCGATCTGGTGCTCGCGCTCGAGGAGTGGGAGCGCTTCGAGCTCACCTTGGCTTCTTCCGCGTTCCAGCCCGGCGCAGCTCTGGGTGCGCAGCGGGGACGCTGGAGCTACGGCACGTTCGTGGCAGTTCGAGTCGCCTTCTAGCCCGGGCGCGCGCTCGGCGAGCCCGTGCTAACGTAGCCGCCGCTTGGGCGATTAACTCAGCGGTAGAGTACTACCTTCACACGGTAGGAGCCCCGAGTTCGAATCTCGGATCGCCCACCACCTCCTCATTCGACCCAGTAGCTCAGCTGGATAGAGCGTCTGCCTCCGGAGCAGAAGGTCGCAGGTTCGAATCCTGCCTGGGTCGCCAAGGACTCGCCCAAGGATTCTCGACGGGAGACCCGACGCATGATCCGCGCCAACGGCGTTCACCACCTGGCCGTGAGCACAGCCGACATCAAGACGCAGATCGCGTTCTTCAGCGACGTGCTGGGACTCGAGCTCGTCGCGCTGTACTGGATGCACGGCGTCGCTGGCGCGTGGCACGGATTCCTCCGGCTCAACGATCAGTCGTCGATCGCGTTCGTGCAGACGCCCGAGATCGCGAAGCTCGAGCCCACGCTCGGCGTGACGCATTCCGGCAGCCCCGGCGGTGCTTCGGTCGGCGGCACCATGCAACACCTCGCGTTCAACGTCGACGGCTACGACGAGCTGCTGGCGATGCGCGATCGCATCCGCTCGCGTGGCCTGACGGTGATCGGGCCGATCCACCACGGCATGTGCGATTCGATCTATTTCGCGGGGCCCGAGGATTTGTCGCTCGAAGTCTCGACCTCCGAGTCTCCGATCGACGGTCGCGCCTGGATCGATCCCGAAGTCGTCGCGCTCGCCGGAATTTCGGCCCAGGAGCTCGAGCGCTATCGCCAGCCCGCGGAATTCGCCTCGCAGGGCGGGCCCGTGAAGCAGCCGTCGCTCGCGTCCGACAAGCCGCGCATGCGCGGCTGGCCGCCGGGTCTCTACGAGCACTTGGCGGCGATGCCCGACGACGAGTTCACCGAGAAGATGAGCGAGACCGAGCCGCCGGTCCGCATCGAACGCCCTTGATCCCGCTGCCCTGAGGAGACGCGCCCATGGCTAAGCACGAAGTCCACCACCTGAACAACTCGCGTTCGCAGCGCGTGCTCTGGCTGCTCGAAGAGCTCGAGGTTCCGTACGAGATCGTGAAGTACCAGCGCGATGCGGTCACGAATCTCGCGCCGGACTCGCTCAAGGCCATCCACCCGCTCGGCAAGTCGCCCGTGATTCGCGACGACGGGCAGGTCGTGATCGAGTCGGGCGCGATCATCGAGTACATCGTGCGCAAGTACGGCAAGGGCCGGCTCGCGCCAGACCCCGCGACGCCCGATGGCGTGAAGTACCTGCAGCTCATGCACTACGCGGAGGGCTCGGCCATGTTGCCGGTGATGCTCCGGCTCTACCTCTCGCGATTGGGCGAGGCCGCCAAGCCGCTCGAGCCGCGCGTGGCGAGCGAGATCGAGAACCACATGGGCTACCTCGATGCGCTGCTGAAAGAGCGCGAATGGTTCGTCGGCAACGCGCTGTCCGCCGCCGACATCCAGCTCTCGTTCGCGATCCAGGCCGCGCGGCTTCTGTACGGGCTCGAGAAATTTCCGAACCTGGCGAAGTTCCTCGACCGGATTCACGCGCGGCCGGCCTACAAGCGCGCGCTCGAGAAGGGCGGGGCGTACGCCTTCGGCTCCTAGCCGCTAGCCGCCCAGTCGCTCGAGCGCCTGTTTCGACGGGGAATGGTCGGGCTGGAGCGCGAGCGCGCGCCGGAGCACTTCGCGGGCGCGGTCGGTGTCGCCGTTGCGCTCGGCGTCGTGCGCGAGCAGGTAGAGGTTCTCGATCTGGTTGCGGCGCGCGCGCCCCGCGTCGGCCTCTCGACCCACCATGGTGTAGGCCTGCTCGAGCAGCTGCCACGCGAGCACTAGGCCGGGCTCGGATTCGAGGTAGCGCTCGAGCAGCGGAACGCTCTCGTCCGCGCGTCCGGTCGCGAGATCCACTTGTGCAGCGAGCAGCCAGAGCGTCGGCTGGAGCTGCCAGGACTCGCTGTTGCGCACCGACTCCAGCGCGCTCCTCGCGTCCTCCGCGCGGCCCATCTGCAGCAAGATCGACGCGCGCAGCGCCAGCGCGGAGGTGTCGCCGGGCTGTAGCGCGAGCGCCGCATCGACGTCGACGAGCGCGCCTTCGAACTCCCGTCGTCGGAGCTGCGCGCGCGCGCGAATCAGCCGCAGCGGAAAGATCCCCGGCTCGAGCTCGATCGCACGCGTGAGTGTGGCCGTGTAGAGCTCGTCGTCGGTCGGACTCGAGATCCGCGCTAGCACCTGTCGAGCCGCGATCCCCGCGCCGGAGCCGCCCGCGCGTTCGGCGAGCGCTCCGGCGACTCCGTAGTCGTGGCGCGCGCTCATGTGCGCGAGCGCGAGCTCGCCCGCACCCGGCGCGCCGGGTCGACCGCTGGCCCGCTCGAACAGGGGCCAGCCGCCCAACGGACTGGCATCGATCGCTGCCCAGGTCTGGTCGGTCGGTCCTGCACCCAGCGGCGCGAACTGGTCGGCATACAGCAGCCACGGCGTGCGCAGCTCGACGAACAGATTGTCGTCGGTGTTCACGACCGAATCGCTCGCGATCAACGCGTCGACGTCGGCCGGCAACAGGCGCAGCAGGCTCCACAGATCCGCGGTCGAGTGCGTGCCCACGCGACGCAGGTCCGACTGCACCGCCGGGGGAAGCGCTTCGAAACGCGGCAGATCGTCGAGGTCGAGCGGCTCGGTCGTCGCCATCAACATCAGGTCGGGAACGCTGCGATCGAGCACGAACGCGTACACGTAGGGGAACTCGCCGCGCAGCGCGGCCAGGATCGAGCGCAGCACGGCGGGATCGGTGGCGTAGAGCGGCAGCCACTGCAGGAGCCGCCCGCCGGGCGCCAGCGCATTCCGCGAGGCGCGGAAGTGCTCGCGCGTGAACAGGTTCGCGACGCCCGAGAGCCACGGGTTCGACGGCTCCGAGATGATCACGTCGTATTTCTCGTCGGTGTTCGCGAGGTACGAGCGCGCGTCGTCGACGATCACGCGCACGCGCGGATCGTCGAGCGGCGTGCCGTTCAAGTCGTCGAAGAAGTGCGACGCCTCGAGCATGGCGGGCTCGAGCTCGACCGCGTCGATGCGCTCGACCGGATGGCGCGCGACCGATCCGATCGTGACGCCGGAGGCCCAGCCGATCACGAGCACCTTCTTCGCGGGCTTGCCGAACAGGAGCGGAGTCTGCGCCAGCAGCACCTGCGTCGGCATGTCCTGGCGCGACGAGGCATCCGCTTTGCCGTTGATGTGCAGGGCGGTCTCCCCGCGATAGCGGTGCACGGAGACCGTCGCGGACAGGCCGTCGCGATAGAAGAGGATCTCTTCGTCCGACACACCCTCGAGCGCCGACACCTCGTGCGTGTCGTAGAAGATCTCTGCGGGCACGAAGCCGCCCCGAGCGAGCGGGCGCGTGTCGAGCGGAGGCGGGTAGACGACGATCCAGACCGCGAAGACGGCGGGCAGCGCGGCCAGCGCGAGCCGAACCCCCGCGCGCGGGTGAGCGCGCCACAGCAGCAGCGCCGCGCACGCGAGCGCGTTCAGCGCGATCGCGATCGATGCGGTGCCGCGCAGGCCGAGCAGCGGCAGGAGCACGAACCCGGCGCTCCACGCGCCGAGCGCCGAGCCGATGGTGTTGACGAAGTACACGTCGCCGACCGCGGGCGACGCGCCGCTCGCGCTGGTCTGCGCGCGCGCGAGCAGCGGGAACAGCGCGCCCAGCACGAGGGCCGGGGGCAGCATCGCGCAGGCGGAGACGGCGAACTGGG
This sequence comes from Deltaproteobacteria bacterium, assembly GCA_031396695.1. GTDB lineage: Bacteria > Myxococcota_A > UBA9160 > SZUA-336 > SZUA-336 > VGRW01. The sequence goes on from JANNLG010000165.1 coordinate 10,902, forward strand.
ACAGCACCAGCAGCTGGGGGCTGTGGCCGAAACGGCGGACCAGCGCCATGAACGCCGCGGGCAGCACCGGAAGCAGGGACAGGGACACGAGCGAGAGCAGGCCGAGCGCGGCGATGCCGACGGCGTAGGCGACCAGCGGCCTGCGCAAACGGTCGACGAACGAGCGCGCGACCAACGACCCCGCCGCGATCCCGAACAGGAACGCCGCGAGCATGCACGCGAAAGCGTAGATCGACGAGCCCATCACCATCGAGAGCGCGCGCGTCCAGGTCACTTCGTACACGAGCGAGGTGAAGCCCACCGTTCCGTAGGCGAGCAGAGCCGGGTTCCAACGCGCGAGCCGGTCGACCGCCGGCTCGGGCACGACGTCCGGGGCGGCACCGTGCGCTGAAAAGCGCGCGAGCCACAGCGCGAGCACGCCGATCGCGATGTACGCGCCGGCCGCGGCGTGGTTGCTGGCCTCGACCCCGAGCCTCGGCAGCAGCAGGAACGTCGCAGCGAAGACGCCGGTCACCGCGCCGAGCGTGTTCAAGCCGTAGAGCAGCGCGATTCCGGCGCCGGCGCGGTCGTCACGGACCAGCGCGCGAGTCAGAAATGGCAGGGTCATGCCCATTCCGATCGTGGGCGCGCACAGGACGATGAACGCGAGCGCGAAACGCAGCATGGCGGAGGGCCAGAACGAGAGATCGGCGAGCAGCGCGCGAGCGAGCTCGGGGTAGAAGGAGAACAGAAACGGCATCGCGAGCGCGTACAGCCCGACCACGATCTCGATCACGCCGTACGCGCGCACCCCGTTGCGCACGCGCCCGGCAATGCGTCCGCCCAGCAGGCCGCCGATCCCGAGCCCGGCCATGTACGCGACCAGGATCGTCGCGATCGCGAGCGTGGTGGTGCCGAACACCAGCCGCAGCAGCCGCGACCAGACCACCTCGAGCACGAGGCTCGCCGCGCCCGAAAGAAAGAAGCAGGCGACGATCGCGACCGACAGCGCGGCTCCATTGGGCCGCGCCGTGACTCGATCGCCGCTCATCGCGGGAGTCTACCACCCCGCGCCGTGAGCCCGGCTCAGTCGTCCTCGCGCCGGCCCCAGGTGATCCGACCGCTCGCGGCGACCGACATCGTCTCGGAGCGCTTGCGCTCCAGATGCTCGGAGAGGAACAGCACCAGCGACTCGCAGTCCTCGGCCGAGCGGCGCATTTCCTCGGGCGAGCTCGCGTCCACCGGCAGGATCGCCTTGAATTCCTTCGCGCCCTCGATGCGCACCACCGCTCGCGCCTCGCGCGGGCCCGACCAACGGTACGAGAAGGTCAGCGTCGCCAGATCGCGCCGGCGCCGTTCGAGCGCATCGTCCCGCCGGCGCACCGACAGGTCGTAGTCCTGATCCAGAACGTCGAGCAGCAGATCTTCGAACTCGCGCTCGAGCTGCTTGTGCTTGCCGTTGCCTGCCACGACCGACTCCCTGCCGCCACTCCGGCGGCCTCTCGACCTACCCCTCGGCATGCTTCTTCGGCGCGCGCGCGGCGGACTTTGAGTACAGCGTTCACACTTGTCGCCAGGTTTCTCTCGTGCGCGCGACTTGCGCGTTCGTGTACGCTGCTTGCTCGATGACGAAGCCGATCGTTTTCTCAGCCAGTTCGCTCGATCGCGTGAGCCACTTGCGCCGCGACGGCGCCTGGCTGGCCGCCGCGCTCGACAACGACGCGAGCCGGTTCCTGCCGTTCCACCGCCTGAACGTGCTGGTGAAGGCCGAAAAGCCCGAGCTCGCCTGGGCGAATCCCTCGATCAAGAGCGTGATGGACGTCCGCACCGGTGCAGTGCTGCTGGGCGTGCGCGACGGGCTCGCGCACTTCGCCGTGGATCTCTCCGGCCTACACGATCCGGTGACGGAGCTCGGCCTGGCCGGCGCGGCCGACTTCTCGGACGTGCGGCAGGTGGCCGCTAGCCTGGCCGGCGGCGATGCCTCGATCGTGGCGCAAGGCCGGCAGATGCTCGACTGGCACGCGCGACACCGCTACTGCGCGGTGTGCGGCCACGCGACCAGCGTGAAGGAGGCCGGCTACCTGCGCGAGTGCGACGAGTGCGACGCACAGCACTTCCCGCGCACCGACCCGGTCGTGATCATGCTGGTGCACGACGGCGAGCGCTGCCTGCTCGGCCGTCAAGCCGGCTGGCCGGCGAAGATGTGGTCGGCGCTCGCGGGCTTCGTCGAAGCGGGCGAGACGCTCGAGGACGCCGTGCGCCGCGAGGTGATGGAGGAAGCGGGCATCGCGGTCGGCGAGGTGCGCTACCACGCGTCGCAGCCGTGGCCGTTCCCGTCCTCGCTCATGATCGGCTGCATGGCGCAGGCGCTTGGCGTCGCGATCACGGTCGACAAGACCGAGCTCGAGGATGCGCGCTGGTTCCCGCGCGAGCGGGTGCTGCGGGCGCTGCGCGAGCCCGCCTCGGAGCCGGACTTCTTCGTCCCGCCGCCGATGGCGATCGCGCATCACCTGGTCAAGGCCTGGGCGGAAGCCTGAGTCTGGGAATCTCGATCTTCGGACAGCGGTCCATCACAACCGCGAGCCCCGCCGCACGCGCGCGTTCTGCGGCCGGCTCGTTGACCACGCCGAGCTGCGTCCAGACGGCCTTCGCCTTCGCCGCGATCGCCTCGTCGATCACCGGACCCGCGGCCTCCGAGTTGCGGAACACGTCGACCAGATCGATCGGCTCGTCGATCTCCGAGAGCGTCGCGCGCACGCGCTCGCCCAGGATCGTCTCGCCCGCGCAGACCGGATTCACCGGGATCACGCGGTAGCCGCGCGTCTGCAGAAACGCCATCACCTCGTGGCTGTCGCGCTCGGGGCGCGGGCTTGCACCCACGAGTGCGATCGTCTTCGTCTCGGTCAGGATCGTGCGAATCTCGTCGTCGCTCGCGCGCCTCGTCATGGGCTCGAGTCTGACATAATCGCGCGCGTGATCGACTTCGAACCGACCGAAGAGCAGGCGCTGATCCGCGACACCGTCGGCGAGTTCGCGAAGAGCGAGATTCGCCCGCGCGCACGCGAGTCCGACGAGGCGGGCAAGATCCCCGCCGACGTGCTGTTGCGCGCGCACGAGCTCGGGCTGATCGCGAACGGGTTGCCCGAGGCGTTCGGCGGCGGCGGCGAGCGCAGCGCGCTGACCGGCGCGCTGATCGCGGAAGAGCTCGCGTTCGGCGATCTGTCGCTCGCGCTCGCGATCCTCGCGCCCGGGCTGCTCGCCTACGCGGTCGCGGACTTCGGCACCGAAGCGCAGAAGCAGCGCTTGCTGCCCGCGCTGATCGCGAGCCCGAGCGCGCTCGGCACGATCGCGCTGCAGGAGCCGCGCTTCGATTCCGACCCGTATCGACCGCGCACGGAGGCGCGGCGCACCGAGAACGGCTGGCAGCTCGACGGCGCCAAGTGTCTGGTGCCTTGGCCCGACAGCGTCGCGCACGTGCTCGTGCTCGCGAGCGAAGGCCAGTCACTCGCGGGTTTCCTGGTGCCGCGCGACGCCGCGGGGCTGCGCGCGACACCCGAGTCGTACCTGGGCATCCGCGCGCTCGCGACTGCGGAGCTCACGCTCGAGGGCGTGCGCGTGCCTGCGGACGCGCGCCTGGGCGGGCCGACCGGCGGACACCTGCGCGCGCTGGTCGCGCGCGGCCGCGTCGGACTGGCTGCGCTCGCGGTCGGTGTTGCGCGCGCGGCCTTCGAGCTCGCGCGCGACTACGCAAAAGAGCGTCACGCGTTCGGCGCGCCGATCGCGACCAAGCAGGCGATCGCGTTCAAGCTCGCCGACATGGCGATCGAGATCGACGCCGCGCGACTGCTGGTTTGGGAAGCCGCCTGGCGGCTCGATCAGGGCGCAGACGCTACGCGGGAAGCCACGCTCGCGATCCAGCAGGTGCGGCGCGTCGCGCTCGAGGTGTCCGACGGCGCGGTGCAGGTGTTCGGCGGCCACGGCTACATCCGCGAGTACCTGCCCGAGATGTTGCTGCGCAACGCGCGCGGCTTCGCCTGTTTCGAAGCCCTCACGTTGGTGTAGGAAGCCCGAAATGATCTCCTTCGATCCGACCGAGAACAGCACGCGGGCGCGCGACTTCTACCGGCGTGTCGCGCTCGAGCGCATGCGCCCGCACTCGCGCCGCTACGACGAGGACGAGCACGCGCTGCCCACCGAGTGGGTCGAGTTCTACTGGAACGAGGGCCGCAAGGGCGCGCCCGGAAACCTCGGCGGAGAGACCGACGGTTTCGTGCAGGTCTGCATTCAGGCGGAGGAGCTGTGCTTCGGCGACGCGGGTCTGTACCTGCGCATGCCGACGGCGGCGCTGGGCGGCTCGGCCGTCTCCGCCGCGGGCACGCAAGAGCAGAAGGACCGCTTCCTGCGCCCGTTCCGCGAATCGCCGCACCCGATCTGGGGCGCGATGGCGATCACCGAGGCTAGCGCGGGCTCCGACTCCGCTGCGATTCAAACGACCGCGCGCTTCGACGAAGCCAGCGACGAGTGGATCTTGAACGGCACCAAAATCTTCTGCACGGCGGGCGAGGGCGCGTCGCAGATCGAAGGCGGCTTCGTGGTGGTGTGGGCCACGGTCGACAAGACGCTCGGCCGCGGCGGCATCAAGTCGTTCGTGGTGCCCGCGCGTACGCCCGGCATGAAGCTGGTCGGACTCGAGAAGAAGCTCGGCATCCGCGCCTCCGACACCGCGACGCTGGTCTTCGAGGACTGCCGCGTGCCATCCGCGAACCTGCTCGGCGGCAAGCCGAAGGCTTCGCTGAAGACCGAGCCCGGGCGCGCGGGCGACAAGGGCTTCAAGGGCGCGATGGCCACCTTCGACGCCAGCCGTCCGATCGTCGCGGCCATGGCGGTGGGCGTCGGCCGCGCGGCGCTCGACTTCCTGATCGAGGAGCTGGAACGACAGGGCGTGAAGATCCACTTCGACTCCGCCCCGCGCGCGCAGACCGCGCTCGAGCGCGACGTACTCGAGATGATCGCGGAGCTGCAAGCCGCGCGGCTGCTGACCTGGCGCGCCGCCAGCATGATGAACCGCGGCAAGCCGAACAGCCTCGAGGCCTCGATGGCCAAAGCCAAGGCCGGCCTGGTCGTCACCAAGATCACGCAGAAGGCCGTCGAGCTGCTCGGCCCGCCCGGCTACTCGAAGAAGCTGCTGGTCGAGAAGTGGATGCGCGACGCCAAGATCAATGACATCTACGAAGGCACGCAGCAGATCAACCAGCTGATCGTCGCCCGCCGCATCCTGGAGTACTCGTCCTCGCAGCTTCGCTGAGAAGTTCCCCTAGGTTGATTTGCGACTGCGGCGGAGTCGATAATCGCCGCGCTTCGAACCCCACAGGAGATACCCCGATGGCAGAGACATTCCTTTCCGACGGCTGGTTCAGCCAGGCCGAGAAGATCCAGAACGACGTGAACCCCCCGGTTCCCGCCGCGATCAAGGATCTGAAGATCAACATGCAGGTGACCGGCGGCCCGAGCGGCGACATCTCGTTCCGCATGGAGGCCGGCAAGCTCGCGAAGGGCCACGCGGCCGACGCGCCGACCAAGCTCGTGATCCCGTTCGACACCGCGCGCGCCATGCTGATCGACCAGAACCAGCAGGCCGTCATGTCCGCCTTCATGTCCGGCCAGATCCGGGTCGAGGGCGACATGGCCAAGCTGATGCAGATGCAGATGGCCGGTCCTCCCAGCCCCGAGGCCCAGAAGGTCTCCCAGCTGATCAAGGAAATGACCACCGTCTGACCGCTTCAAGAGACCGAGGGGAAGGGCCGAAAAACCGATCGTGGCCGGCCCCCCCTCGGTCGTATTGCTCGATGACGGCGAGCTGGAACGCGTTCGCGTGCTTCTGGAGCGCCTGGGCGTCGAGTTCGCGCTGTGTCGGCGCGTCGCTGACGCGGCCGCAGTGCCGCGCGCGCGCGACTTGCTGATCTCGAGCGGCCGACGCGCGCTGGCCATGCCGGAGCTCGGCGAGCGCCCCGAGAGCGAGGCGCCGCCGCTCTGGCTCTGCATCCACGGGCAGGATTTCGACGAGTTGCGCGCGAAGCTGCGCGCGCTCGGTGTGTCCTACCTGGTCAACAGCGCCGTCGATCAGGAATCCCTGCGGCTCTTGATCGAAATGCTCCTGCACGGACAGAGCGATCGGCGCACGGGCTCGCGCCTGCCGATCGGCTGCGAAGTGAGCGTGCGGGTCGATCGCGTGGTGCAGTTCGGCAAGCTGCTCGAGCTGTCGCGCGGCGGTGCTCGCTTGCGCACCGAATCGGCTCTCGAGGTGGGCGATCGCGTGGACGTGGAGCTGCCGCTGGAGCTGCGCGGCCAGGCGCTCGCGAGCTTGTCGGGGCGCGTCGCGCGCAGCGAGCCCTGTCCGGGGCCGGCTGGACGCATCGGTTTCTCGATCGCGGTCGAGCTGGAGCCGCTCGCGCCCGAGGCCGCTCTCGAGCTGGACGCGATCCTCTCCGGCGCGAATCCCGCGACGCGCATCTCGGCGCTGGCCGAGCCGCGCAAACGCGAGCGCCGGCGCACGGAGCGGCGCGCCTATCGGCGCCGCGTGGCGGCCCTATCCGCCGCCGACGCCGGCACGCCGCGCGTTGCGCTGGGGCACGATCTGTCGGTCGCCGGCATCCGCATCGCCCGGCAGCCGGGCCTGCTGAAGGGCATGCGCGTGGCGATCGGCCTGTACGGCGCCGAAGGCGGCGGCCCGCTCACGCTCGATGCCGAGGTCGTCGCCGATCACGGTCCGCGCGGGCTCGGACTCGCGTTCCAGCGTGTCAGCGCGGAGCAGAAGCTCGTGCTGGAGAAGCTGGTCGCGGCGCTGCCCCAGCTCGAGTCGCTCGGCAACGACGGCGACGCCGGACGCGCACTGGTCGTGTCGAGCGTGCTCGCTCAGAAGGCGTAGTCGACCGGCGCCCCGCGCGCTTCGCGCGAGTTAGACTTCGATCGATGCAGCTCTTGCCCGGCACCTGGGTCTACGGTCTCTTGGCGGTGGCCGCGTTCGTCGCGTTGCTCGCGCTCGAATTCGCGACGGAGCCCGGCGGACTTTCGGCGACGGAGATCGTGCTCGAAGTCAGCGAGCTGCTCCTGACGATCGGGGCGGCGGTCGGGGTCACGATGGTCGTGGGGCGGGTGCGCGCGCAACATGAGGAGCGCGTGTCGCTCTTGGAAGATCTCGCCGCGGCCCGCGCCGACGGCGAGACTTGGCGCCGGCGCGTGCAGGCGCAGGTCGACGGCGTGGGAGCCGCGATCGACCGGCAGCTTCGCGACTGGGAGCTGACCGAAGCGGAGCGCGAGGTTGCGCTGTTGATGTTGAAGGGATTCAGCCACAAAGAGATCGGCTCGCTGCGGGGAACCAGCGAGGCGACGGTGCGCCAGCAGGCGCGATCCGTCTACGAGAAGTCCGGGATGAACGGCCGGGCTGCGTTCTGCGCGTACTTCCTCGAGGATCTTCTGCCCGGGAGTGCGGCCGAAGATTCGCTTCCGGGTGCTCGGGTCGCTTCGAAGCCGAGCTAGCGGCCCGATCCCATCCGCCATTCGTGATAGGCGCGCTCGTCTCCGCGCGCATCCGACATCTGTCGGATTCTCGGCCGCCGAGGCGCGTGCGATCCACAAGACGGTGTGAGCACGGCGCTTGCGCAACGTCCGATCTAGGAGACCCATTCATGACTTCACATCTGGCCCTTCTCGTCGCATTCGCGTTCATATCGTCACTCGCAAATCTGGCGCTCGCCGATCGCAAGACGTGCGACGAGTTCAGCGAGCTGCACATTACGCTCGAACGCAACGCGACGGACGGAGACACGGAGGTCGTCTTCTTTGCCAAAGGCCAGGACGACGGCCTGAAGAAGCTCGTGATCACCAACCCGAGGGGCCGGAGCGTCGGTGCCTTCGAGGGCGACCGTAGGGGCATCGGGATCCGCGAGTTCGTGCTCGAATCCGCGGAGCCCGAGGACCTGGATCTGGTGCTCGCTTCATTCCCGGCGGGCGATTACAGGTTCTTGGGCAAGGCCGTGACCAACGATTGTCTGCGCGGAACCGCGACGCTCTCCCACGTGCTCGCGCCGGAGACGACGTTGCTCACGCCTGCCGCGGACTCCACCGTGAACGTCGAAGACGTGGTGCTCGGCTGGGCGGCGGTCGCCCAAGCGACGCAGTACGTCGTCGAGCTGAACAACGAGGACAGCGGCGCCGAGTTCACGTTCCAGGTCTTCCCGCCCCAGACGAGCTTCGAGGTGCCAGCATCGATCATCGAACCGGGCTCGGAGTACCAGTTCGTTGTCGGCGTGCGCACAGCGAACGGCAACTTGACGTTCGTGGAGCACGCCTTCTTCACCGCGGAGGAATAGGCTCCCGAGCGCTCAAAAGGCATAGTCGAGGATCGCGCCGCGGGCGCGTAACGCGGCCTGCAGCGCGCCGACTTCGACCTCCGCTGTGCGACCCTGCCGCTCGAGCGCGAGTCCCGCGGCCACGCCTGCGGCCTCGCCGGTCGCAAGCGCGGGCGGGATCTCCTTGGTCGCGTTGTGAGTCTGGTGGTCGACGGAGATACACCGTCCGGTGACGAGCAGGTTGTCGAGCTCGTTCGGCACCAAGCAGTCGTACGGGATCGCGTACACCGCGCCGTACTTGGTCCAGTGACCGGTGATCGCGATCGCGTCGGCCTGCGGCTGCTGGCGATCGGCGCGCAGGAGCACGCGGCGGCCGACCAGGCGGCGGCTCTCGGTGATGCCGATCAGGCGCGCGATCTCGCACAGGTGCGCGTCGCGCAGCTCCGGGAACTTCGCGCGCAGGCTGCGAAACTCCTCCATCACCAGGCGCCGGCATTCGAGCTCGGCGTAGGACAGCTCGCGCGGGTCGGTCGCGTCGATGCGGCGGTCGAGCCGCGCGACGCTGCCCCAGGGCAGCAGCGCCTGACCCGGATTGGTGGTGCGGAAGATCGGCGCGCCGGCCGCGATCGCGGCGTCGACATCGGTCACGCCGCCGATCCGGAACCAGAGCCACGGGTGCACTCGCTCGAGCTCGAACGCGCAGCCGGCCGAGGCCAGCACGTGGCCGTCGCCGGTTGCGTCGATCACCACGTCGGCGGTGATCGCCTGACGTCCCGCGCGTGACTCGAACACGACGCCGACCACGCGCCGTGCATCGACCAACGCGCGCGCTCCCCAGACGTGGAACAGCACCTCGACGCCCGCCTCGATCGCGAGCGCGTTCAGCGTTTCGCGCATCACCTCGGGGTCGTACGCCACCGAGTAGCGCACCACGTGGTCCGCGCGCGCGCCGCCCCAGACGAGCCCGAGCCGCGCGTAGCGCGCGATCAGCTCGGGGTCGGGCTTGCCCCAGTGCTCGGGCGGAGGCGCGAACGCGCCGCCGAGCCGCGTCATGCGTTCGACCAGTTCTTGACACAGCCCGGCGATCACCTGCTTGCCGCGTCCGTCGTCGAGCGTGAGCAGGAGCGCGATCAGGCCGTTGGTCGCGAGTCCGCCGAGCGAGCTCGACGCTTCCGCGAGCACCACGCGTGCGCCGCCGCGCGCGGCCGCGATCGCGGCGGCCACACCGGCCGTGCCGCCGCCGACCACGAGCACGTCCGCGCGCGTCAGCACCGGCAGTTCGCGCGCAGCCTCGTGCAGCGTCGTCGGTTCGCCCATCCGTCAGGGGCTCGCGGGCCGCGGGACCAGCGCCAGGCAGTACTTGCCGCCGTCGTTTCCGAACCAGCCGAGCAGCTTGTCGGTGAAGCCGTACTTGGCGCGGAACACGTCGTTCACGCGCGCGCGCAGGCTGGCATCCTTCACGAGCTCCGCGCGCAGCGGGTACTCCTGCCCGCCGACGCGCACGACCAGGTTCGGATCGGCGGCGATGTTGCCGCGCCAGCGCGTGTCGCTGGTGCGCACGAAGCCGACGCCGTCGACCACGCCCAACCACACCGTGGTCTCGCGCAGCGCGCCGTCGGGATCGTGCGTCAGCACCTCGATCACGTCCTCGTCCGTGAACGCGATCCAGTTCGGCGTTTGCGCACCGGCCCGCGCGGACACGACCAGCAGGCCGAGCACGAGAGCCCATCCCCGAAGCACGCCAGTCGTCATCGGCCGATTGGAGCACAGCCGTTCGCGGGCGTCGCGTATTCTCTCGGCCATGTCAGGACCCCTATCCGGCTATCGCGTCGTCGATCTCACGGCCATGATCACGGGCCCGTTCGCCACCATGATCCTGGGCGATCAGGGCGCGGACGTGATCAAGGTCGAGCCGCCCGGACTGGGCGACGTCATGCGCTGGATCGGCACGAACAAGGGCGGGATCGCCGCGTTCTGGGCGCTCACCAACCGCAGCAAGCGCTCGGTGGTGTTGAACCTGCGCGAGCGGCGTGCGCGCGAGCTGCTGTTCAAGCTGGTCGCGCGCGCGGACGTGTTCGTGCAGAACTTCCGGCCCGGCGTGGTCGAGCGTCTCGGCCTGGACGAAGCCACTCTGCGCAAGCTCCGGCCCGAGCTGATCTACGTCTCGATCAGCGCGTTCGGCGCGAGCGGGCCGTACGCGCACAAGCCGGCCTACGATCACATCCTGCAGGGGCTCGCGGGCTTCGCCTACGCGCAGGCGAATCCCGAGACCGGCCGCCCGGAGCACGTGAAGAACGCGATCTGCGACAAGCTGACGGCGTTGGTGGTCGCGCAGGGCATCACCGCGGCGCTGCTCGCGCGCGAACGCGGGCTCGGCGCGCAGCACCTGCGTGCGAACATGCTCGACGCCTCGATCTCGGTGCTCTGGCCCGACGCGGGTGCGAACGAGGTTCTTCTCGATCCTGGCGTGGTGAAGCTGCCGACCTTGGGCGCGACCTATCGCGTCTCCGACGCGCCCGACGGGTACTACGCCGTGGCCGCGCTCACCGACGGGCAGATCCACGGGCTGTTCCGCGCGCTCGGGCGCGGCGACCTGGCGAGCGATCCGCGCTTCGCGACCGCACCCGCGCGCATGCAGAACATGGCGGCGCTGGTGGCCGAGCTCGGCGACGAGCCGACACAGAAAACGGTCGCCGAGATCCTGGCCGCGCTCGACGCGGAGGACGTGCCGAGCGGGCCGATCCTGCCGATCGCGCGCGTGCCGGACGACCCGCAGGTGCGCGCGAACGGCACGTTCGTGGAGAGCGACCACCCGCGCATGGGCCGCATGCGTGAGCCACGTCCTCCGCTGCGCTTCGAGCGCACGCCCGCCGCGATCTCGCGTCCCGCGCCCGCGCTCGGCCAGCACACCGACGAGGTGCTCGCCGAGCTCGGCCTCGAGCCGGGTGAGATCGCGAAGCTGCGCGAAGCGGGCGTGGTGGCGTAGCGGCGAATCAGTACATCGCCCCGGGGGTGTTCTGGCCGAGCAGAAGCTTCCCGTAGGTTTCGCGGTGCGCGTCGAAATCGAACACGATGTGGCAGCTCGCGACGTTGGCGTCGCGCAGCGCGCGCTGCAGCGGGTGCTGCAGGAAGTGGGCGCTCGCGCCGCTGCCTTCGGAGACGTCCTGCAGGATCTGGCGCGCGCGCTGCACCACGTACGCGCCCGTCGCGACCCAGCGCGAGCGCTGCACGGGCAAGGCGCGGTTGCGCAGCGCGCGCACCTCGTCGGCGATGTCGCGCAGCGCAAGCTCGGCCTGGTGCACCTCGATCGCCGCCTTCGCCAGACGCATCTGCAAGGCCGGCTTCTCGCTCTGCTTCGCCATGGTTGCGGAGAGGCGCGTGTGGTTGGCGAGACGCTCGCGGAAGCCTCGGACGATCGCGCGCGCCTGGCCGACGATCGGCATCGAGGCGGCATCGAGGCGGCCAGCACCAGGATCGGCAGCATGGGCGTGTGGTAGAGCGCGCCCGCATGCACGCGCGATCCGGGCGCGCGGCCTTCGCTCATCTCGGCGATCGAGACGGTGCGCTGCTCGGCGACCAGGGCGTCGATCACGATGTCGTTGCTGCCGGTGCCGACCATGCCGTCGACGTACCAGGTGTCCTCCACCTTCACTTGGTCGATCGGCAGCGCGAAGAAGCGCATGTTCGCGGCCGACGGGAGCTTGCCCGGCTCGAGGTCGGCCATCGCCCCCACGATCACCCACGACGCGTGCATGACGCCCGTGCCCCACTGCCAGCGGCCGCGCAGCCGGTAGCCGCCGTCCTCGCGCACCGCCACACCGGTCGGCGCGATCACGCCCGGCGCCAGGATGTGACTCTTGCCGGTGTAGAGCTCGCGCTGGAACGCCTCGGGGAACTGGCACAGCATCCAGTTGTGCTCGACGCAGAAGCTGGCCACCCAGGCGAGCGAGGTGTCGGCTTCGCCGAGCGCGAGGCCCACTTCGAGAAACGTGTCGAGATCGAGCTCGAGCCCACCGTACGCGCGCGGCACCATCATGCGAAACAGGCCCGAGTCCTCGAGCATGCGGATCGCTTCGTCCGACGGCCGGCGCAGCCGCTCCGATTCGGCGGCCTGTGCGGCCAGGGCGGACAGCAGCGCCTGGATGCGTTCGAGCAGCGCCTGACCCTCTTTCGGGAGTGAATTCATGCGCGGGATTCTACCCGTGCGACGCGCGCGCCGTCGGCGTCGCCTTGCGCCGGAGGCGCTCGAAGTGAAAAGCTCGCGCTACCCAGAATCGTAGGAGCCTTCGCGATGGCCGCCCCAGTCGTTCTGATCGACGATCCCGCGCCGCACGTTCGGCGCGTCACGCTGAACCGGCCCGAGAAGCGCAACGCGCTGAACCACGCGCTGCGCGGGGCGATCCTCGAGGCGCTGCGCGCGGGCGATCAGGATCCCGACGTGCGCGTGATGATCGTGCGCGGGGCGGGCAAGTGCTTCTCGTCGGGCTACGAGCTCGGCGGCGGCAACGATGGGCAGGCGTTCCCCTGGTACACACCGGGCGGTGACGGCCATTGGCCGCGCCACGTCACGCAGGGCTGGATGGGCATCTGGGAGCTCGGCAAGCCGGTGATCGCGCAGGTGCACGGCTACTGCCTGGCGGGCGGCAGCGAGCTCGCGACCTGCTGCGATCTGGTCTACATGGCCGACGACGCGCAGATGGGATACCCGGCCGTGCGCTTCGGCGTGCCCGACAACCACTTCCACGCCTGGTTCGTCGGCATGCGCAAGGCCATGGAGATGATGCTGACGGGCGACTCGATCAACGGCGTCGAGGCGGCGCAGCTCGGCTGGGCGAACGCGTCCTATCCGGCCGACCAGCTCGAAGCCAAAGTGCTCGAGCTCGCGCAGCGGATCGCGACCGTGCCGATGGACCTGGTGCAGCTCAACAAGCGCGTGGTGCACCGGCAGATGGAGATCATGGGCCTGCACACCGGCATCCGCGCGGGCTCGGAGCTGTGCGCGCTCGGTACGCACCAGAAGAGCATGCACGAGTTCCTGTCCAAGATGCGAGAGCAGGGGCTCACACAGGCCCTGCAGCAGCGCGACGCGCCGTTCGGCGACTACCGCGCGACCGAGGGCAAGCGCGCGAAGACGAGCAAGCGCGCCAAAGCGCCACGCAAGCGATGAGCGCGCGCGGCCGCGGGGCTGCGGCGCGCAGTCTGCTCGCTGCTGTCTCGCTCTCGATCGTGCTCGGCGCGTGCGGAGCGGACGACCCGCGCTCGCCGCTCGACGCGGAGCTGTTGCTCGTCGACGGCCGCGTGTTTACGGCGGATCCGGATCGGCCGTGGGCGGAGGCGATCGCGATTCGCGGCGACCGGGTCGTCGAGGTCGGCTCGAGTGCGGACCTGCGCGCCCGCGCGCCTGCGAGCGCGCGCGTGCTCGCGCTCGGCGGCCGGTTGGTCGTGCCGGGCATCAACGACGCACACACGCACTTGAACCCTCGGCCCGAGGGCATGCGTCTGGCCGGACTTCCCGAGGATCCCGTTTGGGGCGAGGTTCTGAACGCGGTCTCGTTCGCGGCGCAACGCGCGCAGCCGGGCACTTGGCTGTACGGCACGATCGGCGCGAGCACGCTCGACGATCCGAGCGTCGATCGCGCGGCGCTCGACGCGCGGGCTCCGCGAAACCCGGTTCTGCTGACGTGCTGGAGCGGTCACGGCGTGATCGCGAACAGCGAGGCGCTGAAGAGGCTCGGCATCGCCGAGGACCAACCCGATCCCCCCGGTGGCTTCTACGTGCGGCGCCCGGGCACGACGACGCTCTCCGGTGTCGCGCACGAGTACGCGGGCTTTCCGCTCGGACTCGGCGCAAGAGCGACAGCCGAGGAGGCGATCGCGGCGGTTCGCGCCTACGACCAGAGCGCGCGCGAGCTCGGCATCACGACGCTGCAGATGATGTCCTTGGGCGACTGGGCGGCCGATCCGGCGGCGACACTCCAAGCGAGCGGCGCGCGGGTGCGCTGGCGCTTCATGGACTTCACGCTCGTGCCGCCCGCGGACTGGGCGCCGCCCGCGCAGCGTTCGGAGCGCAAGGACGACGCGCTCGTCTACCGCAGCGGCACGAAGTGGGTGCTCGACGGCACACCGGTCGAGCGGCTGATGTTCCTGAGCGAGCCCTACGTGGATCGGCCGGACACGCGCGGGCGCATGAACTTCCCGGCCGAGTCGCTGGCGCCGGCGTTCGCTCTCGCGCGCGCGGCGCACGAGCCCCTGCTCCTGCACGCCGTCGGCGACGGGGCCATCGACGAGATCTTCGACGCGCTCGACGCGACCGGCGGCCCCGACGCGTGGCGCGCGGAGCGGGTGCGCATCGAGCACGGCGACCTGCTCACGCCCGATCGGATCGCGCGCGCACGCGAGCTCGGCGTGGTGGTGGTGCAAAACCCGTCGCACTTCACGATCCGCGAGATCATGCAGACGCGGCTCGGCGACGCGCGCATGGGCCGGTCGCAGATCGTGAAGTCGCTGCTGGCGGCGGACGTGCCGCTCGCGCTCGGCTCCGACGGTCCACAGAGCCCGTGGCTGAACATGCTGCTCGCGACCACCCACCCGGTGAATCCGGCGGAAGCTCTGTCGCGCGAACAGGTGCTGATCGCGTACACGCGCGGCTCCGCCTACGCCGAGTTCACGGAGAACGCGAAGGGTAGGCTGCGCGAGGGCATGCTCGCGGATCTGGCCGTGCTCTCGCAGGACGTGCTCGCGATTCCGGCCGCGGACCTGCCCGCGACCGCGAGCGTGCTCACGCTGGTCGGCGGGCAGATCGTCCACGATGCCGGCGTGCTACACGCGCCAGAGTAAGGGGATGGGCCGGCCGCCCGGGACGTGACGAGCGGAGGCGTCGGCGACGTCGATCCGACGCGGCAGGAGCTGCGCATCGCCGGCCGCCAGGCGCACGACATCGTGCGCTTCAACGGATTGCTCGACGAGGTCGCGATCTGGTCGCGGCCGCTCTCGGCGTACGAGGTCGGGCGCCTGTACAACGGCGACGCGGGGCTCGCGCTCGGCGACGGCGTGGGCTTCGATCCCGCGACGCTCGGACCCGAGCTCTGGCTCGACGCCGCCGACGCCGCCACCGTCCTCGCGGTCGCGCGCAACGACCTGCGCAGGAACTACAACGGTCTCTTCAGTCTGCGCGCTTCGACCAGCGTGCGTGAGCGCCTCGCGCTCGAAGCGTACCTCGCGCGCAAGTGGGGACTCTAGGTCGAAGTCCGCTGTAGCGGTCGGCAACCGAGGGCGCTATCTCGGCCGGCGATGGCGCAGGCGCCCGGACGCAAGATCCACATCACGCCCGAGGGCGCCAAGCGTCTCCAGGACGAGCTCGAGCAGCTCTGGCG
>JANNLG010000225.1:0-15489 GCA_031396695.1 Deltaproteobacteria bacterium
GTGATGTGCGCCTCGACGTTCGTGCTCAAGTCGCGGCGTACTCTGGCACAGGCGCGCAGCCTATTTCAAACGAAGCGAATCTCTCCCTTCCTTTGCTAGCCTGCGCCCGATGCTCGAGACGCTCAGCAAGGGGTTCAAGAACGCGCGCGACCGCTTCCGCGGCGTGGCCGAGCTCTCCGACGAGAACATCGGCGGGGCGCTCCAAGAGGTGCGCGCGTCACTGCTCGAGGCCGACGTGGACCTCGGCATCGTGCGCGAATTCCTGGCGAAGGTGCGCGAGCGCTGCAACGGCGAGATCGTGCGGCTGGAGGCCGGCAAGAAGAGCGGCCAGAAGTTGCGCGTGACCCCGGGCGACCACTTCACGAAGGCCTGCTACGAGGAGCTGGTCGCGCTGATGGGCGCGGGCCAGCCGTTCGAGCCGGTCAAGAACCGCACGCGCGTGCTGATGATGCTCGGCCTGCAGGGCACCGGAAAGACCAGCACCTGCGCGAAGCTGGCGCGGAACCTGAAGCGCCAGGGCGAGCGGCCGCTGCTGGTGGCCGCCGACGTGCGCCGGCCCGCCGCGCGCGAGCAGCTGCGCGTGCTGGGCGAGAAGGTCGGCGTCGAAGTCTTCACGCGCGAGGGCGACGACGCGCCGGCGATCTGTGCCGAGGCCGTCGCCTACGCGCGCGAGAAGCGCTTCAACACCGTCATCCTCGACACCGCCGGCCGGCTGCAGATCGACGACGAGCTGATGGTCGAGCTGGAGCAGATCGCCGCCCGCACGAAGCCCGAGCACACGACACTGGTCTGTGACGCGATGATGGGCCGCGAGGCCGTGAACGTGGCGCGCGGCTTCGCCGAGCGCATCCCGCTCGACGGCCTGATCCTGACCAAGCTCGACGGCGACGCGCGCGGCGGCGCGGCTCTGTCGATCCGCGCCGCGACGGGCGTGCCGGTCCGCGCCGTGACGATGGGCGAGGCGGTCGACAAGCTCGAGGCGTTCCGCCCGGAGGGCATCGCGCAGCGCATCCTCGGCATGGGCGACGTGGTCGGCCTGATGCAGGACTTCGAGGAGGTCGTCGACGTCGAGACCGCCGAGAAGGACGCCGAGCGCATGCTGCGCGGGCAGTTCACGCTCGAAGACTTCCTGACCCAGCTTCGCACGCTCCAAAAGATGGGCTCGCTCAAGGATCTGCTCGCGAAGATCCCCGGCATGAGCGAGATGATGCCCGAGGGCGCGAACGTCGATCCCAAGGAGCTGCGCCGGATCGAGGCGATGATCACCTCGATGACGCCGGACGAGCGGCGCAAGCCGGAGCTCCTGAACTCGTCGCGCCAGAATCGCGTCGCCCGCGGCTCGGGTACGAAGGTGACCGATCTCGTCGGCCTCTTGCAGCGCTTCAAGCAGATGCGCGAGATGATGAGCCAGCTCGGCGGCGGCGGAGCCGGCGGACTGCTGTCGAAGATTCCCGGCGTCGGCCGTATGTTCGGCGGCGGCGGCGGTGGTGGTGGTGGCGCCGGTATGCCGCAGCTTCCGCCCGGCTTCGATCCCTCGATGATGGCCGGCATGGGCGGCATGCCCGGCAATCGAAAAGCGGCGCGCGCGCAGAAAGCGATGGCCAAGCGCGATCAGCGCAAGGCGCAGAAGAAGCACAAGAAGCGCGGAAAGCGGTAGGCCGCAACTGCAGGGTGTCGGGCGCTGCATGCAGGCGCGTGAGGCGTGGCCGCCGACTCGACATCCGCGCGTTGGCACCCGAGTTGCTGTAGCGACCCGCGATGTCGGAGGCACTCGCGATCACTCGACCCCGTTGGCAACGCTGGCTCCCCTTCCTGGCCGGCGCACCGGAGCTCACGCAGCGGCAATGGCGGGTGCTCGGCCTTGTCTCGCTCGCGACGCTCTTCGATCAGTACGACCTGTCGCTGTTCGGGATGGCGCTGCCGCAGATCCAGGCCGGACTCGGGATCGCGGAGGCGGACGTCGGCTGGCTCGGCTCGATCCTGCGCATGGGCTCCCTGCCCGCCCTGTTCATCGCGCTGGCGGCGGATCGCATCGGCCGGCGCCGCGCGCTGCTCGGCACGATCCTCGGCTACACGGCGCTGACGGGCGCGACCGCGTTCGCGACCGACCCACACACCTATGTGACGCTGCAATTCCTGGCGCGCATGTTCGGCACCGCCGAGATGCTGCTGGCGGTGGTCGTGATCAGCGAGGAGCTGCCGCCCGAGTCGCGCGGCTGGGGCATCGGTGCGCTGTTCGCGATCAAGTCGTGCGGGGTCGGGCTCGCGGCGATCCTGCTGCCGCTCGCGGCCCGCTCGCCGCAGGGTTGGCGCGGTCTGTACCTGGTCGGGCTGGTGCCGTTGCTCGTGCTGGCCTGGCTGCGGCGAAGTCTGCCCGAGACCGCCCGCTTCGAAGCACGCGAGCAGGTCGGCGAACAAACCCCCCTTTGGCAGCCGGTGGCGCGGCTTGTGCGCGACTATCCGGGCCGCTTCGCTGCGACGGCGGCGATCGCGGTCTTCTATTCGCTGGGAATCGCCGCCGCGGATCTGATGGGACCGAAGTACTTGCAGCAGGCCCAAGGCTGGTCGGCCGGCCAGGTGAGCATGCTCTACGGATTCGGCGGCGCGATCGCGATCTGCGGCGCGCCGGTCGCGGGGCGGCTCTCGGACCGTTTCGGCCGCTTTCGCATGACGATCGTCGCCGGACTGTCGGTGTTCGCGCTGTTCCTCGCGTTCTACAACTCCGGCGGCGTGTGGCTGGTGCCGCTCTGGATCGTGCTGATCTTCATGCTGATCGGCCACGACACGCTGCTCTCGACCTACGGTGCAGAGCTGTTCCCGACCTCGCACCGCTCGACGGCGGCGGGCGCGCGGCTCGGACTCGCGACGATTGGCGCCGGCATCGGGCTCGCGCTCGAGTCGACGCTGTACGGTGTCACCGGCTCGCACTGGAGCGCGATCTCGATCCTGCTCGGCGCGGCGCTGCTCGCGCCGCTGGTGGTCGCGCTCGCGTTCCCGGAAACCGCCGGCCGCAGCCTCGAAGAGATCTCGCCCGAGCACGACGAACCCTCGCTCGAAAGGAAGCTCGCATGACCCTGCGCACGCGCATCGACGATCTTCTCTGGACCGCTCGCTCGCTGGCGCTGGTCGCCGTGGAGCGGGTCGAGACCGGCATCGTGTTCAACCCGATGGCCGCAGGTTTTCGGGAGGACCCGTACCCGTTCTACCGGAAGCTGCGCGAGACGGATCCCTTCCACAAGACGCGCGCCGCCGACGGCTACGTGCTGTCGCGCTACGACGACGTGATCGCGGTTCTGCGCGACAGCTCGTTCTCGTCGGACGAGCGCAACACGCGGCTGTTCCCGCGCTTCGTTCGGCGCATGGCGCGAGCCGGGCTGCCCGATCCCTACCAGAACGACAACATGTCGATGCTGCGGCGCGATCCGCCCGATCACTCACGCTTGCGCGGGCTGGTCGCGAAGGCGTTCACGCCGCGCGCGATCGAGCGCATGCGCCCGCGCGTGGAGCAGATCTTGAAGGAGCTGCTGGAGGCGCGGC
The DNA here is from genome assembly GCA_031396695.1 of Deltaproteobacteria bacterium. Classification (GTDB taxonomy): domain Bacteria; phylum Myxococcota_A; class UBA9160; order SZUA-336; family SZUA-336; genus VGRW01. The sequence continues at coordinate 3,538 of JANNLG010000225.1, forward strand.
CCGCGCACGGCGCGATGGAGCTGGTGCGCGAGTTCGCGGCGCCGCTGCCCGTGCGCGTGATCGCCGAGATGCTCGGCGTTCCGCCCGAAGACCACCTGCGCTTCCGCGACTGGTCGAACGAAATCGTGCGCTCCCTCGGCGAAGGCACCTTCGACGATCAGCGCGCCGCCCTGCGCGCGACGGCCGAGCTGCGCAGCTACTTCGAGGCGATCGTCGACGCGCGCCGGCTCGCGCCGCGCGACGACCTGATCTCCGCGCTGGTCGCCGCCGAAGAAGGCGGAGATCGCCTGAAGCTCTCGGAGATGTTCGCGACGCTGGTGCTCCTGCTCGTGGCCGGAAACGAGACCACCACCAACTTGATCTCGAACGCGGTGCTGGCGCTCCTGCGCAATCCCGAGCAGCTCGACCTTCTGCGCATGGCGCCCGAGCGCGTGCCCGCCGCGCTCGAGGAGGTGCTCCGCTACGACAGCCCGGTGCAGATGACGTCGCGCATCGTGAAGGCCGACTGCACGTTGTCGGGGCACCGGCTGCGCGCCGGCCAACAGCTCCTGCTCATGCTCGGCGCTGCGAATCGCGATCCGGCGGCCTTCGCCGACCCCGAGCGCTTCGACATCACGCGCGGCGAGGTTCGCCACCTGTCGTTCAGCCATGGCCTCCACTTCTGTCTGGGCGCACAGCTCGCGCGCCTCGAGGGTACGCTCGCGCTCGAGGCGCTGGTCACGCGCTACCCGAACATGCGGCTGCCCGAGCAGACGATCGTCTGGCGGAACAACACCATCTTGCGTGGGCCGAAGGAGCTCTGGCTCGAGCTCTAGTCGCTACGGCGCGTTTGCGCAGCTCCCGGTCACCACGAACACGCCGTCGGGCTCGGCGATCGTGCCGACCATGCGCCCGCTCGCGCGGTCGATCGCCATGCTCCAGCCGCGGCCGTTCTGGTTGCCCTGCGCGATCAGCGCCGCGTCGGTGACGGCGGTAGCGTCGATCGGGCTGGTTCGCTGGCCGTCCGGCGAGTGCAGGCGCCTGCCCTTGAAGTCCACGCCGATCGAGTCGGGCAGATCGATGTCGGCGCTGGTCACCGTCCCGCACTGCGCGTCGCCGTCGCAGGCCGCTGCCGACTCGAACGTGCAGACCAGAGCCTGATTGCCGTCGAAATCGGCGGCCGAGGCCGCGGCAGCGACACCGAGCAGCGACGCGAGCGAAAGTGTCGCAACCCGCCGCATCATTGCGGCGCCACCGGCTGCGCCGCGCGCGCGGTCATGCAGGCATCGAACGCGGCGCGATAGCCGTCCTTCGCCGCGAGGTAGGCGGTGTACTCGGGATTCGTGCGCGTGGTGGTGACCATCTTCTGCGTCTCCTTGTGACGGCGCACGCCTCCGATCAGCGCCCCGCCGCCCGCGCCGATCGCGGCGCCCGCGCCGGCATTTCCCGCGATCGCGCCGCCCGCCAGGCCGACCAGACCGCCCACCACCGCGCCCTTCGCAACCGCACCGGAGCCGACCACGTCGCCGCCCTGCTTGTGCGTCTCGCTGATCGTGCGCGGCGGTGGCTCCGCCGCGAGCGTCGGATCGAAGCGACTCTGACCGACGGCGAGCACGTGACACTCGCCGCGGTTCTTCGCCTCGAGCTCGACGGGCGAGAGCGGCGGAGGACCCGCCGGCTTGCAGGCCAACGAAGCGACGACGACGGCGAGCACGACGAACGTCAAGCGGGAGTGACTCACGATTTCGTCTCCGGTGGCGTGGGAGAGGTGTAGAACGGCGCGAGCTGAGCGAGCACCTCGTTCGCGCGATCGAGCTTCGGCTGCGTGAGCGCGGAGACGTCCGTCCGGTTGGCCATCGACTGCGTCTGGCGCCGCAGGCGCTGGATGCGCTCGAACATGGGCAGCGTCTCTTCCATGCCGGCGCCTCTGGCGAGGTGTGCGTGAAGGCTCACGCACTCCGACTCGATCAGGCGCAGCTTGTCGGAGATGCGGAACAGCCTGGCCTTCTGCTGGGGGTTCTCCATCAGCGGGCTCCTGCGCACCGCGTCGCGCAGCCCGGAGACGGCGGACTCGAGCTCCTTGGCGAGCGCGGTGACCTTCTCCTGGTTCCACGCCTCGGTCTGCGCCGACGCGTGCGCGCCGACGAGCAGGGCCATGGCGACGAATACCACCGTGAATCGGGCGACGGATCTCAGCACGTCAGATCACTCCTTCATTGCGCAGTTCTGCGACCTGCGCCGGATCATATCCGAGCTCGCACAGGATCTGCTCGGTATGTTCACCGAGCAGCGGCGCGCGCGTGCGGATGCCGGCGTCGCTCTCGGAGAAACGCACGGGCGTTTCGGAGATCGGCGCGGGAGTCGGCAGCCCGGGGTAGTCGACGTCACGCAGGATTCGCGCCTCGCGAACGTGCGGATCGTCGACGGCCTGCTGCGGCGAATAGATCGGACCGGCGGGGATGTTCGCGGTCTCGAGCTCGGCGAGCGCAGCGGCGGTCGTGCGCTCCGCGCACCAGCGCGCCATGCGCTCGGACAGGAGCGCGCCATTTTCCCCACGGGCCGGATCGCTCGCAAAGCGCGGATCCGAGAGTAGACCGGGTTCGTTCACCAGCTTGCACCAGCGCGCGAACAGCGGCGCACCGATCACCTGCGCGAGGATCCAGCCGTCGCGGGTGCGGTACGCGTCACTCGGCCCGGCGATCTGACTGCGGTTGCCGGTCGCCACGCGATCGAGCTTGCGCACGCGCTGCTCGACGAGCGCCGCGTTCGAGACGCTGAGCGCGGTCTGCAAGAGCGAGCCTTCGACGTGCTGGCCGAGTCCGGTCGTGCTGCGCGCGTACAGCGCCGCGACGGTCGCGAACGCGGCCAGTCCCGCAGTGCCGAAGTCGACCCACGGCACGTACGCTTTCATCGGCTCGCCCGGCTTTCCCGACAGGTACATCGCGCCCGACATCGCCTGACCGATGCCGTCGAAGCCGAGCTTGCGCGAGTACGGTCCGCCGCCGCCGAAGGCCGACACCGTGGTGAGTACCAGCGTCGGCTTCTGCGCTCGCAGCGTGGGCCAGTCGAGCCCCATCGCGGTGAGCGTCTGCGGCGGGAGGTTCGCGACCACCACGTCGGCGGTCGCGACCAGTCTGCGCACGGCCTCGCGACCCGCGGGCTTCATCGGGTCCAGCGTCAGACCGCGCTTGTTGCGGTTCGCCTGCAGGTACAGCGCGCCCTCGCCGCCGTCGGCGACCGGCCCGACGAAACGGTCTTCGCTTCCACCGCGCTTGTCGATGCGGATCACGTCCGCACCCAGGTCGCCGAGCAGCGCCGCGCACCACGGACCGGCGATGTAGCGCCCGAAGTCGAGCACGCGGATTCCGTCGAGCGGACCGGACATCGCTCGCGTTCCCCTCAGATCCGCGCGAGCGGCGCGGGCAGCCCCGCGACGTCGCTGCGTGTACGGAAGATCGAGCCCGCGCGTGCGGGGTCGTCGGTGTTGTCGGCGCTCACCGCGTACAGGTCGCGGAGATCCGCGCCGCCGAAACTCAGACTGGTGACGGCCTTGGCCGGCAACGCGATGCGGCGATCGAGCGAACCGTCCGGCTTGAAGCGCGCGACCGCTCCCGCTTGATACAACGCGACCCAGACGCCGCCCTCCTCGTCGACGGCGAGGCCATCGGGACCGCCGTCGACGCGGATCGGTGTCAGGGGCGTCGCGCGCCCGGCGGAGTCGAGCTCGTGCACGAGCACCAGGCCGCGCGCGGAATCGGAGTGGTAGAGGCGCCGGCCGTCGGGCGAGAAGCCGATCCCGTTCGTCAGTGAGACACCGCCGTAGAGCACGCTCGCCCGGCCCTCGCCGTCGATCCGGTAGCAGTCGCCGAGCTTGCGCTCGCCCGCGTCCGCACCGAACGGGCTCGACAGCATCGAGCCCGTGTACACGCGGCCCGACGCGTCGGTGAACAGGTCGTTGAATCCGGGCACGTCGTCGCGCGCAAACAGCACGCGCGTCGCGCCGTCCTTCACGTGACAGATGTTCTTGCCCGAGATCACGATCCCGCCCTCGGCGTGGAGCGCGATGCCGCCCACGCCGCGGCGCTTGGGCACCACCGTGTCGATCTCTCCGGTCGGGCGGCGCCGGAACACGCCGCCATTCGTCACGTCGCTGAAGTACAGGTTGCCCGCGTCATCGACGCGCGGCCCCTCGATCAGTCCGTACCCGAACGCCAGCGTCTCGATCTTCATCCGCGCATCATACGCGGGGAGCGCGGCTCAGGAATATCGGTCGTTTCTCCAGGGATGCGCTGTGTTCGAGTAGCCGCGCAGCTCCCAGAAGCCCTTGCGGTCGGCGGTCAGGAACTCGATGCGCTTGATCCACTTCGCGCCCTTCCAGGCGTAGAGCTGCGGCGTGATCATGCGCACGGGTCCGCCGTGCTCGGGCGGGAGCGGCGCGCCCTCGGCGCGGTGCACGAGCAGCACGTCGTCCTTCAGCGCTTCGTCGAGCGGCAGGTTCGTGTCGTAGCCGTCGTACGCGTGACACACGACGTGGGTCGCGGCTTCGTGGGGCTCCGTGAGCGCGGCGAGCGTCGAGAAGCGCACGCCCGTCCACGGCACGTCGAGCTTCGACCAGGCGGTCACGCAGTGGAAGTCGGAGACGTCGTCGACTTGCTCGAGCGCGACGAAGTCGCGAAAGGAGAGCACGAGCGGTCGCGCGCACGCGCCGTCGATCGCGAGCTGCCAGGTCTCGGCGCTGACGGCGGGCTGCTCACCCAGATCGAGCACCGGCCATTTGCCCGGCGCGGTGCGCGTCTGCCCGACGGGAAGCTGCGGCATGCCGTGGCGGTTCTTCGGCCCGCTGCCGAGCGGCTTCGCGTCCGCGACGCCGGGGGTCGCCTCCATCTTGCGCAGAAAGCGTTCGCGCAGGCGCAGGCGCGCGGCGACGATCTCCGCTTGCGACGGGACCACGCTCACGGCGTCGGGACTCCCTTCACGCCGTACACGTGCACGCGGTACTGCGACCAGATGCCGAGCACCGAGAAGGTCTCGAGATCGGCGTAGTAGATCTGCTTGAAGCCGGCGTCCTTGGCGATCGAGCCGATCGAGTTCTCGTCCCACAGCACGCGCAGGTAGGCGTTGTAGCGCAGCTCCTTCACGTCGCCCTCCGCGTGGAAGCCGTTGCCGACGGGCGTGCGGTCGAAGTGCGTGGTGAGCGGCCGCGTGACGTGCGTGTAGATCGCGCCGTACGTGCAGCCGCAGAGAAGCAGAGCGCCGAGGATGGAAGCGACGCGCGCCACGCTACTCCCCGTAGACGATCGTGGTCTCGCGCGCGTAGACACCGAACAGGATCGTGAAGAGCCGTCGGTCCGCGTGCGTGATGGTCGTGATGCCGCCCTGCGTCGCCGCGGCCTGCGTGCCCGAGTCGCCCCAGAAGAACAGCCACAACACGCTCTGCGCGGAGGCCTCGCCGACCTTGTCTCCGAGCTGCGTGCGATCGAGGTCGGTGTCGAGCGGCACCTTGATGTTGACGAAGCAGCCGCTCAGGAGCGGCAGCGAGAGCAGCGCGAGACGAAGGATCTTCATGGGTCGCTTGTAGTTAGCGCGCATCCTCGGCGGGAATCAACCGGAAGGCCGGCTGCGGCGCCGCCAGGCCCTGGATCTCGAGCTCACCGACGGACTCGAACGCGAAGCGCTCGCGCAGCTCCGCGCGCACGGTGGCGGTGGTCAGGATCTCCCCTCCCTTTGCCGCGTCCGAGAGGCGTGCGGCCAGGTTCGTGACGTTGCCGATCACGCCGTAGTCGCGCCGGCCCTCGTAGCCGATGAACCCGCAGGTCGCGTAGCCGGTGTGGATGCCGATGCCCGCGTCGATGCGATAGCCGCGGTGCGCCCAGCCGGTGCGCAGGTGGGCGATGTCGGAGTGCATGGCGAGCGCCATGCGCGCGGCGCGCTCGACGTGATCGGGTTGCTCGACGGGATCGTTGAAGAAGACCATGAAGCCGTCGCCCGCGAAGCGCTCGAGCGTGCCGGCGAACTCGGTCACGCGCTTGCCCATGGCGTTGTGGTACTCGCCGAGCGTCGCCATCACCTCTTCCGGCTCGACGCTTTCCGAGAACGCCGTGAAGCCGCGCAGATCGGCGAAGAAGACCGTGACGAGCTTGCGCTGCGAGCGCAGCTCGGCCGCGCCGCCGCGCGCCATCACCTGCTCGATGATCTGCGGCGGGAAGAAGCGCTTCAGCTCGGCGAACTCGAGCTCGCGCGAGCGCAGCCGCTCGGTCGCCTCGATCCGGATCAGCGCCTGCACGGCTTGCTGCACGATCGTCTGCAGGACGTCGAGCTCGAGCCGTTCCCAGACGTCTCCCTGCTCGCGCGCGCCGACCGCGAGCCCGCCGATCACGCGGCCGTCGCGCTGGATCGGCAGCAACAAATCCGCGCCCAGCCGCTGAAAGGCCGCGTAGCACTCGCGCTTGATGTTCGCGTACTGCGGCTCGATCGCGATCTGCTCGCGGAAGATCTCCTTGCGCGTGGTGATCATGAGCTGCACGAGCGGCTCGCGCGCAAGCTGCGGGCCGTCGCTCGCCGAAAGGCCCCCGCCACGCCGGTGCTCGTCCGGTCCGGCGACGCCCGCGAACAGGAACGCCGAGCTGCCGCGCACGTCGGCGAGGCGTGCGGGAGCCTGGCACAGCACCTCGAGCACCGCGGCGACGTCGGTCGCTTCGGCCAGGCCTTCGCCGATCGCGCGCACCGTGCCCGGCATGCGCACGCGTTTGGGGTAGAGCCACGCGTTCAACACGGCCTCGAAGCGCGGCCACACGTAGAGCAGCGGCAGGAGCATGCCCGCCATCAGGTACGGCGACACGCTCACCAGCGCGACCGCCAGCACCGTGAGTGCGACCACGGCGGCGCCGTACACCACCGCGCGTCGCGCGGCCACGCGCGCGTTCATCAGCTCGTGGCGCAGCGTCGTTCGGGCCAGCGCGAGCAGCAGGATCGAGAGCGTCCAGTACGCCACGCGGATGTCGAGCACGTGGATGCCGAGGCTGGCCTGCACGAAGCGCACGCCCACCGGCAGCGACATGCCGAACAGCGCGCCCGCCAGCAGGATGCGCGCGCGCTGCGCCACCAGCGGATCGCGCGCGCGCATGGCGAGCACGCCGCAGCGGCCCACGAAGAACAGCATGACGGCGAGCAAGAGGCTCGTGTCGACGATGCCGAGGTAGCGGAACGGGCCCGCGTACTCGGTCGCCCAGGCGGCGATCTGCACGCCCGCGTGCGCGACGCCGAGCGCGTACACGCCGTACAGCACGCGCGGCGGTTTGCGCAGCAGCCACGGGTGCGTGACCGGGAACGCGAGCCCCGCGTGGATCGGCACGGCCGCCAGGAAGCCGAGCATGGTGCGGAAATAGATCACGTACACGGGCTTGGCCGGGCCGACACCGGAGAGCAACATGGTGAGGAAGCCGCCGGCCACCGTGCACAGCGAGAGCAGCGCCCAGCTCTCGACCGCCCAGGGACGGAGCGCGAACGTGATCGCACCGACCAGGAAGAACAGCGCGCCGAGCGCGATCGCGCCGACCTCCGCGTACACCACGTCCGCCCAGCGCAGATCGCGCACGGGGATCGAGATCTCGCTCACCTCGAGGCCGGGCTTCTCGACCACGAGCACGTTGGTGGTGCCGTCCTTCCGGAGCAACCGCGGCCAGACCTCGCGCCGCACCGACTGACCCTCGGTCTCGAAGCCGTTCACCGTCAGGAGCCGCGCACCGCCGCGCAGACCCGCGTCGCCCGCGTCGCGCCGCGAGGGCGAGAGCGAGAGCCCGTCCATGGTGAAGCCGACGTCCGGCCGGCCCACGCGCTCGAGCGCGCTCGAGCAGGCGAGCAGGAGCCCGAGCGCGTACGCCGAGACCAGCGCCAGGTACAGCGCCTTCTGATGAGGGGTGCCGTCGCGCCAGCGCATCTGCGCCGGGGAGCATACCCCGCCGGGCGGGTTTCGGCCGGGCTCAGCGCGAGAGTTCGAGCACCTCGCCGGTCAGCCGCGAGGCGGTGCGCGAGAGCGTGCGCAGCAGGTTCTCGAGCAGCGTCATCTTGATCTCCGGGTGCTTCTCGCCCAGCCGGTCGAACTCGGCCACCGCGAGCGCGTAGCACTCGGTCTGGCTGTCGGCGCGCACGTCCGCGGAGCGCGGCGAACGGTTCACCATTGCGAGCTCGCCGAAGGTCATGCCCGCGGAAAGCGTCGACAGGCGCTTCAGCTTGCCGTTCGCGAGCTCGGCGCTCACGCTCACCTCGCCCGCGACGATGAAGTAGATCCGGTCGGCCTCGTCGCCGCGACGCACGATCAGCTCGCCCGGCGCGAAGCTGCGAAGCTCGAGCCGCGATTCGAGCTCGAGCACCTGCGCGGGCGCGAGTCCGTGCAGCGTCGGGTGATCGGAGAGCCGCAGCGCGGGCGAAGCGGCGCCGCGCTCACTGCGCCCGAGCAAGCGGTTCTCGCAGAACTCGAGCGCCCCGTCGAGCTCCGGGAACACGAGCAGGGACGGTCCGGCGTCGCGGCTCAGGCGCTCGCGCCAGAATCGCACAGCGCGCAGGTGGCGTTCGGCGCTGGCGAACACGAGCTGCTTGCCCGCGCGCGCAAGACTCTGGACCAGCGCCAGCAGGATCTCGGCCGCAGCGTCTCCGATCTGTGTGACGCGCGCCAGGTCGATCACCGCCACGTCCACGCCCGAGGCTTCCTCGACCACGCGCCGGGACACCGCTTCGACGGCCGCGAAGGCCAGGTCGCCTTGCAGCTCGTAGACCCGGGCGCGCTCGCCGCGCGCGTCGAGCACCTCGCTCTCCGATTCGCTGCGCACGCGCTTCGAGCCCACCCGCGCGAGCGAGTACGACGCGCGCACGATCGAGCCCGACGGCCGCGCCGCGGACAGGAAGTGCAGGTTCAGGTCGCTCGAGATGCGCCGGCACACTTCGACCCCGCGCACGCTGTTGCCGCGCGCGTCGAGCGGCGGCGAGAACAATCCCAGGCCGAGCTGGCCCGGCAGCACCGCGAGAATGCCGCCCGAAACGCCGCTCTTGGCCGGCATGCCGACCCAGTACACCCACTCGCCCGCGTAGTCGTACATGCCGCAAGTTGCCATGATGCTGAGCACGTGCTGCACGAACTCTGGGCGGATCGGCCGCTCGCCGCTGACCGGATTCGCGCCCCCGTTCGCGAGCGTGGCGGCCATGAACGCCAGGTCGCGGCAGTCGACGCTGACCGAGCACTGCCGGAAGTACAGGTCGAGCGCGGCGTCCGGCGCTTCGCCCAGCACGTCGAAGCTGCGCAGCATGTGGCCGATCGCGCGGTTGCGGTGGCCGGTGTCGCGCTCGGATTCGTAGACGGTCAGATCCTGCTCGAGCGGCCGCCCCGCGTACAGCGAGAGCAGCGACAGGATGCGGTGCAGCTTGTCCGCCTCCGAGTGACCCGCCACGAGCGACGTCGCCGCAATCGCGCCCGCGTTGATCATCGGATTCATCGGACGGCCCGTTCCGGGCGTCAGACTGATCGAATTGAAGGCTTCGCCAGACGGCTCGACGCGGATCTTGTCGAGCACCGCGGCGCGCCCGCGGTCTTCGAGCGCGAGCCCGTAGATGAACGGCTTCGAGATCGACTGGATCGTGAACGGCTGGCGCGTGTCGCCGACTTCGTAGATGCGGCCGTCCGTCGTCGCGAGGCAGATGCCGAACCAGGCCGGGTCGGCCTTGGCGAGCTCGGGGATGTAGGTCGCGACGTCGCCCGAGAGCAGCCCCGCGCACTCGGCGTGAAGGCGCTCGAGGTAGCTCTGGATCGGCAGGCCGACCGGATTCGACGGGTTCGCGCTCATGGCTGTGCCCGAAAGGCATGAGCAAGCTCCGTGCCGGTTGTGCGAGGATCGGCGAATGACAGCGTTCGTCCGCTCCGAGATCGAGGCCGCCTTCAAGAAAACCATCGACGTGCAGACCCACGACGATTGGAACGCGTTCGTCGACTGCTTCACGCCCGACGCGCTGTACGTCGAGCACCACCTCGGCACATTCCGTGGCCGCGACGCGATCCGCGCCTGGCTGATCCCCGCGATGGCGCAGTGCAAGGGGTGGACGTACCCGATCGAGTGGGTCGCGATCGACGGCAACCGGATCGTCTACAAGTGGCTGAACCGTCTGCCGGGCAAGCGCGCCGACGGCACTCACTACGAGTTCCCGGGCCTCACGATCAAGCTCTACGCGGGCGCAGGCCGCTTCGACTACCAGGAAGACGTCTACAACTGGGAGTCCGCGCTCAAGGTTCTGAAGGAGTACGCAGCGGCGCAGCGAACGAGCCCTTGAGGGTCGTGCGCGTCGAGGCATAGGTCTCGCCGGGTGCCGGCTCGCTCTCGATCTCGATCGCGATCGTGCCGTCCTCCGCGAGGATCGCCTTCGTCTTCGAGATGATGCGCGTGCCGACGCTGCGCGGGACGTAGGCGAAGCCCGGGTCCACGTTCGGCGCGCCCGAGATGATGATCTGGGTGTGGGTCGTGCCCGACAGCGTTCGGCCCGCGACGCTGCCGTCGCCTTCGCCGATCACGTTCGCGTGCACCGGGCCGCCCTCGCTGGGCAACGTGGTGTCGAGATCGAAGGTCGACGTGTAGCGATCGCCCTCCTGCGCGAGGATGATCGTGCCCGCGATCTGGCGCGTCTTGCCGGAGGCGGTCTCGATGGTCACGCCCTCGACGTTCCACATCCCCGAGAGGACCAGCTCCGGCGAACCGGCCGCGGTCGACGGCGGCGGCGCCGCGACGTCGGTGGCGCGTTCGCACGCTGCGAGCAGGATCAGGCTCGAACCCAACAGAAGACCGGACACGCGAAGCATGGCTTCCCTCCCCGGCTGGTCGGAAGCCACCCTACACCCGTCAGTTCGGCGCGGAAACCCCTTTTTTGGTCGGGGTCTGGTTGCTCGGCATGTGGTACGGCTGCGTGTCGATCTCTTCGAGGTCGATCTCGCCGGCGAGCACCTTCCGCTTCCATTCCTGGTGCGCGGGCTCGTCGGCGTGGAACTCGGGCATGACCTCGCGCGCGAACAGCTCGAGGCTCGAGCAGATGTCCGCGTGCGTGTTCTTGCCGGCCTGGTTCAACAGAATCACCTGGTCCACGTTCGAGTCGCGGAACTTGCGCAGCCGCTCGCGCAACGTCGCGGGCGAGCCGATCAGACCGCCGCCGCGCTGCGCCTTCTGGCCTGCCGGTGTCTCGCGCCACTTCGCGTACTCGTCCCACAAGTTCACGCTGTTCGGGACGACCGGGCCGTGGGAGTTGTAGAAGCCCAGCGCGAACTGGAAGAACGTCCAGCCCTCCGCCATCCGGATCGCCTCTTCATCCGTGGGCGCGCACATGAAGCCGCACACGATGGCGATCTGCGGGTTGGTCGCGTGCTCGCAGAGCAGCTCGCGCCGCTTCACGTACGCGTTGTAGTACGCGTTCACCCAGGCGTGCGCGGCTTCGGCCGACACGAACTGGAAGCCGAGCGCGCCCATGCCGCGCCGGCCCGCCATCTCGATCGTGTCGAGCTGCGAGCAGGCGACCCAGAGTGGCGGGTGCGGCTTCTGCAGCGGCTTCGGCAGCACGTTGCGCAGCGGGAAATCGAAGTACTTGCCGTGATACTCCCAGCCCTCGTGCGTGAACATCGGCAGGATCGCGCGCACCGCGTCCTCCCAGACGTCGCGCTTGTCGCGGAAGCGGCGGTCGAACGGGTGCAGCTCCGTCACGCTCGAGCCCTCGCCGATGCCCATCTCTACACGGCCGTGTGACACCAGATCGAGCGTGGCCACGCGCTCGGCGACGCGCGCCGGGTGGTTGGTGGTGAGCTGGATGATGCCGTGGCCGAGCCGGATGTTCTTGGTGCGCTGGCTGGCGGCGGACAGGAACACCTCCGGCGACGAGGAGTGCGAGTACTCCTCCAGGAAGTGGTGCTCGACCTCCCACGCGTAGTCGTAGCCGAGCTTGTCGGCGAGC
>JANNLG010000215.1:0-15327 GCA_031396695.1 Deltaproteobacteria bacterium
ACCTCGCGGATCTTGTGCTCCGTCTCGCCGACGTACTTGTTCAAGAGCTCCGGACCCTTCACGTTCAGGAAGTAGCTCTTGGCCTCGCCGCCGCGCATCTCCTGGATGCGGAGCGCCAGGCTGTTCGCCACGGCCTTTCCGATCATGGTCTTGCCGCAGCCGGGCGGACCGTAGAGCAGGATGCCCTTCGGCGGCGACAGGTTGTAGCGCTTGAAGCGGTCGGCGTGCAGATACGGCAGCTCGATCGCGTCGCGCAGCACTTCGATCTGATCGCCCAGACCCCCGATGTCCTCGTAGGTGACGTCGGGAACTTCCTCGAGCATGACCTGATCGACGGTCGACTTGGGCAGGCGCTCCACGCCGAAGCCGGTGCGCGGATTCACGAGCAGGTTGTCACCGGCCTTCAGCTTCTCGCGCCGCATCGGCTGCGAGAGACTGACCACGCGCTCTTCGTCGGCGTGACCGAGCACGATCACGCGACCGTCCTCGAGCACGTCGGAGACCGTCATCACCTCGCCGCGCGGATCGAAGGTCGTCGCGTCGACGATGTTGAACGCCTCGTTCAGCACCACCAGCTGACCTTCCATCAGCTCCTCGATGCGGATGCTCGGGTGCGAGTTCACGCGCATCATCTTGCCGTCGACGTTGATCTCGCAGGTTCCGTCTTTGTTGCTGCGCTCGAAAATGCCGTAGGTGTTGGGCGGCGAGCACAGCTTGTCGACTTCCTGCTTCAACAGGTCGATCTGCTGCTTCGCGTCCTGCATCGCGCTCACGAGCTTCTCGTTCTGCCTCTCGGAGTCGAACGACTGCTGGCGCTGGCGCTCGAGGCGCTGGCGAATCAGCTCGTACTCCATGAGCACGCGTTCGACGCGGCGCACGAGCTCGGCCGACTCCGGCCCGAGGAAGCGCAGCCCGTCACGAACCCTCTCGATCTCGTCCATCTCGTCAGGCAACCGGCTCTCCCGTTCGTCGTCATCACCCCCGCGCGATACGGAGATGCGCTTCATTACGTCTCGGACGAAGCCTCGTCTCCCAGAACCCGAACCCGAGTCGCTCATTGGATTTCCTCGCCTTCGGCTGATCCGCGGGGCCGAGAAGTGCAATCGACATACCAAGCGCCGTGTGCGGATTTCTGTGTCCGCCGTCGCCGCGCAACGCCCGAGCGATCGCACCGCGTCGTCCGAAAATCGTGCTGGTTCGAGAGCTTGCACGCGTGCAACGCGGCCGCGGCCAAACCCGCGTCGGCAGATCGCTCCGGATGAACGCGTCCCGGCTCAAGCAGGGCTTTTTCCAGTACCCAGCGGTGGTCCAAAATCACTTGAAAAATCGAGCGGTTACGAACTTCTCGAAGTCTATCAAAAGCGCTTCTCATTGCAACGGCTCCAGGCGCGCACCGAACGCTCGAAGTGCTTGGTCCCAAAGGGTTTACGCCCTCATCTCGCGCTCGGATCGCACGCGGCTGCGCGCGACGGATCGCCGACGGCTCGAGTGTCAAGACTCCGCCACTCGGAACGCTGTGCGGTGTACACCCGATTCGATGGCGAGCTGTGGGGTGCGGATTCGAAGCGGTCGCGTGCGGGCTCATCGCAGGTCCACGACCTCCGCGCCGGCGGGCGCCTCGAATTCGAAGACCTTCGCCGCGACGCCGGAATTCTCGCGCATGTCGGACAGGCGGAGGCGCGTGCGATTGCCGAACAGATCGAGCACGACCGACTCGCGCAGCTCGAAGGTCTTCGGATCAACCCACAGCTCGAGCAGCTCGAAGCCGCTGTCGGCCTTCGGTCGCAGGCGCAGGCCGCGCTCCGCGCGCTCGGGCGCGGCGATCAGCTCGGCGTCGAAGGTGTCGCGCAGCACCGCCTGGCCGAGCAAGAAGCCGAGCGCGGTGGGCGATACGTTGCCCGCCGAGAGCGGCGCGATCTGCAGCTGTTTCTCGTCGGGATTCCAGATCTTGATCGAGTCCGCGACCAGCACGATCACGCGCCCGTCCGGGGCCGCGTACTCCCAGCGCATCTTGCCCGGCCGTTCGACCGTGACGGCGCCCGTGGAGATCGTCCACTTGTCCAGCGCCAGGCTGAAGCTCGCCTGCTCGAAGTTCGCGTGCAGGTCGCGCACGCCCTCGTAGCGCTTCTGCACGGCGTCGAGCGCCTTGCCCGCTTCGTCCCCCGAGTCCGCGGCGACGAGCGCGAGCACGATGCACGCCAGCAAGGCGCACGCGCTACTCGTCGGGCGGACGGACGAAGATCTCACGGGGTTTCGTTCCCTCCTGCGGTCCGACGATGCCGTCGGCTTCCATCTGCTCCAGGATTCGCGCCGAGCGGTTGTAGCCGATCTTGAGCTTGCGCTGGACGAACGAGATCGATGCGATGCGGCTGCGCGCGACCACGTCGACGGCCTGATCAAAGAGCTCGTCGACGTCCTCGCCGCGCTCCTCCGACTTCTCGCTCTCCTGGCTGAGACGGATCAGGGTCGGATCGAATTCGGGCGAGCCCTGCTGGCGGCACCATTCCGTGACGACCTCGACCTCCTTCTCAGAGATGTAGGGACCGTGAATGCGCTCGAGCTTGGAGCTGCCCGGCGGCACGTACAGGAGGTCGCCCATGCCGAGCAGCCGCTCCGCGCCGTTCGCGTCGAGCACGGTGCGCGAATCGGTTCGCGAGCTGACCTGGAACGAGATGCGCGAGGGAAAGTTGGCCTTGATGATGCCGGTGAGCACGTCGACGCTCGGTCGCTGCGTCGCGAGCACCAGGTGGATGCCCGCTGCGCGCGCCATCTGCGCGAGTCGCATGAGCGACTCTTCGACGTCGCGCGCAGCCACGATCATCAGGTCGGCGAGCTCGTCGATCACGACCACGATGTACGGCAGCTTCTTCGGGACGATCTCGTCGTCGGGCTTCGGCCGGTTCGTCGCGAGGTCCTTCGCGATCGCCTTGTTGTACTGCTCGATGTTGCGCACGCCGCGCTTCGCCATCAGGTGGTAGCGCTCTTCCATCTTGTTCACGACACCGAGAAGTGCCGCGGCGGCGCGCTTGGGATTGGTGACGACTTCGGCGATCAGGTGCGGAATGCCCTGATAGAGCGAGAACTCGAGCATCTTCGGATCGACGAGCAGGAGCTTCACGTCGTCGGGCGTGGCGCGCATCAGGATGCTGCACAGCAGCGCGTTCAGGAACACCGACTTGCCCGTGCCGGTGGCGCCGGCGACGAGCAGGTGCGGCGTCGAGGCGAGATCGGCGCAGACGGGATTGCCGAAGATGTCCTTGCCGAGCGCGATCGGAATGCGCGAGTCGGTTTCCTGGAAGCAGGAATGCGCGATCACGTCGCGGATCACGACCACGTCGCGCTCGACGTTCGGTACTTCGATGCCGACCACGTTCTTGCCCGGGATCGGCGCGACGATGCGCACGGACATCGCGCGCAGCGCGAGCGCGAGATCGTCGGACAGGTTCACGATCCGCGAGACCTTCACGCCCGGTGCGGGCTCGAACTCGTACATCGTGATCACGGGCCCGGGGTGGACCTTCACCACGCGCCCGAGCACCGAGAAGTCGGCGAGCTTTTTCTCCAGGATCTGCGAGTTGCGGATCAAGGCATCGCGATCGAGGTTCGGAGTCGATTCCGGTCCGCGCGCGAGCAGGTCCAGATCGGGGAGCTTGTACGGTCCCTCGCCGCGGCCATCCGCGAACGGCAGCGGCTCCTGGCGGAGCGGCGCGGGCGCGATCACGCGGTGCTCGACCACCTCGGGCTCGCCGGACTTCAGCTTGCGCGGTGGGCTGACGCGCGGCGCTTGCCGCGGCGCCTTGCGCGGCTCGTCGCTGCCTCCCTCTTCTTCTTCCGCTTCCTCGAAGGCGGCCGCTCGGCTCTCGGCGCGCTCCGCGATCCGCATGCGCACCCGAGCCAGGCTCACGCGCAGCAGCTGGCCGAGCTCGCGCGTGGCGCCGCGCGCGAGCTGACGCGCGCCCTGCGATGCGTCCCGCAGCGAGACGCCAGTCGCCGCGAGCAAACCGAGCGCGGCCGCGATCAGCAGCACGAAAGAGGTGCCGGCCAGGTAGAACGCGCGAGAGAGCGGACCGACGACGGCCGCGCCGACCACCCCGCCCGCGTTGGCGGAGAACGTGTCGGGAAACGCGCGGTGCAGGATCTCGAAGCCCGCGGCCAGGCTCAGCAGGCACAGCGTCCAGCCGGCGAGCGGGATCCAGCGAGGACGCAGCGGCAACCCGCGCAGATAGCGAACGGCGACCACGATGGCGGCGATCGGCAGCACGTGCGCCGCGAAGCCGAGGCTGCCGGCCAATGCACCCGCCACGAGCGCGCCCACGGGCCCGCACCAGTTCGCGACTTTCACCCCGTTCGCGAGCCACGGGTCGGCGGAACTGTAAGAGAGGAGCGCGACCTCGGTGAACAGCGCGAGCGCCGCCAGACTGACGGCCACCGCCTCGGCTTCGAGCCGCCCCGGCTGCCGGGGTTCTGCTCTGGCCGCGCGCTTTGCGGTTGCTCGCTTCACGCCCCTACCCAAGTCGCGTCGCTCGCCGGTTGCGTGGTCCCCTCATCCGCGGCCCTCGTGAACCTTTCTCGCGCCGTTCCGTCGCACGCTAGCTGCGGCGACGAACGAACACGTGCTCGAACCCAGAGGGGAACTTTACGATCGGAAACGTCGACGAGAAAGGCAAGTTTCGCGGGACTTGCGCGCGCGTCGTTGTGCTAGCCTGTCGACGAATCCTCGCCCCGATTCTCACGAGAGGAGACTTCGCATGTCTGGCGTGAACAAGGTCATCATCGTCGGGAGATTGGGAAAGGATCCGGAGGTCCGCTTCACGAAGGCGGGCACGGCCGTTGCGACGTTCTCGGTCGCGACCTCAGAGCGGTTCAAGGATCGAGACGGACAGCCGCAGGAGCGCACCGAGTGGCACCGCGTGGTCGCGTGGGCGCAGCTCGCCGACATCTGCGGCAAATACCTGCGCAAGGGCAAGCAGGTCTACATCGAGGGCCGGCTGCAGACGCGCGACTGGGAAGACAAGGACGGGCACAAGCGATACACGACCGAGGTGGTCGCGAACCAGATGCAGATGCTCGGCCGGCGCGAGGACGACGGCGGCGGCTACAGCGACGACAGCTACGGCCGCGGCGGCAGCGCCGGCGACGGCGGTGAACCGATGGTGCAGGCGCCCGCCAGCGGCGGCGCGGGCGACGACGAGATCCCGTTCTAATGGGGCCCGGCGCGGCGTAGCCGCGCCACCCATACTTCGCTCGGCTTCACCTCGCTGCGCGGCGCGCGTTGCGCGCCTTGCCCGCTTCGCGCGCGGGCGGCCGCGCGCTTCGCGGTCGCTCATCGAGCGCAGAGAGCCGGGGTTGGTGCGCTTTCTACTTGTGGCGCAGGCCGCGGACGAGGTCGTTGATGGTCGAGCGCACTTCGGGGGCGAGCTCGTGGAACTCGATGCCGATGCCTACGGGGGATTCGCCCTTCCCGTCGCTGATCCACGCGACGCGGCCGGAAACGTTCACGGGGAGCTCGAGGCCGGGCAGCCGGAACTCGAGCGCGACCTCGGTGCCGAGCGGCGAGGGGTTCTCGGTGGCGATGAACATGCCGCCCTCGTTCACGTTGGTCGTGAACTCGCTGAAGAACGCGTCGACCGCGGAGTAGTCGACGGGGATCTTCAGATCCTCGCGGCTCGATCTGCGGCGGTCTTGTTGGGACCTGCGTGCCTTCGGTGTCATCGGTATCGCCTACCCCTACGCGTTCCGATCGGTCGGTCAGTTCAGTCGCTTGAGGCCAGCAGCTGACCTGTTCGGGCGAAGCTCGTGAACTCTTCACCGCCGATTACCAGGTGATCTACGACACGAATTCCCAGAATCTCGCCCGCGCGGACCAGGCGCCGAGTCACTTCGTGATCCTCGCGGCTCGGCTGCGGGTCACCGCTGGGGTGGTTGTGCAGCACCAGGATGGCGGCTGCGGACTCGCGCAGCGCCGGCGCGAAGACCTCGCGCGGGTGCACCAGACTCTGGTTCAGGCTGCCGCGGCTGACCTCGACCTCGCCGATCAGGCGATGACGGCTGTCGAGCAGGAGCACCACGAACACCTCCTGGCGATAGCGGCGCATGCGGGCGCTGAAGTGCGCGGAGACCTGCTCGGGCGACTGCAGCTTCGCGCCCGGCACGAGCGGCGTGCGCGCGAGCCGCGCGCCGATCTCGAACGCCGCGCGCAGCGACGCGATCTTCGCGGGTCCCATCCCTTGCACGGCGCGCAGCTCCGCGTTGCCCGCACGCGCCAGCGCGTCGAGCGAGCCGAAGCGCTCGAGCAGCGCGTCCGCGACGCCGAGCGACGTGGCTCCACCGCCGCCCGTGCGCACCAGCAGCGCGATCAGCTCGCTGATCGCGAGCGACTCCGGTCCCTCGCGGTCCAGGCGCTCGCGCGGCCACTCGAAGCGCGGATCGAACGTCACGATGCAGCTCCTCCGGTCGGGGTGAGGAGCGAGCGGGTCTTCGCCAGCTCGTTCGTACGAGTGGCGGATTCCGCTCAGCGGTGGCAGCTCGCGCGCGCGTCCTCGGCTGCTTCGTAGATCGGCGCGAACTCTGCGCTCGAGAGCTGCGGCGCGATCAGGCTGCGCAGCGCGTCGGCCGGTTGCGGCTGTGAGCGCGCGAGCGCGCCGAGCAGCGCCAGGTAGCCCTCGACGCTCGACGCCGATTGCAGCGCCAGCGCGAGCTCGAGCGAGCTCCCGGTGCGCAGCGTCTCGCCCGATTCCGTGCGCACGGTGCCGTCGCGGGTGCGGCCGAGCCTCAACATCGCCTCACGCCGGTACAGGTCGGTGATCCCGCCCGACGGCCGCAGCGCGTCGGCGATCGCGGCTTCGCCGAGCCGCGATCGCAGAGCCTCGGCGTAGCGCCGGTCGCAGTCCGCGTTCAGCGCGAACGGCGTGCCGTCGAGGCGCGCGCGAATCTCGGCGTCCGACGGCGCGGCGCTGCCCGGCAGCACCAGGTCGAAGGTCGACACGTAGTGCGAGCTGACCGGGTCGAAGCTCTGCTTCGAGCGCACCTCCACGTCCGGGCTGTCGGTCTCGACGCGCACGATCGCGTCCTCGCCCACCTGCGACGCGTCGATACTTCGGAGTCGCGCGCCGCTGCCCGACACCTTCCCCTCGAGCTTCAGCGCGGTGCGCGTGAGCGCGATCGTGAAACCGCTGCTGCGCGTGGTCTTGGTCAGGCGCACCTCCGGCTGCTCGGTCGTGCGCAGCGTCAGCGTGGTGCGGCCCGAGAAGCTCGTTTGCCCCAGGAACACGAGCGAGTTCGGCAGCGCGCTGAGCGTGATCGTCACGCGCTCCGGCACGTCACCGGAGGTGAAGCTCACGTCCTTGGCCAGGTAGCCGTTGGCGCTGGCGTGGATTCGGATCGCGTCATGGCCGGTGGTGTCGGCGCGCGGGGGCAGCCTCACGGTCGCGGGCGCGTCGGTGCGCTCGAAGCGTTTCTGAAAATTCCGTCGCAGGTAGTAGAGGCCGAGCACGGCGTCGGGTGGGACCGTCTCGATTTCCATCGTGCGTTCGGAGTACCAGTAGTTCCAGCCGCCGAACATGCCCGAGAGTCCGACCAGCACGTTCTTCGGCGTCCAGGCGGCGCGCTCCGCGGGAATCAGGTCGACGACGGGCTGCACGGAATCGGGTGGTGGGGCCGCCGACACCGCGACGAGCGGAGAGCATAGGAGAGCCGAGGCGAGGAAGAGGCCGGCCGTTCTCATCGGTGAGCCCGCTTGGGGCGGCGCGAGCTTATCCCCACGGACGCGCGCGTGACAAGGCAGGATCAGCCCGCGGGACGCTCGTACAGGCCGCTCTTCCCGCCGGATTTTCGCACCAGACGCACGTCTCCGATCACCATGCCGCGGTCGATCGACTTGCACATGTCGTAGATCGTGAGCGCCGCGGCGGAGACCGCGACCAGCGCTTCCATCTCGACGCCGGTGCGGCCGCTCGTGCGCACGCGCGCCTCGATCGAGAACGCGGGGCCCGACGGGTCGGGCGTGAAGGCGAGCTCGAGCGCGTCGAGCGCGAGCGGATGACAGAGCGGGATCCATTCGGACGTGCGCTTGGCCGCCTGGATCGCCGCGATCCGCGCCACGCCGAGCACGTCCCCTTTCTTGGCGGTGCCCGACACGACCGCGTCGAAGGCTTCACGCGACAGGCGAATGCTGCCGCGCGCGATCGCCTCGCGGACCGTGACGTCCTTGCCACCCACGTCGACCATGCGCGCGGCGCCCTGCTCGTCGAAGTGGCTGGAAGGCCTCGGCCGCGCGCCCCGGCGGACGGGCCGCTTCATCCGCTGATCGGACGGACCGAGCCGTTCTCGCCGACGCCGTCCAGGTAGGGCCGCAGGTCGCGTCGCAGTTTCTGCACGCCCCGCAGGTAGATGTCGTTGCCGTGGTGGCTGCCCCAGAAATAGGTACTGATTCCGCGCTCCTCGCCGAGCCGCGAGATGTTGTCGGCGAGCAGTCGGCAGCCGGCTTCGATGTTGGCCTCGACGTGGGCCGCGCTGCCGGGCAGCGCGAGCACCTCGTACATGTGCGGCATCACCTGCATCAGGCCGAGCGCGCCCTTGGGGCTCAGTGCGCCCGGCCGGCCGCTGCTCTCCTGCATCAGCACCGCGAGCACGAGATCGGGAGCGAGCGACTGCTCGCGACCGCAGCGCGCGATGCTCGCCGCGATCCGGCCCGACAGGACCGGATCGAGCCGCGGCGCCTTGTCGGCGAGCGCCGCGATCACGCCGCGCTCGAGCGCAGCTTCGGCGGAGCCGCGCGCGGAGCCGGCGCCCACGCCTGGGATCAGGCTCGAAGCCGATGGCGTGCGCTCGAGAGTCGCTGTGCCCACCAGCAGTAGGAAGCCGGCGAGCAGAGCAGTAAAGCGATGCTTGGCAAGCTCGTTCTTCATGTCGCTCTCACCACCCGTGACCCCGAGGAACAGCCTATCCGCACCCTCGGGGGGGTGTCCATGAGTATCGGCATGTCGCGAATGGCGCTCGCGGCCGGCATCACAAAGCCGCGAGGGGAGCGCGGAGCGAGCGCGATTCGCGCTCACAAACCCGCGACGCACAAGCACTTTGTCGCCTTCGCGGGGTTTCGGCCGGGTCTGCCTAATGGCCCGCCTTCGGCGCGCCGATGGGTCGAGCGAAGGAGCTCCTCCTCCCCTTGGGTCACGTCGTCCAGATCAAGCCGGACCTCTCACCGGAGACGTGGACGGAGCTTCAGGAGCGCGAGTCGCCTCTGCGCTTCCAGGCCCCGGACGGCTCTTTCTACCTGACCGACGGGGAGCTGCTCGAGGCGCGCGAGCTGGGCCTGCGCTTCGAAGTGGTGCGGCAGATCGCCGAGGCCGACCTGCCCGTGCGCTTCTCGCTGCCCCACGACGGCGCGGTGCACGACTGGCCGCCCGAGGACGCCCGCCTCGCGGTGCTCGCACGGCTGCTGGCGGAAGACCGCGCGGGCGGCTCGGTGCACATCCGCTACCTGGGTCGCAATCACACGGTCCCGCCGGACGGCTTCGCGCTCGATCGAGCCGGCGGCCAGCGCCGCTACGTGTGGCAAGTGATCCCCGCCGAGGTGCACGCCGCGCGGCCCGCGCTGCACGATCGCTTCCAGCGGTTGCGCGCGGTCTGCGCGGATCCCGACGCGCGCGTGGTGCTCTCGCTCGGCTCGGGCGGCTTGAAGCTGTTCGCGCACGCGACCGCGATCCGGCTTTTCGAAACGCTCGGGCTCGGCGACCACTTCCGCGAAGTCTGGGGCTCGAGCGCGGGCGCGATGGCGGGCCTGCTGTACGCGCAGGGTCTGTCGCCGCACGCGATCGAGCAGCTCGGCTACGACCTGTACACGGGCCGCGTCGACCTGGCGCTGCGCCCGTCGAAGCTGCAGTTCCTGCGGCACCTGGTCACCGACGCGCTGCTGCCGTCGCTCGGCACGTCGGGCGCGGGCTTCGTCGACTGCGCCGACGGCCTGTCGCGCATGCTCGAGCGCTACTGCGGCGCGATCGAGCCGCGCATTCCCTTCTACTGCATCGCCTTCAACCTGCTGCACTGCCGCGCAGAGGTGCTGACGCCCGACGCGGTGCCGGCCCATCTCGAGACGTTCATGGTGCAGACGGAGGCGCGTTCCGCGGCGCTCGCATCGGCCAGCGTGCCGCTCTTGTTCGTGCCGCGCGTGGTTCAGCGGCTCGGCTACACCTCGCACTACATCGACGGCTCCACGACCGAAGACGTCCCGCTGCACTCGATCGTGCGCAAATGGGACCTCGACCGCGCGGCCGGTGTCGAGACGCGCGAGCGGTTGGTGATCGTGTACGTGAAGCTGACCGGCGGGCTCGAGACCTACCGCTCGCACCCGGGCCGGATCGGCAAGCTGCGGCTGATGCAGACCGTCGCGGCCGCGAGCATCGAGACCATGCACCGGCGCGACCTCGAGCTGATCCGCGCGCGGCGCGACGTGCGCTTGCTGGGCCTGGAGCTGCGTGACTCGAGCCCCGACTTCTTCGAGACCCGCCGGATCGCCGAGTTCGTGCGCGCCGCGAAGGAGTGCTTCCCCGAGCAGCTCGCCGCGATCGAGGAGCGGCTGCGCGCCGAGGAGCGCGACGGATAGCCTTCGGTATCCTGCCCGGCCGTGTATCCCGTCCTCGTAGAGATCTTCGGTTTTCCCATCTCGACCTTCGGCGTGATGGTCGCACTCGGCTTCCTGGCCGGCGGCTATATGGCCGCGCGCTCGTTCGAGAAGGCGGGCCTCGAGGCCAAGGCCGCCTGGGACATCGTCACCTGGTGCGTGGTCGGCGGACTGCTCGGCGCGAAGCTCTGGTACGTCGCCGAGCAGGTGTCTCGCGACGACGCCGCGAACGCCTTCGAGCTGCTCACGTCGCGCGGCGGCATCACCTGGTACGGCGGCTTCATCGGCGGCTCGATCCTCGGCTTGTGGGCCGCGCGCGTGAACAAGATCCCCCTGCTCGCGGCCGCGAACTGCGCGGCGCCGTCGCTCGCGGTGGGGCAGGCGCTGGGCCGGATCGGCTGTTTCCTCGTCGGTGACGACTACGGCATCCGCTCCGAAGTGCCGTGGGCGGTCGCGTTTCCAGAGGGCCTGCCGCCGACCATCGATCCGACCACGCAGGAAGTCTTCAGCGTCCACCCGACCATGCTCTACGAGACGGCGTGGCTGTTTCCGGTCGGCGCGTTCCTGTGGTGGCGACGCGGCAAGTCGCCGTTCCTGTTCGGCGAGTACCTGGTTCTGTCGGGTCTCGGCCGGCTCGCGATCGAGGCCTACCGCGTGAACCCGACCACGCTCGGCCCGCTCACGAACGCGCAGCTCGTCGCGCTCGTGTTGATCAGCGTCGGCGCGAGCGGCTGGCTGTACCTGCGCTCGGTACAGGGGAGCGCGGACGCGCGCAAGGTCGGAGCGAACGCGCGGAGTTGAGGCTCAGCCCGGGCGCGCGGCGCCGAGCTCGCCCGCGAGCGCGCTCGCGTGCTTGGCGAGCTTCGCGTCGTTGAGCTCGACCGACACCGCCAACGCGCTCAGCACCTTCGCCGCGCTCTGACGCCAGCGCGCCGGCGCGTTCGCGCGCGACTCGACCCAACGCGCGAGTGACTCGACCGCCGCGAAGCTGTCGCCCGCGAAGTAGCTCGACATGCCGCGCGCGAAGTCGATCGCGCCGTCCGAGACTCCGGCCGCGCGCGCGTCCGGATGTTCGAGCACCGCGACGGCTTCCGCGAAGTGGCCGTTCTCGATCAGGCTGTCGATCGCGAGTTGGTAGCCGCGCGCGGCCGAGCCGTGGATGTCGGCGAGCAAACGCCCAAGCGGCAGGTCGAACACCTGCTCCGCGCGCGCCGGATCCTCGACCAGGCTGCGCGCCACCGAGCCCGACACGTCGAGCTGTCGCAGCACGATCAAGAGCTGGTCGCGCGTCTCGCGGAACAGCACCGACGCCTCGACTTCGGATTCGAGCATGCGCCGCCGGCCCGCTTCGACGACGCGCCAGAAAGCCTCGGCGAGCGGCCCGGTCGCCGAGCCCTCGGCCATCATGCGCTGCAGGCGCGGTCCGTAGCGGTCGGTCAGGTAGAAGCCCTCGCGGAACTTCATGGTCTCGTGGAAGAGCGCGCCGACCGCGAGATCGAACAGCTCCTCGGCCTGCACCTCCGTGCGCGGGCGCGACACGTCGAGCCGGAACAGCGCGTGGCACTCCTCCTTCAGGCGGTACAGCGCGCTGTCCTCGGCGTCGCCGACCAGCCGCGTGACGGTCTGGAACGACAGCCGCCCCGCGCGCAGGTCCTCACCGAGCGTTCGCGCGAGCACGAACGCCTCCATGAAGTCGCGCACGATCTGGGCGAGTCTCCGCTCGCGCAGCTCCATTCCCTGGCCTCCCGACGCTCCGGATTGCCGGTTAGGATGCAGACAACGATGAGTGAAGCCAAGGGACATCGCCGTCTCGCGATCGGCGTCATCTTCACGACGATCCTGATCGACTTCATCGGCTTCTCGATCCTGATCCCCGTGCTGCCGCGCTTCGAGCAGACGCTCGGCATCGACGCCTTCCACATCGGGCTGATCACCGCCCTGTACGCGCTCGGTCTGGTGCTGTTCCTGCCGCTCTGGGGCTGGGTCTCCGACCGCGTCGGCCGCCGGCCGGTGCTGCTCGTGTCGCTGCTCGGCACCGCGTTCTCGTTCGTGCTGCTCGCGATCGCCGACACGCTCCCGACCGTGCTGATCGCGCGCTTCCTCGGCGGCTTCTTCGGCGCGAGCATCGGTACCGCGCAGGCCTACATGACGGACCTGACCGACGAGGATTCGCGCGCGCAGGGCATGGGCGTGATCGGCGCCGCGTCGGGCATCGGGATCGTGCTCGGCACCGCGCTCGGCGGCGTGCTCGGCAGCGTCGATCCGTCTCTGCCGTTCTACGCGACCGCGGGCGTGGCCGCGGCAAACTTCGTGCTGGCCGCCTTCGCGTTGCCCGAGTCGAAGGCCGCCGTGCCCGCGCAGTCCGGCCTGAAGGGATTGCTGCTCGTGCTGGTTCCGGCGCCGCTGCTGGTCGCGGCGAGCGTGCACGGCCGCAAGCAGCGGCTCTACCTGTACCTGTTCCTGCACATCTTCTTCGCGTTCTCCGCGATCGAGTCGATGTTCCCGCTCTACGCGGCGGCGCGCTTCGGCTGGGGCGAGCTGCAGGTGGGCCTGTTCATGGCTGCGGTCTGCATCGTGCTCGGCGGCAGCCAGGTGCTGCTGGTCGGCCGGTTCTCGCGCGCGTGGGGCGAGCCGGCGATGACGGTCGCGGGGCTCGGCATCCTGGGCGCGGGACTCGCGGGGCTCTCCTTCAGCTACAACATGCTCACGCTCACGCCCTGCGCGATCGCGGTCGCGCTCGGCGGCGGAATCGCGTTCCCCGCCTTCACGAGCTTGTTCTCGAAGGTCTGCGGCGCGCACGAGGCGGGCGAGGCCATGTCCCAAAGTCAGGCCATGGTGCACACCGGCCGCACGCTCGGCGCGCTGTGCTGGGGCTGGGTGTTCGTGACCGCCGGCTCGGGAGCGCCGTTCCTGTTCGCCGGCATCGCGCTGGCCGGCGCGCTCGCGCTGTTCCTGCTCGGCTCCCGGGTACTGCTGCCCCAAGCCTGATCCGGTATGCTCGGCCCATGAGCGAGACAGTCGAACGCGAGCGGTTGGACGTCGACATTCTGTTCGTGGGCGCGGGCGCCGCGACGCTGGCGAGCGTGATTCGGCTCGCGGATCTGTGCAAGGCGCAGAACTTGGACATGCCCGCGGTGCTCGTGATCGAGAAGGCGCCCGAAGTCGGCAGCCACCAGCTTTCGGGCGCGATGATGGACCCGAGGGGCCTCGCCGAGCTGATGCCGGACTTCCTGGAGCAGGGTTTCCCGTTCCACTACCAGTGCAGCAAAGACTTCACCTGGATCATGACCAAGAAGCGGGTGATTACGAGCCCGGTCACCCCGCCGCCGTTCATGAACCACGGCAACTACGCGATCTCGCTCTCCGACGTCGTGAAGTGGCTGGCGTCGAAGGCGGAAGAGCGCGGCATCGAGATCTACCCCGGCTTCGCCGCGTCGACACCGATCTTCGACGGCAAGCGCGTGGTCGGCGTGACGGTGCAGGACCGCGGCGTCGACAAGGACGGCAAGCACAAGGGCGTGTTCGAGGCGGGGCCCGAGATCCGAGCCAAGTGCGTGGTGTTCGGCGAGGGCACGCGCGGCTCGTGCACGAAGCTCGTCACTGAGAAGCTCGGCCTGCAGGGCTCGAACCCGCAGTCGTACGAGACGGGCATCAAGGAGATCTGGCGCATCAAGCCCGAGAACCACGTACCCGGGCGCGTCGTGCACACCATGGGCTGGCCGCAGGACCCGACCACGTTCGGCGGTGGCTGGATCTACGACCTGAAAGACTCTTGCGTTTCGCTCGGCTTCGTGACGGGGCTCGACTACGACAACCCCTACACCGATCCGCACGACCTGATGCAGCGCTGGAAGACGCACCCGCGCATGCGCAAGCTGCTCGAGGGCGGCGAGTGCATCCGCTACGGCGCGAAGACCATGCCGGTCGGCGGCTTCTTCTCGTTCCCGAAGCTTTACGCCGACGGAATGCTCCTGATCGGTGACTCGGCCGGCACCTGCAACGGCGAGCGGCTGAAGGGCGTGCACCTGGCGATCAAGAGCGGAATGCTCGCCGCGGAAGCGTTGATGGAGGCGATCCGCAAGGACGACTTCTCCGCGCAGACGCTCTCGACGTACGCGTCGCTGTTCGACGCGAGCTGGCTCGCGAAGGAACACTACAAGGCGCGCAACTTCCACGGCTCGTTCAAGTACGTGCAGAAGATGCCGCGCTGGCTCGGCTGGCTGCGACAGCTGCCGTGGATCATCAACGGTCAGGCGCTGGCGATGATCAGCGGCGGCCGCGGCCTGATCAAGCAAGTGCACACGCACCCCGACCACACGCACATGAAGAAGCTCAGCGAGCTCTCGCCGAAGGAACGAAAGAAGGCGGAGAAGGTTCCGTACGACAACAAGCTGACCTTCGACAAGGTCACGGCCGTGGCGCTGGCCGGCTCGCGGCACGAGGTCGACCAGCCGCACCACTTGCACGTCGCCGACACGAACGTGTGTGCGACGAGCTGCGTGACCGAGTATGGCAACCCGTGCGAGAGCTTCTGCCCCGCCGCCGTCTACGAGATGATCCCCGACGACACCGCGCCGCGCGGCAAGCGGCTCGTGATCCACCACGAGAACTGCGTGCACTGCAAGACCTGCGACGTCGCCGACCCGTACGCGATCATCACCTGGACCACGCCCGAAGGCGGCGACGGGCCCGACTACACGAACATGTGA
>JANNLG010000238.1:0-8790 GCA_031396695.1 Deltaproteobacteria bacterium
GCCCCCGGAACGCGAGGAGCTGGCCCGGCGCGTGCTCAAACGCATGCAGAACGCCGTTCAACTCTCCGTTCCTTTGGAGGTTCACGTGGGATTCGGGCCGAACTGGCTCGCCGCCCACTGAAAAATGTCCTGTCCAAACGAGGTACTGGCCGAATTCCGCGCGGGGGGCGATGGTCGAAGCCGTGGGTGAACCGGACCGGAAGGACAATCCTCGCGTGGATGCCGTGACCACTATGGGTCGCTTGCCGGGCCTCGCCCGGACCGACAACGCCTCCCACACCGACGCCGACCTGATTCGCGACGCGCAGGCCAACGACCACGCGGCCTTCGAGACGCTGGTGCGGCGCTATTCGGAGCGCGCGTTCCGGGCCGCCTATCGAGTGGTCCGCGACCAGCAGGCCGCCGAGGAAGTCCTGCAGGAGGCGCTGATCAAGGCCTACCGCGCGCTGCCTCGCTTCGAGGCGCGCTCGTCCTTCTACACCTGGCTGTACCGGATCACGGTGAACCTGGCGCTCGATCGGCGTCGGCGCGGCAAGCGCGAGCCGAACGTCGAGTGGGACGACGCGATCGCGCACGAGATCGATCCGCGCGGACGGAGCGCGGCGACCATGTCGGTCGATCCCGAAGTCGAGCTGCGCAGACACGAGATCCGCGACCTGGTGTCCGCCGGCATCCAGACCCTGCCCGACGGTCAGCGCGAGGTGCTCCTGCTGCGCGAGGTCGACGGGCTGTCGTACGAAGAGATCGCGGAGACGATGCAGATTTCGAAGGGCACGGTGATGAGCCGGCTACATTACGCACGCAAGAAGATGATCGTGTTCCTCGCGCAGCGAGGCGTCGATCCCGAGGATGTGATTTGAAGAGCGGTGACCTCGATAAGCGGCTGAGCGCGTACCAGGACGGCGCGCTCGCGGATTCCAAGCGCGATCGTCTCCAGCGAGAGCTCGAGCGCGATCCTGCGCTGCAGAAACAGCTGAAGCGATCGCAGGCGCTCGGCAACCTGGTTCGCGATTCGTGGACCGAGGGTCCTGCGGCGCCTCCGCCGGACCTGCTGATCTCGGCGCTGCGCCCGCAGCTGGCGGCGATCGCGCGCGAACGCCGGGAGCAGCCGAGCTGGCAGCGTTTGCTCGAGCAGGCCCGAGTGCGCTTCTCGGGCTGGTTCGGCCCGATGCCGCTCGCGACTTCCGCAGCTGCGGCGTTCGTGCTCGCGCTGATGCTGCTGCCGCAGGCGAACGAGCCGACCACGGACTTCTCCGCGACTCTGCCGCTCGCACCGCGTCGGACGCAGGCGGAAGCACTGCCTGCGCCGCGCACACGCGTGTCGACGGAGCCCTTCATGGTGCCGCGCGTACCGTTCGCTCCCGCGAGCCTGTCGCAGAGCACGGCCGCCGGTGTGTACGATCTGTCGCCTGGAGAGCGTCCGGCGATGATCTTCCAGAACGACGACGGGTCGACCATGCTCTGGCTGCTCGAGGGCGACGACTTGTCGCTCTTGATCGAGCGCATGGATCGGTGGGGTTGATGCAGCTCGCTCGCACGAGCCACGCCCCGCTCGCTTTCGCCGCCGCGCTCGTGCTGGCCGGCTTCGCGCCGCACGCGTCGCAGGCGCAGACGGTGCTGCCGCTCGTGCCCGACTCGGCGCAGGTGCCGCAGCCACCGCTCGCGATTCCGCCGATCACGATCCGCATCTCGATCGCCACCGCGAGCGAAGTCGAGGGCGAGCTGGACCCGAGGGCGCTCGACATCTACGAGCACCTGCCCGCGAAGTTCCACTCGATTCAGATGATCGACGAGCGCACGATCAGCGTGGTATTCGGCGAGGTGGCACGCGTCGACCTGCCGACGGGTGCGCAGGTTCGACTGATGCCCGTCGCGGTGCACGGCGGTCAGCTCCACCTGCAGCTCGAAATGCCGGAGTTGCTCAACACGAGCATGCGTATGGCCAACAGCCGCGCGTTCTACGTCGGAGGCGTGCCGTACGAAGGCGGCACGCTGGTGTTCAAGCTCGTGCCCGAGTTCAGCGCCTACGTCGAATCGCCCGTCGAGCGCGCGGCCACGCCGCAGGCGACCAAGGCCAAAGATCGCCGCTGAGCCGGCGAGTCCGGCCATCCGACTCGTGTAAGCTGGCCCCTGCGCGGACCGCGCCGGAGGACCGAACGTGCGCGAGCCGTGGAGCTTCGAGATGCCGCTCGAGGAGGCGATCACGACCCAGCGGGCCGTGCGCCGCCTGAAGCCCGATCCGGTCTCCGATGCGCTCGTCCTGCGCCTGATCGAGCTCGCGCTGAAGGCGCCGACCGGCTCGAACGCACAGGGCTGGGAGTGGATCGTGGTGCGCGATCCCGCCGTGAAGGCGAAGCTCGCACGCCAGAACCGGCGCGCGTTCCGCATCTACGGCGCGCTCGGCCGGCGCGCGACCGCGAACGACCCGAAGATGTCGCGTCTGCTCGACGCCGTGCAGTGGCAGGCGGACCACTTCGAAGACGTGCCGGTGGTGGTGGTCGCGTGCCTGCGCGGAGCGCGGCTCGGCTTTCCGAACATCGCCGCGACTTCGTACTACGGCTCGATCTTTCCGTCGGTGCAGAACCTGCTGCTCGCCGCGCGCGCGGTCGGGCTCGGCGCCGCGCTGATCACGCTGCCGCTCTGGAGCACGTTCGCCGCGCGACGCATTCTCGGCCTGCCGTGGAACGTGACGCCGTGTGCGGTGATCCCGCTCGGCTGGCCGGTCGGCCGCTACGGACCGACCACGCGCCGACCGGTCGGCGAGGTGGTGTCGCTCGACCGCTACGGGAACCGGCCCTGGCAGGGGCGCGCGGACGGAGCGGACGCGACGTGAACTTCGGTCTCACTGAAGAGCAGGAGCTGCTGCAAGAAACCGTGCGCGGCTTCTGCGAGAAGGAATGTCCCGCGTCGCGCTTGCGGACGCTCTTCGACGCGGGCGTCGGCCACGATCCCGCTCTCTGGAAGGGCATGGGCGAGATGGGGCTGCTCGGACTGGTCGTGCCCGAGGATTTCGGCGGCGCGGGTCTCGAGCTGCTCGATCTGGCGCTGGTCTGCGAGGTGCTGGGGCAGGCCGCCTTGCCGGGTCCGTTCCTCGGACACCAGCTGGTGTCGCTCGCGATCGCCGGCGCGGGGACCGACGCGCAGAAGCGCGCCTGGCTGCCGCGCTTGGCGTCGGGAGACGTGATCGGAACGGTCGCGCTGGCGGAGGACGCGTCGAGCTGGGAGCCGGAGACCTGGCGCGCGAGCGTCGACGACGGGCGCGTGCGCGGCACGAAGTGCTTCGTTCCGCATGCGGAGCTCGCGAATCTGTTGCTGGTCGGTGTCGCGGGCGGCGGACTCGTGCTGGTGGAGCGCGGCGCAGCGGGCGTCGCGCTCATCGACCAGGGCGGCGTCGATCGGACGCGGCCGATCGCGCGCGTCACGCTCGACGGCGTGGCCTGCGATCCGCTCCCCGGAGGACTGGCCGGCTCGCGTCGAGTGCGCGACGCGGGCTCGATCCTGCTCGCGGCCGACGCGTTCGGCGCCGCCTGGCGCCTGATCCAGGCGACGCTCGCCTACGCCGGAGCCCGCCAGCAGTTCGGCAGCGTGCTCACCCAGTTCCAGGCGGTGAAACACCAGCTCGCGAACATGGCGACCGAAGTCGAGCCGAGCCGCGGGCTCTGGTGGTACGCGGCTCACGCGTTCGACGAGATTCTGCAGGATGCGGAGCGCGCGGCCGCGCTCGCCAAGGCGCACATCACCGATCGCGCGCTCGAGGTCGCGCGCGGCGCCGTCGAGCTGCACGGCGGGATCGGCTTCACCTGGGAATGTGACGTGCAGATCTGGTTCAAGCGCGTGATGTTCGATCGCGCATTCCTGGGCACGCCCGAGCAGCACCGCGAGCGCAGTGCGCGCCTGGCCGGCTGGTAGGAGAGTCATGGACCTGCGACTGGGCGCGAAGTACGAGACGTTCCGCACAGAGGTAAGAGAGTTCCTGGCCGCGAACTGGCCACTGCGCGGAGCCGAAGCGGAGCTGCCCGCCGGGCAGCAGGAGAAGCGGCTGCGCGAGCGCGCGCTCGCGCGTGGCTACGTGTACCGGCATTTTCCGCGCGTCTACGGCGGCTCCGAGCAGCCGGCGGACGCGCTCGAAGACATGATCCTCGATCAGGAGTTCGCGGCCGTGGGCGCCGCGCGCGACATCCGCGGAATCGGTCCCGCGATGCTCGCGCCGACGCTGCTCGACTGCGGGAACGAAGCCCAGCGCACGCGCTTCATCCCCCCGACGCTGCGCGGCGACATGCGCTGGTGTCAGGGCTACAGCGAGCCGGGCGCGGGCAGCGATCTGGCCTCGCTCGCCAGCCGCGCCGTGCTCGAAGGCGACAGCTGGCTCATCAACGGTCACAAGATCTGGACCAGTGACGCGGTCGGCGCCGACTACATGTTCGGTCTGTTCCGCACCGAGCCCGACGCGCCCAAGCACGCGGGCATCTCGTACCTGCTGATCGACATGCGCTCCGCGGGCATCGAAGTCCGGCCGCTGCGCCAGATGACCGGCGGCGCCGAGTTCAACGAGGTGTTCTTCAGCGACGTGCGCATCCCCGCCGACTCGATCGTCGGCCGGCGCGGGGAGGGCTGGAAGGTGTCGCGCTCGACGCTGAAGCACGAGCGCAACCTGATCGGCGACCCGCGCTTCCTGCGCAACGCATTCGAGGCCGTCGTCGAGCTCGCGCGGCGCACGCCTCGGAACGGTCGGCCGGCGCTCGAAGACGCGCACGTGCGCCAGCGGCTGGCCGAAATCGAGGGCTACGTGGCCAGCCAGGAGTACTCGATCCAACGCCAGCTCTCCGCCGCGCTGCGCGGCGCCGAGGCCGCGGTGCTGCTGCCCGGGCTCATGAACAAGCTCTACTCCACCGACACCAGCCAGCGCATCACGCGGCTCGCCTTCGACCTGCTCGGCGCGGACGGACTGACCGCACCGCTGCCCGACGAGTACGGCATGGGCTCGCGCGTGCGCACGCCGGGCGGCTGGGTCGCGCAGTACATGTTCGCGATCGCGAATTCGATCGCGGGCGGCGCCTCGAACATCCAGCGCAACATCATCGGCGAGCGCGGTCTCGGGCTGCCCCGCGATCAGCGCGCGGGATAGAATCGGAGTCCACATGGCGATCCCCCTTCCCACCGAGCATCCACAGTCGACGAGCGGCGTGAAAGCGTCGCTCGAGGCGATCTACAACTGGAACTACGCGAGCGAGATCGATCAGCTCCGCACGCTGTACGCGAACGCGCTCGACCGGCAGTGGAACGCGATGCGCGATCTCGACTGGGAGCAGGAGATCGACCGCGCGGCTTTCTCGCGCACCTTCTCGCTCGCCGGCGTACCGATCCAGGAGACGCAGTTCTGGAGCGATCTCGGCGAGGACCTGCGCTGGGAGGTGTCGCGCCGCAGCGCCGCGTTCATGCTCTCGAACTTCCTGCACGGCGAGCAGGGTGCGCTGATGGTCGCGGCACAGCTCGTGAACGCGGTCCCGCACATGGACGGAAAGTTCTACGCGGCCACGCAGACGCTCGACGAGGCGCGACATGTCGAAGTGTTCGCCGCGTACATCCGCAAGCTCGACGAGGTCTACCCGATCGCGCCCGGCTTGAAGCAGCTGCTCGACAACGTGCTGCAGGCCGAGGACTGGAAGAAGAAGGCGGTCGGCATGCAGGTCGTCGCGGAGGGGCTCGCGCTGTATTCGTTCCGCGACATGCGCAATCAGACCGAGGAGCCGCTGCTCAAGAAGCTGCTCACCTACGTCTCGCGCGACGAGGCGCGCCACACCGGCTACGGCGTGAAGTACCTGTCGGCGATCGTGCCGACGCTATCGGCCGCCGAGCGCGACGAGCTCGAGGACTTCGCCTTCGAATCGGCTCGGCTCTTGATCGACTCGCGCGCGGGCAACTCGATCCGCGAGACGGTCTTCAAGCTGTGGGCGTCGCTCGGCATCGACATGGGCGCGGCGCTCGCCTCGATCCTGAAGGACCGCGAGCGGATCGTGAAGGGCATGGAGCGCACGGGCGGACGGCTCGGCCCGGTGCGCGGCTTCGTGATTCCGACGCTGCGCTCGATCGGCCTGTACAGCGACCGCGTGCGCGGCCGCTTCGACGAGATGTTCCGCGCGAACCTGGGTGAGGATCTCGCGCGCCAGACCGCCGCGATCCCCGATCTTCCCGACGACCTCGAAGCCTGGGTGGACCAGGGCTACGAGCACGTCTAGCGCGAAGCGTCGCTACTCCTCGTCGCCGGGCCACTCCGCCGAGTAGCGCACGGCCTCCGCCCAACCCGACGTCTGCCAGGTCGCGCCGCTCTCGTCGATCAGGATGCCCTCGGCATCGGGCAACGATTCGAGCAACGCGATGCCTTCCGTCTCGCCCAGGATCAAGAGCGCCTTGGAGAGCGCCTCCGAGCGCGCGCCGTCGGCGGCCAGCGCCCCGGCGACACGCGCCTGTGTCAGTGGCTCGCCGCTGCGCGGATCGATCACGTGTCCGAAGCGTCGGCCGGCAATCTCGGTGTACTGACCGAGGCTGCCCGAGATCGAGAGCGACTGATCGGCGAGCTGCGCTGTGCCCGCGAAACCGCCCGAAGCGTCGCCGAGCAGGACGCCCCAGCCGTCCCAGCCCGCGGGCCTGCCGATCGCGCACAGACTGCTCTGGCCGAACGCGAGCAGCGCGCGCGTGACGCCGGCCGCGCGCAGCTTCTCCGCCAGCCGATCGAGCGTCCAGCCCTTGGCGACGCCGCCGAAGTCGAGCATCGCCCCGGGCACGAGCAGTTCGACCGTGCTCGCGGCGACGGCGACGCGCACCACTCCAGGGCCGACGCGCGAGCGCGCGGCTGCAAGCGTGGCCGTGCTCGGCAGCTCACGCGTCTGTTCTGCCTCTTGCCAGAGCACGACCAGCGGACCGACCGTCACGTCGAACGTGCCGCGTGTGAGTTCGGAGAACTCGATCGAGAGCGCGGTCAGCTCGGAGAGCGCCGGTGCGACTCGCAGCGGGCCCGAGCCCGCCGCGCGATTCAGCTTGGAGAGATCGCTCTTCACGTCGAAGCGCGAGAAGACGCGTTCCAGAGACGCGACTTCGGCGAACAGCTCGCGCAGCAGCGCCTCGCCCGTCGCGCGATCAGGCGCGCACAGGCTGACCTCGAGCACGGTGCCCATCAGGTAGCGGCCGTCGCTGACGGTGACCGGGCAGACCCGCGCGGGATCTTCGGGCGGCGCCGCGCTCGCGCAGCCCAACAGCGCTGCGAGCGGTGCGGCGACCAGCGCCGCTCTCAATCCTCGCCGCTCCGATAGCTCTCGCTCGAGCCGCGGAACACCGACCACAGCGACAGCGAGACCAGCGCCGCCAGACTCGTCTGCAGCGCGAGGAAGCCCGCGATCTTCAGCCACGCGAACTGCGGCGAGACGAAGCGCACCAGCCAGCCCGCTCCCTCGTCCAGCAGGCCGGACAGGAACGGCAGGGCGATCAGCCACGCCTTGGTGCGATTCGCGAGTGGCACGAACAGCACCAGATGCGTCAGCACGAGCAAAAGCATGCCCATGGCGAACAGGTGGAAGTGCGAGACCTCGAGCAGGCCCGCATAGCTTTTCGGCTCGCGGTAGCTCGCCTCCGAGCCCAGGTAGTGCGCGACCACCGACGACGGCGTGAGGCCCATGCGATCGAAGTAGAGCAGGGCGTTGGTGAGCCAGAGCAAGATCACGTACAGCGCGTAGAGCACGACGATCGTCTGCAGCAGACGATTGCGGTTCATTTCACCCGTGATCACGAACCGCAAGCGCGGCTCCGGCTACTCGGCGGCGGCGTCGTTTGCAAGCAGGACCTGATATAGCGCGAGCGCGGTGCGTACGCTGCGGGTCACGGCCTGCGAGGAGAGCGTGGCGCCGGCAATCGTGTGGATCTGCCGCTTCAGGTGCAGCTCCGGGCCGAGCCGCTTGCCGTCCATCTGTGCGAGCCAGCGCTCCGAGGGCTGGTACTCGGTCGGCTCGTGGAACGCGAGCACGCGCAGCGAGCGCACCGAGCCGTCGGGCGCGATCACGATCAAGAGCGCCTCGGGCAGCGTGCGCACGTTGCGCACGTCGATCACCGCGGAGCCGAGCAGGGCGTCGCCGCGATAGGCGGAGTAGAGCGTCCAGATCCGTCGCTCGAGCGGCGCCTTCGCGCGCGAGGCGATCGCGGCGGCCTGATCGGCGGTCAGGACGTAGCTCTGCTCCTCGATGCGCTCCGCGTCGGGGAACGCGTCCTGCAGCGCCTCGTCCTTGCTCGCGTACACGTTCGCGTGCGCCTGCGGAACCCAAAGGCCACACAGAAGTGCGACGATCGCGGCGAATGCGATCGATCTAGAAGATGAGGCCGAAGCCAACGCTCACCTCGTCTTCGTCGCCGTCCTCGAAGTCGTCGATCTTCCGGTAGTCGAGCTTCAGCACCACGTTCGGAATCGGCTTGAACTGGATGCCCGGGATGTACAGCCGCTGCTTGAACGAGCGGTCCGAGGTGAAGCCGCTCGGCACGTCGTTCTGGGTGTCGACGTATTCGAAGCGGAAGAACGGCTCCAGCGACATCTCCGAGCCCGGGAAGAACAGCGGAATCAGGTCGTACGCGAGCTCCCCGTAGCCGCCGATCATGCGCCGCGCGACGACCGGATCGTCCGCGCCCGAGGCCGACAACAGGCTCGACAGGGAGCCCGCGTCCGCGACGTGCGCCTGCGTCCAGAGCGCGCGCGTGGTCAGCCCCTGCCAGCGGTATTCGCCGTGCACCTCCCAGACCGTCGTGCGCGCA
>JANNLG010000036.1:0-40857 GCA_031396695.1 Deltaproteobacteria bacterium
GCAGGTTTCGGGCGGCGGCATCAAGCCTTGGAAACAGAAAGGCACGGGCCGCGCGCGCCAGGGCTCGATTCGCGCTCCCCAGTGGGCCGGTGGCGGAGTCGTGCACGGGCCGCGCCCGCGCGACTACGAGCAGTCGATACCAAAGAAGGTGCGCAAGGCCGCGCTGCGTTCGGCGCTCTCGCTGCGCAAGAGCGAGAACCGCGTGCTGGTCCTCGACGACCTCTCGCTGGCCGAGCCGAAAACGAAGCTCCTGCTCGCGAAGCTCGCCGAGATCGGTGCGCCGGACGTGCTGATCGTGACGGCCGAGCGCGACCGCAACCTCGAGCTCGCCGGCCGCAACCTGCCCAAGGTTCGAGTGCTCGCGGTGATGGGACTGAACGTGCGCGACATCCTGCTGCGCAAGCACCTGGTGATCACGCGCGCAGCCCTCGGCAAAGTCGTGGAGAGGCTGACATGAAGGACCTGCGACAGGTGATCCAGCGTCCGGTCGTCACCGAGAAGAGCACGATCGAACGCGAGCAGCAGAACATCGTGACCTTCGCGGTGCATCCCGACGCGAACAAGCACGAGATCCGGCGCGCGGTCGAGGAGCTGTTCAGCGTCAAGGTGCTCGACGTGCGCACCAACCGCGTGCGCGGCAAGTCGAAGCGCGTGGGCAAGTTCGTGGGCGACAAGCCGTCGTGGAAGAAGGCGCGCGTGCGCCTCCGCTCCGGCGACTCGATCGAATTCTTCGAGGGAGTGTGAGCCGTGGCGACGCGTAACTACAAGCCTACATCGCCCGGCCGGCGCGGCATGTCCGTCGCCGACTTCTCGGACCTGACCAAGAAGAAGCCGGAGCGCGCGCTCACCAAGGGCAAGGCCAGCACGGGCGGCCGCAACACGCGCGGCAAGATCACCAGCTACCACCGCGGCGGCGGCCACAAGCGCCTCTACCGCGACATCGACTTCAAGCGCGACAAGTGGGACATCCCCGCGAAGGTCGCGTCGATCGAGTACGATCCGAACCGCAGCGCCCGCATCGCACTGCTCCACTACGCGGACGGCGAGAAGCGCTACGTCGTCGCGCCGCAGGGCATGAACGTGGGCGACCGCGTGATGACCAGCGAGCGCGCCGAGATCAAACCCGGCAACACGCTGCCGCTGCGCCTGATCCCGACCGGTTCGCTGGTGCACAACGTCGAGCTCAAGCCCGGTAAAGGTGGTCAGCTCGTGCGCTCCGCGGGCATGGGCGCGCAGCTCATGGCGTGCGACGCCAACTACGCGCAGCTCAAACTGCCGTCGGGCGAGACGCGCATGGTGCTCGCGACCTGCCTGGCCACGATCGGACAGGTCGGCAACGCGGAGCACGAGAACATCTCGGTCGGCAAAGCCGGTCGTTCGCGCTGGCTCGGCATCCGGCCGAACGTGCGCGGAGTCGCGATGAACCCGGTCGACCATCCGCACGGCGGCGGCGAAGGCCGCACCTCCGGCGGACGCCACCCGGTCAGCCCGTGGGGCCAGCCGACCAAGGGCCACAAGACCCGCAACAACCGCCGGACGGATCGCTTCATCATCCGCCGCCGAGGACAGAAGTAATGGCGCGTTCCGTAAAAAAGGGTCCGTACATCCAGGCGAGCCTTCAGCGGAAGGTCGACTCGATGGTGAACACCGGCTCACGTCAGATCATTCGGACCTGGTCGCGACGCTCGATGATCACGCCGGAAATGATCGGTCTCACTCTGCACGTCCACAACGGACGCCTGTTCATGCCGGTGTTCATCACCGAGAACATGGTCGGTCACCGGCTCGGCGAGTTTGCGCCGACGCGCAAGCCGGTCGTGCACTCGGGCGATCGCAAAGTGAAGGCGGCCCCCTCGGGTCCGCCCCGGAAGTGAGGCGACCGAGATGGAAGTTCGCGCGAGAGTCCGTGGAGTTCGGTTCCGGCCGCAGAAGGGTCGCCTGGTGGCGAACCTGATCCGGTCGAAGTCGGCGAGCCGCGCGCTCGAGATCCTGCGCAGTTGCGAGAAGTCGGCCGCGGTGCCGTTCGAGAAGCTGCTGCGCTCGGCGCTCGCGAATGCGGTCGAGCACAACGCGCGCCATCAGGCGGGCATCGATCTCGACAGCCTGTACGTAAAGCGGATCACCGTCGACGAAGGGCCGCGCTCGTGGCGCATCCGCCCGCGCGCGCAGGGCCGCGCGACCTGGGTCAACAAGGGCGTGAGTCACATGACCGTCGTCCTGGACGAGCGGTAGGAGTAGGCGTTGGGACAGAAAGTACATCCGTACGGCTTCCGGCTGGGTGTGATCAACGGCTGGCAGTCGAACTGGTACGCGGAGCGGGGCTACACCGCAGCGCTCCACGAAGACTTGCGTATCCGCGACTTCATCAAAAAGCGCGCGTTCCACGCTGGCATCAGCAAGATCGTGATCGAGCGCCGCGCCGAGAAGATGTCGGTCAACATCCACACCGCGCGCCCGGGAATCCTGATCGGCAAGCGCGGCGCCGATGTCGACGCGCTGCGCCGCGAAGTCGCGGAAATGACCGG
This sequence comes from Deltaproteobacteria bacterium, assembly GCA_031396695.1. Classification (GTDB taxonomy): domain Bacteria; phylum Myxococcota_A; class UBA9160; order SZUA-336; family SZUA-336; genus VGRW01. The sequence continues at coordinate 2,526 of JANNLG010000036.1, forward strand.
CAACGAGGTCTTCATCAACATCCGCGAGATCCGCAAAGCGGAGGTCGACGCACAGCTCATCTCCGAGAACATCGCGCTGCAGCTCGAGCGCCGCGTCGCGTTCCGCCGCGCCATGAAGAAGGCGATGCAAGCGGCGCTGAAGTTCGGCGCGCAGGGAATCAAGCTGAAGGTTTCGGGCCGACTCGGCGGCGCCGAGATGTCGCGCGTGGTGCAGTACATGGAAGGTCGCGTGCCGCTGCACACGCTGCGCGCGCAGGTGGAGTTCGGATTCTGGGAAGCGCACTGCACCTACGGCTTGATCGGCGTGAAATGCTGGGTATTCCACGGCCTGGTGCCCGACGCGAAGCTCGACGAGCATCGGCTCGGCAAGCTCGACGAGGCGCAGGCGCGCTGAGCTGACACGGAGTTCCCATGCTGCAACCCAAAAAAACCAAATTTCGGAAAGTCCAGAAGGGACGGCTGCGCGGTAAGGCGTACCGCGGCGGCGAGCTCGCGTTCGGCGATTTCGGCCTGCAGACGCTCGACCACGGTCTGATCACGGCGCGCCAGATCGAAGCGGCGCGCATCGCGATGACCCGCCACGCCAAGCGCGGCGGCAAGATCTGGATCCGCATCTTTCCGGACAAACCGATGACCAAGCGCCCGCCGGAAACACGCATGGGCAAGGGCAAGGGCAGCCCCGAGTACTGGGCCTGCCCCGTGAAGCCCGGCCGCGTGATGTACGAGATGGAAGGCGTCACGCGCGAAATCGCGCGCGAAGCGCTGCGGCTCGCCGCCCACAAGCTCGGCGTGCGCACGCGCATCCTGGAGAGGAACGAGGCATGAAGGCCGCCGATCTTCGCAAGCTCAGCGACACCGAGCTCGCAGAACGCGTCAACGAGTCGCGCGATCAGCTTTTCAAGCTGCGCATCAAGCACGCGACCCAGCAGCTCGATAAAACGGCCGTTTTGCGGCGTGCGCGGCGCGACCTCGCTCGCGCGCTCACGCTCGCGGCCGAGCGGAAAGGGAAGGCATGAACGCTCGGGGTCTTCGCAAGATCCGGGAGGGCGTGGTGATCTCCGACAAGATGGACAAGTCCGTCATCGTCGAAGTGAGCCGCACCGTCCTCCACCCCACGTATCAGAAGTACGTGCGCAAGCGCACGCGCTTCATGGCGCACGACGAGACCAACGCGTGCAAGGTCGGTGACAAGGTGCGGATCATCGAGTCGCGCCCGCTGTCGCGCCGCAAGCGTTGGCGCATCCAGGAGAAGCTGGCGTGATCCAGATGCAGACCGTACTGGACGTGGCCGACAATTCGGGTGCGCGCCGCGTCTTCTGCGTGAAGGTGCTCGGCGGCTCGCAGCGCCGCTACGCCTCGATCGGCGACATCATCGTGGTGTCGGTGAAGGAAGCTCTGCCCGGCGCGCGCGTGAAGAAGAAGCAGCTCCACAAGGCGGTGATCGTCCGCACGCGGAAAGAGATCGGCCGCTCGGACGGCACCTACATCCGCTTCGACGACAACTCCGTCGTCTTGGTCGACAACAACCGCGAGCCGATCGGGACGCGCATCTTCGGCCCGGTCGCGCGCGAGCTGCGCGCGAAGCGCTTCATGAAGATCATTTCGCTCGCGCCCGAGGTGCTCTGATGTCGGCCAGGATCAAGAAGGGCGACATGGTCGAAGTGACGGTGGGCAAGGACCGCGGCAAGCGCGGCACGGTGCTGCGCGTGTTTCCCGAACGGGAGCGGGTGATGGTCGAGCGCTTGAACATCGTCAAGAAGCACCAGAAGCCCAACGCGACCACGCGTCAGGGCGGGATCATCGAGAAGGAAGCGTCGGTCCACGTGTCGAATGTGGCGCTCGTCCACAAGGGCGAGAAGACGCGGGTTTCGTTCCGCGTGGTGGGCGGCAAGAAAATGCGCTGGAGCAAGAAGCACGACGAGGCGATCGATGGCTAGGGCGAAGAAGAAGACGCAGGAATCCGAGACACCGGCCGAGCCGGTGATCGAGAACTACGTGCCGCGGCTGCAGGAAGTCTACAAGTCCGCGGTCGCGCCGGAGCTGCAGAAGCGTTTCTCGTACAAGAGCTCGATGCAGGTTCCGCGCATCGTGAAGGTGACGCTGAACGTCGGGCTCGGCGAAGCGACGCAGAATCCGAAGCTGCTCGACGCGGCGGCGGCCGAGATCGCGCGCATGACCGGTCAGAAGCCGATCATCCAGAAGGCCAAGAAGGCGATCGCGAACTTCCGCCTGCGCGAGAATCAGAAGATCGGCGTGACCGTCACGCTGCGCCGCGCGCGCATGTGGGAATTTCTCGACCGGCTCGTGAACGTCGCGCTGCCGCGCGTGCGCGACTTCCGCGGCGTCTCGCCGCGCGCCTTCGACGGCCGCGGCAACTACACGCTGGGTCTGCGCGAGCAGATCATCTTTCCCGAGGTCGACTACGACAAGGTCGAGAAGATCCGGGGCTTGAACGTGACGATCGTGACCACGGCGTCGACCGACGAGGAGGGCCTCGCGCTCCTCACCGGCCTCGGCATGCCGTTCAGGACGTAAGGGACCATGGCCAAGACATCGAAGCTGCATCAGCAACTCAGGCTGCGCGTGGCGCGCGTCGCCGGCAAGCTCGAGTTCCGAACGCGCTACTACAACCGCTGCGGCCGATGCGGCCGCGCGCGCGGCTACTATCGAAAGTTCGACCTGTGCCGGATCTGTCTGCGAAAGCTGGCTCTCGAGGGCAAGATCCCCGGCATCACGAAGTCGAGCTGGTGAGGATGACGACGTGATCAGCGATCCCATTGCAGACATGCTCACGCGCATCCGCAACGGCGGCAGCGCGCGCCTGATGCGCGTGAAAATGCCCAAGTCGAAGCTCAAGGTGGAGGTCGCCCGCGTGTTGCGCGAGCGCGGCTACATCGCCGGCTACTCGGACGATCCGGACGCCGCGAAGCCGACGCTGTGCGTCGAGATCCGCTACGGCGACGACGATCGTCCGGTGATTGAAGGCATCCAGCGCATCTCGAGTCCCGGCCGCCGTGTCTACGTCACCGCCAAGCGCATCCCGCAGATCCGCAGCGGTCTGGGCATGGCCATCCTCTCCACCCCGCGCGGCATCCTCACCGACACCGAAGCGCGTAATGCCGGCGTCGGTGGCGAGCTGCTCGCAAAGGTCTGGTAGCAATGTCGAGGATCGGAAAACTGCCCGTCAAAGTCGCCGCGGGCGTCGAGATCAAGGTCGTGGACGGGCGCGTGCACGTGAAGGGCCCGAAGGGGACGCTCGTCGAGGCGCTCGCGCCGCATTGCACGATCGAGGTGGCCGGCGGCGAAGCGCGCGTTACGCGCGACAGCGACCTGAAGCGCGCCAAGGCCATGCACGGCCTGATGCGCGCGCTGCTCGCGAACATGGTGAAGGGCGTGACGGAGGGCTTCTCGCGCGCGCTCGACATCATCGGCATCGGCTACCGAGCCGAGGTCGCGGGCAAGAAGCTGACGCTCACGATCGGTTTCTCGCACCCCGTCGCCATGCCGATCCCGGCCGACCTCGAGGTCGTCGCCGAGAGTCAGACGCGGCTGGTGGTGCGCGGCGCGAACAAGCAGAAGGTCGGCCAGTTCGCCGCGGAGATCCGCAAGGTCCGCGAGCCCGAGCCGTACAAGGGCAAGGGCATCCGCTACTCCGGCGAGGTCGTGCGCCGCAAGGTCGGCAAGACCGGAACTTCGGGAGGCTGAGGAAGGTCATGAAGGTGTCTCGCCGGAAGGCTCTCCTCGAGCGGCGCAAGCTGAAGGTTCGCAAGCAGCTGCGCACGAGCGAGCGGCCACAGCTCACCATCTATCGCAGCTCGAAGCACATCTATGCGCAGCTCACGGACCCGCTCACGGGCAAGACGCTGACGGGCGTCTCCACGCGGTCACCCGGCGTGCGCGACGGTCTCGAGTCGACGAAGGACGTCGACGCGGCCAAGAAAGTTGGAACGGCGATCGCGAAACTCGCGCAAGAACGCGACATCCGCGAAGTCAGCTTCAACCGAAACGGATTCGTCTACACCGGACGCGTGAAAGCGCTCGCAGACGCGGCTCGCGAAGCCGGGCTGTCGTTCTAACAGGAGCACAAGGTCGATGGCGCGACAGAGTTTTCGACGCGAACGGCTGAATCCGAACGACTACGAGCTCGAAGAGCGCGTGGTCGACATCAACCGTGTCGCGAAGGTCGTGAAGGGCGGGCGGCGCTTCGGCTTCACCGCGCTGGTCGTGCTCGGCAACGGGCAGGGCGTGGTGGGCTCCGGACTCGGCAAGGCCAACGAAGTTCCCGAAGCGATCCGCAAGGGCATCGAGCAGGCGCGCAAGAACCTGATCAGTGTGCCGCTGCTGGACGGCACGATTCCGCATGAGGTCACCGGTGAATTCGGCGCGGGCATGGTCGTGCTTCGGCCCGCGCGGCGCGGAACCGGCGTGATCGCCGGCGGCGCGGTGCGCGCGCTGTGCGAGGCCGCGGGCGTGCAGAACGTACTGACCAAGAGCCTGGGCACGAACCGACATCACAACGTCATTCGCGCGACGCTCGACGCCTTCCGGCAGTTGCGCGTGCGCGAGGAGCGCATCGCCGAGCTCGGCGCTGCGGCGGCGAGCTAGGGAGCGACATGGCGACGAAGAAAGCGAAGCCGGCCGGCCGCCTCCGCGTGCGCCAGGTGCGCAGCGCGATCGGCTACGCGCCGGATCAGCACCAGACGCTGCGCGGCCTGGGCCTTGGCAAGCCCAATGCCGTGCGCGAGCTCGAAGACACCCCGGCCGTGCGCGGGATGATCAACAAGGTCCGTCACATCGTGCGCGTGGAGGGCGAGTGATGCTCAGCCGGCTGAAACCGAACAAAGGCTCGCGCAAGCCGCGCAAGCGCGTGGGGCGCGGCGTCGGCAGCGGCAGCGCGAAGACGTCGGGCCGCGGTCAGAAGGGCGCGGGCTCGCGCGCGGGCCGCAAGCACAAGCCGCACCGCGAAGGCGGTCAGATTCCGCTCGTGATGCGGATGCCCAAGCGCGGCTTCACGAACATCTTCGACGAGCACATCCAGGTGGTGAACGTGAAGGCGCTCAAGCTGTTCAAGGCGGGCGCGGACGTCGACGCCGCGGCGCTCGCGGGCGTCGGGCTGATTCGCAACGTCGGCGCCCCGGTCAAGCTGCTCGGCACGGGAGACCTATCGGTCGCGCTCAAGGTGCGCGTCTCGGCGGTCTCCGATTCCGCCCGCAAGAAGATCGAAGCGGCGGGCGGCAGCGTGGAGATCCAGACACTGTGAATCCCGGCGCCGTCGGCAACATCGCGCGCATACCGGAGCTGAACCGGCGCATCCTGTTCACGTTCGGGATGCTCGCCGTGTATCGCATCGGCTGCGCCGTGCCGACGCCCGGCATCGATCCGATCGAGATCCGGCGCTACTTCGAGCAATCCGGCGAAGGGGGGGTGTTCGGACTCCTGAACCTGTTCACGGGCGGCGCCTTCGAGCAGCTCTCCATCTTCTCGCTCGGCATCATGCCGTACGTTTCCGCGTCGATCATTCTGCAGCTCCTGACCGTGGTCATCCCGAAGCTCGAGGAGTTGAAGAAGGAAGGCGAAGAGGGTCGGCGCGTGATCACGCGCTGGACGCGCTACGGCACGGTCGTGCTCGCGTTCATCCAGGGCATGCTGATGGCCACCGCGCTCGAGGGCGGTGCGCTCGGCGCGAACACCGTGCTCGATCCGGGTTGGGCTTTCCGCTTCAGCACCGTCATCACGCTGACCGCGGGCACCTCGTTCATCATGTGGCTGGGCGAGCAGATCAACGAGCGCGGCATCGGCAACGGCATCTCGCTCGTCATCTTCGCCGGCATCGTCACGAGCATTCCTTCCGCGCTGGCGCGCGTCTGGGACATGGTGCGCACGGACCAGCTCGCGCCGATCTCGGTGATTCTGCTGTTCGCGTTCATGGTCGCGGTCGTGGGCGTGATCGTGTACTGCGAGCGCGCGCAGCGGCGCATTCCCATCCAGTACGCGCGCCGCGTGGTCGGCAAGCGTCAGCTCGCCGGCGGCATGACGTACTTTCCGCTGCGGCTGAACACCTCGGGCGTGATCCCGCCGATCTTTGCCTCGTCGCTGCTGGTGCTGCCGTTTCAGATCGCACAGTGGAGCGGCACGCCCGGTCTCGAGGACTTCGCGAACGATTGGCTCGGCTTCAGCACCTGGGGCTACAACCTGGTGTACGTCGCCCTGATCGTGTTCTTCGCCTACTTCTACACCGGGGTGATGCTGAACCCCGACGACATCGCCGACAACGTGCGCAAGAACGGTGGCTACATCCCCGGCATCCGCCCCGGCAAGCGCACCGCCGAGTACATCCAGAAGGTGATGAACCGCATCACGCTGGTCGGCGCCATCTACCTGGCCGCAGTCTGCGTGCTGCCGAACCTGCTGCAGGCGGAGTTCGCCGTGCCCTTCATCTTCGGCGGCACGGCGCTCCTGATCGTCGTCGGCGTGGCCATGGACACGGTCGGCCAGGTCGAAGCGCACCTGGTCGCGCACAACTACGACTCGTTCATCCAGGGCGCGCGCATGCGCGGACGGGGCGGGCGATGAGCCGCGAGCTGAACTTGATCCTGATGGGCCCGCCGGGCTCCGGAAAGGGGACGCAGGCCAAGCGCCTGGTCGAGAAGTTCCGCATTCCGCAGATCTCCACGGGCGACATCCTGCGCGAAGCGGTCGCGAGCGGTTCGGCGATCGGCAACAAGGCCAAGGCGATCATGGACAAGGGGGACCTGGTTCCCGACGAGGTCGTGATCGAGATAGTGCGCGAGCGGCTCGGCCGCGCGGACTGCAAGACCGGCTTCGTGCTCGACGGTTTCCCGCGCACGCAGAAGCAGGCTGCGGCGCTCGACAAGATCCTGGTCGAGTACGGACGCGCGCGCGCGCGGGTGCTCGCGCTGCGCGTCGCCGACGACGAGCTGCGCAAGCGCATTCTTGCGCGCGGAGAGGGCCGGTCCGACGACACGGAAGAGACGGCCAAGAAGCGCCTCGAGGTGTACAAGCGCGACACCCAGCCGGTGCTCGACCACTACCGCGACCAGCTCCACACGATCGACGGCGTCGGCTCGCAGGACGACGTGACCGCACGGCTGCTCGGCGTGCTCGGAGCCGCTTCGTGATCCAGCTGAAGTCCAAACGCGAGCTCGACAAGATGCGCGAGGCCGGCCGCCACGTCGGCGAGATCCTCGTCCGCCTCGCCGACCTCGCGAAGCCGGGTGTGACGACCGCCGATCTCGATCGCGCGGCGCAGGCCGAGATCAAGACGCGGCGACTCGAGTCGTCGTTCCTCGGCTACTCGCCGGGCCAGAGCCCGCCGTTTCCGGCCGTGATCTGCGCGTCGGTGAACGAGGAGATCGTGCACGGCATTCCCGGCGGCCGGCGGCTGGTCGAGGGCGATCTCTTGAAGATCGACTTCGGCGCGATCTGCGACGGCTTCCACGCCGACGCCGCGCTGACCGTCGCGATCGGCGCGATCGACGATGTGTCGCGCAGGCTGATGGCCACCACGCTCCACAGCTTGAACGCCGGCATCGAGCAGATGGCGCCGGGCAAGCGCCTCGGTGACGTCGGCGCGGCGGTTCAGGAGGCGGTCGAGCGCGACGGCTTCTCGGTGGTGCGGGACTTCGTCGGCCACGGCATCGGCCGGGCCATGCACGAACCGCCGCAATTGCCCAACTTCGGGCGCCCCGGTCGGGGTCAGCGGCTGCGCGAGGGCATGGTGCTCGCGATCGAGCCGATGGTGAACGTGGGAACCTACGAGGTGTGCATGGGCGACGACGGCTGGACGGCCCTGACGGCCGACGGCAAGCGCTCGTCGCACTTCGAGCACACCGTGGCGATCACCGAGCACGGACCCGAGGTTCTGACTCGCGTCCCGGGCACGCACTAGGAATAGGGAGAGAGGCCGTGAAGGTCCGCGCAAGCGTCAAGAAAATGTGTGTCAAGTGTAAACTCATCCGGCGCAAGCGCGTCCTCCGGGTGATCTGCGAGAACCCCAAGCACAAGCAGAGGCAGGGCTAACGAATGGCTAGAATCGCCGGAGTCGATCTACCGCGCGAGAAGGCGGTGCGGATCGCTCTGACCTACATCTTCGGGATCGGGAACGCCTCGGCGATCCGGATCTGTGACGAGGCGGGCGTCTCCCCGACGACGAAGACCTTCGATCTCGACGAGAGCGAAGTGGTTCGTCTGCGCGACGTCATCCAGGGTCAATACAAAGTCGAGGGTGACCTGCGCCGCGAGGTGCAGCAGAACATCAAGATGCTGATGGACATCGGCTGCTATCGCGGCTTCCGCCATCGCAAGGGACTCCCGGTGCGCGGACAGCGCACCCACACCAACGCGCGTACCCGCAAGGGCCCACGCAAGACGGTTGCCGGCAAGAAGCAGGCGACCAAGAAGTGAGCGCTTCATGGGCGTAGCGAAGGCAAAGAAGGTCAAGAAGAAGGTCCGGAAGAACATCCAGACCGGCGTCGCGCACATCTTGTCCACGTTCAACAACACCGTCATCACGATCACCGACGTGGCCGGTAACACGATCGCCGCGTCGTCGGCGGGCATGGTCGGCTTCAAGGGCTCGCGCAAGTCGACGCCCTATGCGGCGCAGATCTGCGCGGAGGATGTGGCGAAGAAGGCGATGGAGCACGGCGTGCGCCAGATCGGCGTGGTCGTGAAGGGTCCCGGCGCGGGGCGCGAACCCGCCGCGCGCGGACTGCAGGCCGCCGGCTTCAAAGTCACCTACATCCGCGACGTCACGCCGATTCCGCACAACGGTTGCCGCCCGCCGAAGCGGCGCCGCGCCTAAGGAGATTTCTTGGCTCGCTACAACGATTCGGTCTGCAGGTTGTGTCGCCGGGAGGGCATGAAGCTCTTCCTGAAGGGCGACCGCTGCTTCACGGACAAGTGCTCGATCGAGCGCCGCAACTATCCGCCGGGCCAGCACGGCCAGGGACGCCCGAAGTTCTCGGACTACGGCCTGCAGCTGCGCGAGAAGCAGAAGGTGCGGCGCATCTACGGCCTGCTCGAGCGGCAGTTCCGCAAGACGGTCGCGGAAGCCTCGCGCATGAAGGGCGTCAAGGGCGAGAACCTGATGGCGCTGCTCGAGCGCCGGCTCGACAACGTGATCTTCCGGCTCGGCTTCGTCACGGCGCGCACCGAAGCGCGCCAGCTCGTGCGGCACGGTCACTTCGCGGTGAACGGCAAGCGCGTGGACATCCCGTCCTATCGCGTGCGCAAGGGCGACAAGATCGAGCTCACGGCGCGCGGTCAGAAGGCCGCGCGCATCGAGGGCGCGCTCGCCGCGCTCGAGACCCGCAGCATCCCGAGCTGGCTCTCGGTCGACAAGGCGGAGAAGCAGGGTACGATCCTCGCCGATCCGGTTCGCGACGAGATCACGCTCCCGATCCAGGAACAGCTCATCATCGAGCTCTACTCCCGCTAGCAGAGCTCTGACCCGGCAACGAAGCAGAGGAGACGTAATGAACGTCGAACTCATGGTCCGAAACTGGCAGACGCTCATTCGCCCGCGGCGGATCGACGTCGAGGACAACCTCTCGTCGACCTACGGGCGTTTCGAGTGCGCGCCGCTGGAGCGGGGCTTCGGTCTCACGCTCGGAAACTCATTGCGCCGCGTGCTGCTCTCGTCGCTGCAGGGCGCCGCGATCACCTCGGTGCGAATCGAGGGCGTGCAGCACGAGTTCAGCACGATCCCGGGCGTCCTCGAGGACGTGACGGACGTGATCCTGAACTTGAAGGAAGTCCGGCTGCGGGCGAACTCGCTGGGTCCCAAGCAGATCCAGATCAAGAAATCGGGTGCGGGACCGGTCACCGCGGCCGATTTCGTATCGCCCGATACGACCGTCGAGATCCTCGAGCCGCAACACCACGTGGCGACGCTGTCGCAGGACGCGGAGCTCTCGCTCACCGCGACCGTCGAGGTCGGCAAGGGCTTCGTGCTGGCGGAGAAGAACGCCAAGGAAGACCAGCCGATCGGCACCATCCCGATCGACTCGATCTTCTCGCCCGTGCGCAAGGTGAACTACACGGTCACCAACGCGCGCATCGGCCGCGAGACGGACTACGATCGGCTCGTGCTCGAGATCTGGACCGACGGCTCGGTGAGCCCGAGCGACGCGCTCGCGTTCTCGGCCAAGATCCTCAAGGACCAGCTCTCGATCTTCATCAACTTCGAAGAGCAGGCCGAGTACCCGGCGGCCGGCCCCGCGCCGATCATGGCGCCGAACGAGATCCTGTACCGGCCGGTCGATGAGCTGGAGCTTTCGGTCCGCTCCGCCAACTGCCTGCAGAACGCCGACATCAAGTTCATCGGCGAGCTCGTACAGCGCAGCGAGTCGGAGATGCTGAAGACCAAGAACTTCGGCCGCAAGTCGCTGAACGAGATCAAGGAGATCCTCGCCGGGCTCGGACTGGAGTTCGGGATGAGGCTCGACAACTTCCCCGCGCGCAAGGAACTCGACCGTATGCGCGAGGACGCCCAAGCCTGAGAGGCCACCATGCGCCATCGCAACGCCAACAGAAAGCTCTCGCGCAACCCGTCGCACCGCCGTGCGATGTTGCGGAACCTCGTCACTTCGCTGCTCGAGCACGAAGAGGTCCGCACCACCACGGCCAAGGCGAAGGAAGTGCGCCGCCTCGCCGAGCGCATGATCACGCTCGGCAAGAAGGGCACGCTCGCCTCGCGCAGGCGGGCGCTCGAGACGATCCGAAGCAAGACGGTCGCCAAGAAGCTCTTCGACCAACTCGGTCCGCGCTACGGCGCGCGCCCGGGCGGATACACGCGGATCTTCAAGCTGGGTACACGCCACGGTGACAACGCCGAGATGTCGCTGATCCAGCTGGTCGACATGCAGAAGTCGAGCGGCGCGGAGGCCAACGCCAGCACTTGAGCGAGCAGCGCCCGGGCGTCCTCTCTCTGCTCGTCGCCGTCGCACTGTTCGCGGCGGGTGTCGCCGCCTTCGTCTTCGTCCGAGAGCCCTCGGGACCCGCGCTGCGCTCCGGTACCGTGGCCCCCGATTTCTCGCTGCCGGTCGCTGGCGGCGCCGAGGTCTCGCTGGCCGCCCTGCGCGGCCGCGTGGTGTTTGTGAACTTCTGGGCCACCTGGTGCGCACCCTGCCGCCAGGAGGCGCCGTCGCTCGAACGCCTGTACCGCACGCTGCACGCGGAGGGCTTCGACGTGCTCGGCATCTCCATCGACGCGCCCGAAGACGATCCGGCGGTCGAGGCCTTCACCGCCGAGTTCGAGCTGACGTTTCCGATCCCGCGCGATACCCACAAGCGTGTGTATGGCGCCTATCGCGTGTCGGGCGTGCCCGAGACGTTCCTGGTCGACCGCCAGGGTCGAGTGCTGGAACGCTTCGTAGGCCCTCAGGATTGGGACGACCCGCGCTATGCTCGTGCGATCCGAAAGGCGCTCGAAGCGGGGCTTCGCGCCGGTACGGAGGGGGGGTACGGTGGCTTCTGACGCGCGGGAAGTCGAAAACCATGCGCCGCTCCGGGCGGTCTTCTGGGTAGGACCGCTGGCAGCGCTGCTCGGCGCCGCGGGCGCGCTGTTCTACGACGCGGACAACGGACTGCGCGCGATCTTCCACCTGGAGGGTGAGCTCGGCGCGGCGGACGTCCGGCTCGACCGGCTCCGGGAGGAGCGCGCGGAGCTCTTGCTTCGTGCCGAACGCCTGCGCTCCGATCCGTTCGAGATCGAGACGGTCGCGCGCGAATCCCTGGGCATGGCTCGGCCCGGCGAGATCGTCGTCCGGCTGCCTCGCTCGCCCGCTCCCTCCGAGCGGATTCTCGATTGACCGCCCTCGGGCGGCGAGCTACCGGAACGAGCCATGCGTGATCAGGTCCAGAAGGTCCTGGAAGCGGCGGCGGCGCGGGTGATGCGCGAGCACGCCCCGGAGTTGCTGACGCTGGTCGAACAGCTCTCGGTCGTGCCGGGCAAGTCCATCGAGCACGGCGATTTCGCCTCCAACGCGGCGCTCGTGCTGGCGAAGCCGCTGCGCCGATCGCCCCGCACCGTTGCGGAGTGGCTCCAAGCCGCGCTCCTCGACGAGTCCGGCGTGCTCGAGCGCACCGAGATCGCCGGTCCCGGCTTCCTGAATTTCTTCCTGGCGCGCGCGCGCTGGCATGGCGTGATCGCGCGCGTGCTGCGCGACGGCGCGGCCTTCGGCCGCGGCGACGCGGGGCAGGGAAAGCACGTGATGGTCGAGTTCGTCTCGGCCAATCCCACCGGCCCGCTCACGATCGGTCACGGCCGCAATGCGGTGCTCGGTGACTGTATCGCGCGCCTGCTCGAAGCGACCGGCTACAAGGTCACGCGCGAGTACTACTTCAACGACGCGGGCCGGCAGATGCGCGTGCTCGCGCAGTCGCTGCGCGCACGTTATCTGCAGCTGCTCGGCGATGCCGCGGAGCTTCCCGAAGAGGGCTACCAAGGCGAGTACCTGGTCGAGATCGCACGCGCGCTGGTCGAGCAGGTCGGCGAGGGTTTTCGCGACGCCCCCGAGTCGGATTTCAAAGCGCGCGCGGTCGAGGCGATCTTCGCCGACATCGAGGGCACGCTGCGCGCTCTCGGCGTCCGCTTCGACGCCTACTTCAACGAGCACACGCTCTACGAGCGCAAGCTCGTCGATGCGACGCTCTCGGATCTGCGCGCGAAGGGGCTCGTCTTCGAACAGGACGGCGCGACCTGGCTGCGCTCGACCGGCTTCGGGCTCGAGCGCGATCGCGTGCTGGTGAAGTCGACCGGCGAGGCGACCTATCTGTTGCCCGACGTCGCCTACCATCGCGAAACCCTGCAGCGCGGCCTCGATCGGGTCATCGACGTGCTCGGCCCGGATCACATCGCGCAATTTCCGTACGTGAAGGCGGCGATCGAGGCGCTCGGCTGCGAGGCGGGACGGGTCGAGCTCGTGATGTACCAGTGGGTGAACCTGCGTCGCGGCGGGGAGCTGGTGAAGATGTCGACGCGCAAAGCGTCGTTCGTCACCGTCGACGAGGTGCTCGGCAAGGTCGGCTGCGACGTGTTCCGCTACTTCATGGCCGAGCGGCGCGCCGACACGCACCTCGACTTCGACCTCGACCTGGCCGAGGAGCGCTCCGACCGCAACCCGGTCTACAAGATCCAGTACGCGCACGCGCGTCTGTGCAGCATCGCGCGGAAGGCGGCGGACGACGGGATCGAGCTCGCGAGCGATCCGGGCGGTCTTCCGCTCCACCGTCTGGTGTTGCCCGACGAGATCGAGCTGGCCAAGCTCGTGGGCCGCTGGCCCGACACGGTTCTGCACGCCGCGGACGCGCGCGAGCCGCAGGAGATCTCGCGCTTCCTGCTCGAGCTCGCGAACGCATTCAACGCGTACGTCTCGGACGGAAAGCGCCACCGCGTGGTGTCGGAGGATCGCGAGCTCTCGGCGGCGCGGCTTGCGCTGGTGACGGCCGTGCGCATCGCGCTCGCGAGCGGCCTGGCGCTGCTCGGCATCGGCGCACCGGAAAGGATGTAGGCATGGCGAAGCAGCCCGACGAGCGCAGAGATTCCCGGCCGCCGCGCGGCGCATCGATTCTGCGGCTGGTCTACGGCGCGGGGCTGGTGGCGCTCGGCGCCTGTCTCGGGATCGTGATCGGCTCGCTATCGGAGACTCCGAGGCTCGTGCTCGAACGCCTGCGCGGTCCGGTCGAGACCGTCGACGTCGCGGTGCCCGAGCAGGACAAGCCGAAGTCCGCGCCCGAGTCGGCTCCGCTCGAGCGCTTCGGCGATCTGCAGGAGGGGCGCGCACCGAAATCCGCGCGCGCGAACCCGGCAACCGCGAAACCGGAGGTCGAAGCCGAGCCTCCTCCGCCGCTGGTGCCGCCCGCCGAGCTCGAGCCCGCTCCGCAGGTCGCCGCGGCGCCGCCAGCCGGTTCGGTCGCCGGGCCCGACGCTGCTCCCTCACCGGTGGAGAAGCCCGCGGCCGTGGCGCCTACGCACGGCGCGGTCGTACAGGTCGCGTCCTACGTCGAGCGCAAGCCGGCCGACGATCTCGTGCGCAAGCTCGCGGAGAGCGGCTTCGCTGCCTACGTGAGCCAGCCGGCCGCGACCAACGGGCGCTTCCGCGTGCGCATCCGTCCGGCCACCGGTGAGAGCGCGAGCGAGCTCGCCACGCGTCTGCGCGGCTTCGGCTTCGACACTTGGGCGACGTCCGAGTGAGTGCCGCGGGCGAGAGTCCGCAGCCGGCAGGTTCGTCCGAAACGCGCTGGCTGGTGACGGGGGCGGGCGGTCAGCTCGGCCGTGCTGCGCTTGCGCTGGCGAGCGCGCACGGAGTTCGCGCGTACGGCGTGAATCACGCCGAGCTCGACATCGCCGAGCCCGACGCCGTGAAAGCCGCGCTCGAGCGCGTGCGCCCCGACGTGGTGCTGAACTGCGCGGCGTTCACGGCCGTCGATCGCTGCGAGAGCGAGGCCGCCCTCGCCGAGCGCGGCAATGCGCGCGGACCCGCGGTGCTGGCCGCGGCCTGCGCCGGCGGACCGCTGCTCGTCCACATCTCGACCGACTACGTATTTGACGGCCGAGCCTGCACGCCGCTCCCGGAAGACGGGCCCGTCGCGCCGGTCACCGCCTACGGCCGGAGCAAGCTCGCGGGCGAGCGCGCGGTCGCCGAAGCCGGCGGCGCGCACCTGATCGCGCGCACGCAGTGGGTGTTCGGTCCGGGCCCGAACTTCGTGCGCACCATCCTGCGCGCGGCGGGGCAGGGCGAACCGCTGCGTGTGGTCGAGGACCAGCTCGGCCGGCCGACGTGGACGAGCGCGCTCGCACGCGCGATCTTCCGCTCGGTCGAGGTCGGAGCGCGGGGAACGCTCCACCTCGCGTGCGAGGGAACGGCGTCCTGGTTCGACTTCGCTCGCGAGATCGTGATCGAGGGCGCGCGTCGGGGCCTGTGCCCGCGCGTCGACGTGCGCGCGATCCCGACACGCGAGATGCCGCGTCCGGCCACCCGGCCGGCCTACGGGGTGCTGGGACTGGATCGCGCGCGAGGGCTGGGTCTCGTTTTGCCGCACTGGCGCGAGGCCCTCGACGGATATCTGGATGCGGAGCGGGAGGGACGCGATGCGTAGGGCGCTGATTCTCGGAGGCTCGGGCTTCATCGGCTCGCACCTGTGCCGGCGTTTCCTGGCCGACGGCTGGGAAGTGGTGTGCATGGACAACTTGCTCACCGGTCGGCTGCAGAACATCGAGGATCTGTTCGGCCACGACCGCTTCCGCTACGTGAAGCACGACGTCACCAATTTCATCCACGTGCCCGGGCCGCTCGACGCGGTGCTGCATTTCGCTTCGCCGGCGAGCCCGGTCGACTTCGAGCGCTTGCCGATCCAGATCCTGAAGGTAGGCGCGCTCGGCACGCACAACGCGCTCGGTGTCGCGAAGGAAAAGGGCGCGCGATTCCTACTGGCCTCCACTTCGGAGTGTTACGGCGACCCCGAGGTCAATCCGCAGCCCGAGACCTACTGGGGCAACGTGAACCCGGTCGGCATCCGCGGTGTCTACGACGAGGCGAAGCGATTCGCCGAGGCGATGTCGATGGCGTACCACCGCTACCACGGCGTGCAGGTCCGCATCGTGCGCATCTTCAACACCTACGGACCGGGCATGCGCCCCGACGACGGCCGCATGATCCCCGCCTTTTTCACGCAAGCGTTGCGCGGCGAGGACCTGACCGTGTTCGGCGACGGACAGCAGACGCGCAGTATCAACTACGTGTCGGATCTGGTCGAAGGCATCGTGCGACTGCTGGCCTGCGACTACGTCGGGCCCGTTAACATCGGAAACCCGGAAGAGATGACCGTGCTGGAAGTCGCGCAACGCATCGCTGCGATCGTCGGCGTGCGCTGCAACGTGGTGCACAGCGACTTGCCGCCCGACGATCCGAAGGTGCGGCGGCCCGACATCACGCTCGCGAAGCGCGTGCTCGGCTGGCAGCCGCAGGTGACGCCGGACGAGGGGCTGCGCGAGATGCTGCCGTACTTCAAGTCCGAGCTCGCGCGTTTGAAGACGTGAGCATCGATCCCCAAAGAATCCGCAACTTCGCGATCATCGCGCACATCGACCACGGCAAGTCGACGCTCGCGGATCGCCTGCTCGAGCTGACCGAGACGGTCGCGCTGCGCGATCGCACCGACCAGATGACCGACAGCATGGAGCTCGAGCGCGAGCGCGGCATCACCATCAAGGCGCAGACCGTGCGCATGAGCTATCGCGCCGCCGATGGCGAGCAGTACATCCTGAACCTGATCGACACGCCCGGCCACGTCGACTTCCACTATGAAGTGTCGCGCTCGCTGGCGGCCTGCGAAGGGGCGCTCTTGATCGTCGACGCCGCGCAGGGCGTCGAGGCGCAGACCGTCGCGAATGCCGAGCTCGCGGTCGCGGCCGGGCTCGAGATCATCCCGGTGATCAACAAGATCGATCTGCCCAACGCCGACCTCGCGCGCGCCGTGCGCGAGATCGAGGACATCGTGGGCATCCCGGCCGATGAGGCGCTCGCGGTCTCGGCCAAGACCGGGCAGGGCGTGTCCGCGATCCTGGAAGCGATCGTCGCCAAGATCCCGCCCCCGAAGGGCGACCCCGAAGCGCCTCTGCGCGGCCTGATCTTCGACAGCTGGTACGACCCGTTCCTGGGCGCGACCATGCTCGTGCGCGTGGTCGACGGCAAGCTCGCCAAACGCTCGCGCATCCGATTGCTCTCGAGCGGACGCGACCATGACGTGACGCTGCTCGGTGTCCCCCAGCTGCGCGTGAACCCGATCGAGACGATCGGCGTCGGCGAAGTGTGCGTGGTCGCGGCCAGCATCCGCGATCCCAAGGCCGTGCGGATCGGCGACACGCTGACCGATGCCGCGCGACCCGCGACCGCCCCGCTGCCCGGCTTCAAGCCGATGCAGCCGATGGTCTGGAGCGGCCTGTACCCGGCCGACACGGGCAGCTACGAGGCGCTGCGCGGCGCGCTCGAGAAGCTGCAGCTCAACGACTCCTCGATGACCTCCGAGCCCGAGACCAGCGGCGCGCTCGGTTTCGGGTTCCGCTGCGGCTACCTGGGCCTCTTGCACATGGAGATCGCGCAGGAGCGGCTCGAGCGCGAGTTCGGGCTCGACCTGATCATCACCGCGCCGACCGTCGTGTATCGCGTCAAGCGCACCGACGGTTCGGAGATCGAGCTGCTCCGCCCGAGCGACCTGCCCGATGCGAACGAGATCGAAGAGATCCTCGAGCCGCGCATCCTCGCGCAGATCCACTTGCCGACGCCGTATCTCGGACCGGTGCTGGCACTGTGCGAGGAGCGCCGCGGTCTGCAGCGCGACCTGATCGTGCACAGCGACCGGCGCGCGGTGCTGCGCTACGACCTGCCGCTGGCCGAGGTGGCGGTCGACTTCTACGACCGGCTCAAATCCGTCAGCCGCGGCTACGCCTCGATGAACTACGATCTGATCGGCTTCGCGCCCGAGGCGCTCGTGAAGGTGGACGTGCTGGTGAACGCTGACCCGGTGGACGCGCTGTCGGTAATCGTGCACCGCGACTCCGCCTACCACCGGGGTCTCGCGCTGATCGCCAAGATGAAGAAGCACATTCCGCGGCAGCAGTACGAGGTCGCGCTGCAGGCCGCGATCGGCACCAAGATCGTGGCGCGCGTCAGCGTGAAGGCGCTGCGCAAGAACGTCACCGCCAAGTGTTACGGCGGCGACATCACGCGCAAGAAAAAGCTGCTCGAGAAGCAGAAGGAAGGCAAGAAGCGCATGAAGCAGATCGGCCGCGTCGAGATCCCGCAGGCAGCCTTCCTGGCTGTCCTGTCGAGCGACGAGTAGGCGACTCGACGATGGCGAAGGCCGACGCGACCGCCAAGGACGAGAACGCCGCGGCGAAGCCGCGCTTCGAAACCCTGCGCGCGGTGTTCTGGGCGGCGCTGATCGCGCTCGCGATCCGCTCGTTCGTGGTCGAGCCGTTCAAGATCCCCTCCGGCTCCATGATTCCGACGCTCCTGGTCGGAGACTACGTGCTGGTGAACAAGTTCTCCTACGGCGTTCGTCTGCCGATCACGGGCACGCTCTTGTTCGGCGAGAGCGCGCCGGCGCGAGGCGACGTGGTCGTGTTCCGCTGGCCCGACGATCCAAGCCAGGACTACATCAAGCGCGTGATCGGACTGCCCGGCGACCGCATCCAGATCATCGACCGACGGCTGTGGCTGAACGGTCAGGTAGTCGACCGCATCGACGAGGGCGAGTACCGGTTCCCGCCCAACGAACCCGGCGCGCCGGGCGCCGCCCAGCGCTACCTCGAGCGCAACCCGGAAGGGCTCGAGTACACGACTCTGCAGGCGCGCGGAGGGACCGCAGGGCCCGCCGATCGACGCGGCCCGTGGGTCGTGCCCGAAGACCGCTATTTCATGATGGGCGACAACCGCGACAACTCGCGCGACAGCCGCCTGTGGGAGAACCCGTTCGTCTCGCCCGACCAGCTCAAGGGCAAGGCCTTCATGATCCACTGGTCGTGGCTGGTGGCGTCCGCGGATCAGGCGCCGCGCAGCTTTATCGGCGACCTGTTCTTCACGGTCTGGCGCGTGGTGACGTTCCAGGTCGAGGAAATCCGCTGGGGGCGCATCGGCCGCTCCGTCGGCGGTCGGGCGGATTGACGCCCGAGAGACCCTCGGATAGGCTCCGCCCCGTCTCCTTTTAATCCCATCCCGAGAGGTGGGCAAAGGTGCGCATGAGCAACCCCGGCCAGCCTGTACAACCTGCGCGCGCGGTCGACCGCGAAAGCGAGCGAGAGCTCGCGCAAGGCCGAGTCGTCCTCGACGCCGCCGGGATCCAGCGCGCCACCACACGGATCGCCCACGAGATCCTCGAGCGTGAAGCCGACGTCTCCGATCTGGTGATCGTCGCGATCGTGCGCGGCGGTGAGCCGGTCGCGAAGCTCGTCAGCGCGCAACTCGAGCAGCTCTCCAAGCAGACCATCCCGCTCGGCGCTCTCGACATCACGCTCTATCGCGACGACGTGGTCGCGCGCGGCGTGCGGCCGATGCCGCGCCCGACGCGCATGCCCTTCTCGGTCGACGGCAAGCGCGTGGTGCTGGTCGACGACGTCATGTTCACCGGCCGCACGATCCGGGCGGCCATGGATGCGGTGCTCGACTTCGGCCGACCCGCTTCGATCCAAGTGGCGACGCTGGTCGACCGCGGACACCGCGAGCTGCCGATCAAGGTCGACTTCGTGGGCAAGAACATTCCGACCGCGCGCGCGGAACGCGTCGTGCTGCGCAAGCGGGCGGATGGCGAGCTCGAGGTGGTGATCGTATGAGACACCTGCTGGGCATCGAGCACATGACCCGCGACGAGATCGAGCGCGTGCTCGAGACGTCCGAGGCGATGCTCGAGATCTCGCAGCGCGAGATCAAGCGCGTGCCCACGCTGCGCGGGCGGACGGTGATCAACGTGTTCCTGGAGTCGTCGACGCGCACGCGCGTCTCGTTCGAGATCGCCGCCAAGCGGCTCTCCGCCGACGCGATCAACGTCACGCGCGCAGGATCGAGCCTGTCGAAGGCCGAGACGCTCGCCGACATGGCGCGCAACCTGGCGGCCATGAGCGCGGACGTGCTGGTGGTGCGCGACTCCGTCGCAGGCGTGCCGCACATGCTCGCCGAGCGCGTGCGCGTGCCGGTCGTGAACGCAGGCGACGGCTGTCACGAGCACCCGACGCAGGCGCTGCTCGACGCCTTCACGCTGCGCCAATCGCTCGGCTCGCTCGAGGGCCGCGTCGTGGCGATCGTGGGCGACATCTCGCACAGCCGCGTCGCGCGCTCCGACATCTACTGCTTCACCAAGCTCGGCGCCGAGGTGAGGGTGGCCGCGCCCCCCACCATGATGCCGGCCGGCATCGAGGCGCTGGGCGTGAAGCCGTGCTTCTCGATGCAGGAGGCGCTGCCGGGCGCCGATGTGGTCGTCATGCTGCGCATCCAGCAGGAACGGCTCGCCGGCGCTTTGTTCCCGTCGGTCCGCGAGTACGCGGGCACCTTCGGGCTGAACGCGCGTACGCTCGCGCTGGCGAAGCCGGACGCGATCGTGCTCCATCCCGGGCCGATCAACCGCGGCGTCGAGATCGCGAGCGATATCGCCGACGCCGAGCCGTCGCGCATTCTCGACCAGGTCACCAACGGCGTGGCCGTGCGCATGGCGGTGCTCTACTTGCTGACCGGGGGTGGCGCGTGAGCCGGCTGCGCATCGCGAACGCGCGCCTGCTCGATCCCGCAAGCGGCCGCGACGAGTCGGGCTTCGTCGACGTCGTCGATGGCCTGATCACGTCGGTGGGCCGCGAAGACGCGGCCGTTCCGGACGAGGTGCTCGAGGCGAACGGGCTCTGGCTCGCGCCCGGTCTCGTCGACCTGCACACCCACTTGCGCGAGCCTGGCCAGGAATACAAGGAAGACATCGAGACGGGCACCAAGGCCGCCGCCGCCGGGGGCTACACACTCGTGTGCTGCATGGCGAACACCGACCCCGTGAACGACAGCCCGGCGGTGACCGAGTACATCCAGCGGCGCGCGCGCGAATTCGGCAACGTCCGCGTGCGCGTGATCGCCGCCGCGACCCAAGGCCTGCGGGGCGAGATCATGAGCGAGATGGCGAGCCTTGCGAACGCGGGCGCGGTCGCGTTCTCCGATGACGGCTCGGTGATCATGGACGCGGCCGTGATGCGGCGAGTGCTCGAGTACGCGCGCGGCATCGGCCGGCCGGTGATCGCGCACTGCGAGGACCTGAACCTGCGCGGCTCGGGCGTGGTCCACGAGGGCTCGCACGCCACGTGCTGCGGGCTGCCGAGCTCGCCGGGCGAAGCCGAGACGGTGATGGTCGCGCGCGACCTCGAGCTCGCGCGGCTGACCGGCGCGCACCTGCACGTGGCGCACGTCTCGGCCGCGCGCTCGGTCGAGCTGATCCGCGAAGCCAAGGCCGCGGGCGTGCGCGTGACCGCCGAAGTCACGCCGCACCATCTTCTGCTGACCGACGAGGAGATCCGCTGCTACGACACGAACAAGAAGATGGCGCCGCCGCTGCGCTCCGCGCGCGATCGTGAGGCGCTGCGCGCCGGACTCGCCGACGGCACGCTCGACTGCATCGCCACCGACCACGCGCCGCACGCGCACTACGAGAAGGACGTGGAGTTCACGGCGGCACCGTTCGGTGTCGTCGGGCTCGAGACCGCGTTGGCCGTGGGCCTCGAGCTGGTGCGCGAGGAGCTGATCTCGCCGCTGGCTCTGGTCGACCGAATGTCCACGCGGCCCGCGCGCGCCTTCAGCATGAGCGGCGGCACGCTCGAGCCGGGCGCGCCCGCGGACCTGGTTTTGATCGACCCGGAGCGCGCGTTCAAGGTCGAAGTTGCGGCTCTGGAGTCGCGCTCGAAGAATTCCGCCTTCCTGGGTCGTGAGCTGCGCGGTCGCGCACTGCGAACCTGGGTCGGCGGCCGCCTGGCCTTCGCGCTGGACGAGGAGTGGATGCGATGAGTGCTCCGACCGACGAAGCGGTGCTCGTGCTCTCGGACGGGACCGTGTATCGAGGCACCGCCTTCGGCGCACGCGTCGAGGGCGCCGGAGAGGTGGTGTTCCACACCGGCATGACCGGCTACCAGGAGATCCTCACCGATCCGTCCTACTCCGGACAGATCGTGTGCATGACCTATCCCGAGATCGGCAACACCGGCTGCAACCCGGAAGACGACGAGAGCCGGGGCGTGTTCCTGTCCGGCTTCGTCGTGCGCGACCACGTCGACTTCCCGTCGAACTGGCGCAGCCGCGAGTCGCTGCAGCAGTTCCTGGTGCGCCACAACGTCCCCGGGATCTCCGGCATCGACACGCGCGCGCTGGTGCGGCGCTTGAGCAAATCGGGCGCGATGAACGGACTGGTCGCGCAGGCGCCGTTCGACATCGCGACGCTGCGCCGGCGCGCGGCGGCGCTGCCGTCGATGGCGGGCTTGAACCTGGTCGACGCGGTCACGTGCAAGGAGCCGTACGAGTTCCGCGAGGGCACGCCGTGGTCGCTCGAACCGCCCGTGCAGGGCAAGCGCTACCGCGCGGTCGCGTACGACTACGGCATCAAGCGGAACATCCTGCACGAGCTCGTGAACGCGGGCTTCGACGTGACGGTGGTACCGGCCGACACGCCGGCCAAGGCCGTGCTCGCGCGCAAGCCGGACGGCGTGTTCCTGTCCAACGGCCCGGGCGATCCGGCAGCGGTCACGTACGCGATTCCGATCGTGCGTGAACTGGTCGCCGCGCGCGTGCCGATCTTCGGCATCTGCCTCGGTCACCAGATCCTCGGCCTCGCGCTCGGCGGCAGCACGCGCAAGCTGCGCTTCGGGCACCACGGCGCGAACCAACCCGCGCGCGACGAGCAGACCCGCCGCGTGATGATCGCGTCCGAGAATCACGGCTTCGCCGTCGACGCCGCGGCGCTCGCGAAAGCCGGAGACGTCGAAGTCACGCACGTGAATCTGAACGACGGCACGGTCGAGGGTCTGCGCCACCGCACGTTGCCGCTCTTCTCGGTTCAGTACCACCCGGAGGCGTCGCCGGGACCGCACGACACCGCCTACCTGTTCCGTCGCTTCCGAGCGCTCGTGGAGTCCACGCATGCCTAAGGATCCGTCGCTTCGCAAAGTGCTCCTGATCGGCGCGGGTCCGATCGTGATCGGGCAGGGCTGCGAGTTCGACTACTCGGGCACGCAGGCGTGCAAGGCGCTCACCGAGGAAGGCATCGAGGTCGTGCTGGTGAACTCGAACCCCGCCACGATCATGACCGATCCCGAATTCGCTTCGCGAACCTACGTCGAGCCGATCACGCCCGACACCGTCGCGCGTATCCTCGAAATCGAGCGGCCCGACGCGGTGCTGCCGACGCTCGGCGGGCAGACGGCGCTGAACGTCGCGATCGCGCTCGCCGAGAGCGGCGTGCTCGAGCGGCTCGGCATCCGCCTGATCGGCGCGCAGCTGCCGTCGATCCTGATGGCCGAGGACCGCTCGAAATTTCGACAAGCGATGACGGAGATCGGGCTGCGCACGCCGCGCTCGGTGTACGTGACCGAGATCGAGCAAGCCAAGAGCGTGCTCGAAGAGATCGGCCTGCCTGCGATCATCCGGCCCAGCTTCACGCTCGGCGGCTCCGGCGGCTCGATCGCACAGACCCCCGAGGAGTTCGAGGAGAAGCTGGCCTGGGGCCTGCACTTGTCGCCCCGAGGTGAAGTTCTGGTGGAAGAGTCCGTGCTCGGCTGGAAGGAGTTCGAGCTCGAGGTGATGCGCGACAAGGCCGACAACGTCGTGATCATCTGCTCGATCGAGAACTTCGACCCGATGGGCGTGCACACGGGCGACTCGATCACCGTCGCACCCGCGCAGACGCTGACCGACAAGGAATATCAGCGCATGCGCGACGCCGCGATCGCGATCATTCGCAAGATCGGCGTCGAGACCGGCGGCTCGAACATCCAGTTCGCGGTCAACCCCGCGAACGGCGACATGACCGTGATCGAGATGAATCCGCGCGTCTCGCGCAGCTCCGCGCTCGCCAGCAAGGCGACCGGCTTCCCGATCGCGAAGATCGCCGCCAAGCTCGCGATCGGCTACACGCTCGACGAGATCCCGAACGACATCACGCGCTCGACGCCCGCGAGCTTCGAGCCGACGATCGACTACGTCGTCACCAAGATCCCGCGCTTCACGTTCGAGAAATTCCCGCAGGCCGATACGCGGCTGGGCGTGCAGATGAAGTCGGTCGGCGAGGTGATGGCGATCGGTCGCACCTTCCGCGAATCGCTGCAAAAGGGCATCCGCTCGCTCGAGACCGATCGCTACGGCTTCGAAGAGGTCAGCGCCGACGAAGCCGCGCTCGAGAAGCTGCTGTGCGAGCCGGGACCGAACCGCCTCTGGGCCGTCGGCGAGGCGTTCCGGCGCGGTCGCACGCTCGCGCAGGTGAACGCGTCGACCTCGATCGACCCGTGGTTCCTGTGGCACGTGAGCGAGATCATCGCCGAGGAAGCGCGGTTCAAAGTGCCGGCGACGCGCGATCTCGCGCGCGCGAAACGCGCCGGCTTCTCGGACCGGCGGCTCGCGAAGCTCGCGGGCACGACCGAGGACGCGATCCGCGAAGAGCGGCTGCGCGCGGGCATCGTGCCGGTCTACAAACGCGTGGACACCTGCGGCGCGGAGTTCGAGGCGAACACACCGTACATGTACTCCACCTACGACCAGGAGTGCGAAGCGCGGCCCTCCGACAAGAAGAAGATCATGATCCTCGGCGGCGGGCCGAACCGGATCGGGCAGGGCATCGAGTTCGACTACTGCTGCGTGCACGGGTTGATGGGCTTGGCCAAGGACGGCTACGAGACCATCATGGTGAACTGCAATCCGGAGACCGTCTCCACCGACTACGACTCGAGCGATCGCCTCTACTTCGAGCCGCTCACGCTCGAAGACGTGCTCGCGATCGTGGCGGTCGAGAAGCCGCAGGGCGTGATCGTGCAGTTCGGCGGCCAGACGCCGCTGCGGCTGGCGGTGCCGCTCGCGCGCGCGGGTGTGCCGATCATCGGCACCACGCCCGACGCGATCGATCGCGCAGAAGACCGCGAGCGCTTCTCCGCGCTGCTCACCAAGCTCGGCTTGCGTCAGACCGAGAACGGCACCGCGCGCAGCGTCGAAGCGGCGCGCACGCTGGCGGAGCGGATCGGCTACCCGGTGCTCGTGCGCCCGTCGTACGTGCTCGGCGGACGCGCCATGCAGATCGTGCACGATACGCCGGAGCTCGAGACCTACATGCGCGAGGCGGTGCAGGTCTCGCCGGAGCACCCGGTGCTGGTCGATCGCTTCCTCGCGAATGCGATCGAGGTCGACGTCGACGCGCTCTGCGACGGCAAGCAGGCGGTGATCGCCGGCATCATGGAGCACATCGAAGAGGCGGGCATCCACTCCGGCGACTCGGCCTGCTCGCTGCCGCCCTACAGCCTGCCGCGCTACCTGATCGACGAGATCGAGCGCTCGACGCGCGCGCTCGCGCTCGAGCTCGGCGTGGTGGGTCTGATGAACGTGCAGTTCGCGATCGCGGACGAAACCGTGTACGTGCTCGAGGTGAATCCGCGCGCGTCGCGCACGGTGCCGTTCGTGTCGAAGGCGATCGGCCGGCCGATCGCGCAGCTCGCCGCGCGCGTGATGGCCGGGAAGTCGCTGGCCGAGCTCGGCTACACGAGCGAGGTGATCCCCGCGCACGTCTCGGTGAAGGAAGCGGTGTTCCCGTTCGTGAAATTCCCGGGCGTCGACACGCTGCTCGGACCCGAGATGAAGAGCACCGGCGAGGTGATGGGCATCGACCGCGAGTTCGGCCGCGCCTACGCGAAGGCGCAGCGCGGCGCCGGCATGGATCTGCCCACACGCGGAACCGTGCTCGTGTCGCTGCGGGACGAGGACAAGGCAGCGGGCGCAGGCGCGCTGCGCATGCTTCAAGAAGAGGGCTTCAAGCTGGTCGCGACGGCCGGCACGGCGGCCTACATGCGCGAGCGCGGGCTCGACGTGCAGCCGATCCACAAGGTGCGCGACGGACAGCCGCACACGGGTACGCTGATCGCCGCGGGCGAGGTGAGTCTGGTGATCGCGACGACACGGATCGGTGACGCCGCCGCGGTGCGCGACTCGGCCTCGATGAGGCGCGCCGCGCTCGAAGCGGGCATCCCGTACTTCACCACGCTGGCTGGCGCGCGGGCCGCAGCCCTCGCGATCCGGGCGCTGCGAGCCGGTGAGGTGCAGCCGATCGCGCTGCAGGACCTCCATACCGTTTAGCGTCGAGGCGCGTGAAATTTCGAGGCGCGTGTAGACTCGGAGCGCGGCGCAGCGAGGGCGGACGTGTGGCGATGACGGTCGTTTCGCGATGACGAGCTTCCGCGAGGCCGCCGCCGCGATCCGCGGTCCGCTCGAGTTCGCACTGCGCGGCGAGGCCGCCGCCGCGCGCGTGCACGACCTGGTTCCGACGCTGCGCAGCGCGCTCGAGGCCGCTGCTGCGCTGTGGATCCCTCCCGAGGCGAAGAAGCGCCTGGGCGAAGCCTGTGAGCGGCTCGGGCCGGAGCTCGATCTCGCCGGAATCGCCGCGCTCGCGAAGCGCCTGGCGCCGCTGCTCGCGCCCGAGTTCTCCACGCGCATGCTGGAAGCGCCCGCCTCGCGCGTGCCGGGTGTGGGTCCCAAGACCGCGCAGGCGCTCGCGCGCAAGGAGATCGCGACGGTCGAGGATCTGCTGTTCTTCCTGCCGCGCGCGTACGAGGATCGGCGCGCGATCGTGCCGATCGACAAGCTCGAGGTCGGCCGGTCGGCCTGCTTCGCGGGCACGGTGACGCGCTCCGGTGTCGTTCCGCTGCGCAACGGCCGGCGCTTCTTCGAGGCGATCGTGTCCGACGGCACCGCGGCGGTGCAGTTGAAGTGGTT
Organism: Deltaproteobacteria bacterium; assembly: GCA_031396695.1. Lineage (GTDB taxonomy): Bacteria > Myxococcota_A > UBA9160 > SZUA-336 > SZUA-336 > VGRW01. The sequence goes on from JANNLG010000036.1 coordinate 29,030, forward strand.
CCGCGGCCTGCCGCACTTCGAGAACCGGCTCGCGCCCGGCACGCGCGTGTTGGTGGCAGGCGAGGTGCGCCGCTTCCGCTTCGCCAAGGAGCTGCACCATCCCGACGTGGAGACGCTCTCCGCCGAGACCGACCCCGGCGAGCTGCCGCGCATCGTGCCGGTGTACAGCGGCGTCGAGGGACTCGCGCCGCGCAGCGTGCGGCGCATGGTCGAGTCTGCGGTGCGCTGCGCGGCCGACCTGGTCGACGGCTGGCTGCCCGAGGCGACGGTTGCGGAGCTCGGCCTGGCCGAGATCGGCGCCGCGCTGCGCGAGGTGCACCTGCCCGGTACGCAGCTCGACCCGTCCGCGCTGCGCGAGCGCAGCACACCGTATCACCTGCGCCTGGTCGCGGAGGAGCTGTACCTGCTGCAGCTCGGGCTCGAGCTGCGCAAGTCCGCGCTCGCGAAGCGGCGCACCGCTCCGCTCGCGATCGACGACGCGGCCGAAGCCAACGCGCGCGCCGCGCTGCCGTTCGCGCTCACCGCCGATCAGCAACGCGCCTGGGCGGAGATCCGCGCCGAGCTCGCGCGACCGACGCCGATGAACCGCATGCTGATCGGCGATGTCGGCACCGGCAAGACGGTGCTGGCGGTGCTGGCGGCGGCCGCCGCGCACGCCGCGAAACGCACGACCGCCGTGCTAGCGCCCACAGAGCTCTTGGCCGAGCAGCACCTGCACACGTTCTCGCGCCTGGGCGGCGCGCTCGGCATGCGCACCGCGCTGCTCACTGGCGCGACGCCGGCCAGCGAGCGGCGTCAGATCGCACGCTGGCTGAGCGACGGCTCGCTCTCGATCGTGGTCGGCACGCACGCGCTGTTCTCCGATTCGGTCGAGTTGCCGCGCCTGGGCCTGGCGGTGATCGACGAGCAGCACCGCTTCGGCGTCGGCCAGCGCCGTGCGCTGACACAGAAGGCGGACAGCCCGCACCTGCTCGCCATGTCGGCGACGCCGATTCCGCGCTCGCTCGCGCTGACCGTGTTCGGCGATCTCGAGCACTCCGTGCTGCGCGAGCGACCACGCGGGCGCGCACCGGTCGCGACGCGCGTGGTCGGTCCGTCGGCTGGGCGCGAAGTGATGAGCGCTCTCAACGACACGCTCGCCCGCGGAGAGCTGGCCTTCGTCGTGTACCCGCTGGTCGAGGAGTCCGAGAAGCAGGACCTGAAGGACGCCACGCGCGGCTTCGAGCGTCTGTGCAAGGCGCTGCCGGGCGTACCCGCCGCGCTGATCCACGGCCGCATGGATGCGCACGACCGCCTGCGCGCGATGGCCGATTTCGCCGCCGGCCGCGTGCGCGTGCTGGTCGCCACCACCGTGATCGAGGTCGGCGTCGACGTGCCCGACGCCACGCTGCTGATCGTCCAGCACGCGGAGCGCTTCGGGTTGGCGCAGCTGCACCAGCTGCGCGGGCGCGTCGGCCGCGGTGAGCGGCCCGGACGCGCGCTCCTGATCGCCGATCCGACCACGCCCGAGGGCGCGCAGCGGCTCGCGATCCTGGAGCGCAGCGAGAGTGGCTTCGACATCGCCGAAGAGGACCTGCGCATCCGCGGGGCGGGCGAGTGGCTCGGCACGCGCCAGGCCGGCCACCTGCCGGAGCTGCGCCTGGCCGACCTGGTGCGCCACGGCGATACGCTCGAAGCGGTGCGCAGAGCGGCGGCTCGGCTGCTCGCGAGCGATCCGGGGCTGCGCGCAAGGCCGGGTCTGCTGGCTGCGGTGGAGCGCCGCTGGGGCGCGCGGCTGGCCTTCGGGTCGATCGCCTGACGCGCCGCGGGGCGCTCCCTGGCAGGCCCGCCCCCGCTCGAATATGCTGCCAGGCCCATGGGGGATTCCCTAGGCCAGTCGCGCATCTCCGCCATTTCGCCGAAGGCCGCGCTGCGCCTGCCGAGGCACTGCCGGAGCGAGTCGCGGCCCGGCCCGGCGGTGGTCGAGATGAAGCGCATGCTGCGCAGCCGTGGCCTGCACTCGGTCTGCGAGGAGGCCCGCTGCCCGAACCTCGCCGACTGCTTCGGGCGGGGCACGGTCACCTTCATGCTGCTCGGCGACGTGTGCACGCGCGCCTGCCGCTTCTGTCACGTCGCGACCGGGCTCGGCCGGCCAGTCGACCCGGACGAGCCGCGTCAGGTGGCCGAGGCGGCGGCCGAGCTCGGCCTACGCCATGTGGTGTTGACGAGCGTGAACCGCGACGACCTGCCAGACCAGGGCTCGGAGCAGTTCTCGCGCACGATCGCCGCGATCCGCGAGCGCGCGCCGCGCGCGACGATCGAGGTGCTGACGCCGGACTTCCGCGGCGACGCGGCTTGCATCGAGCGCGTCTGCGACGCGCAGCCCGACGTCTACAACCACAACTTGGAAACGGTTCCGCGCCTGTACTCGAGCGTGCGCATCGGCGCGCGCTATCGGCGCTCGCTGGAGCTGCTCGCGCGCGTCAAACGGCGCGGCGCGACCTCGCTCACCAAGTCGGGGCTGATGCTCGGACTCGGTGAGAACCGCGCGGAGCTGCTCGAAGTCCTGTGCGACTTGCGCGACGCGGACGTCGACTGCCTGACGCTCGGCCAGTACTTGCGGCCGACGCTGCGCCACCTGCCGGTCGAGCGCTACGTCGAGCCGTCCGAGTTCGCGGATCTGCGTGCGCAGGCGTCCGCGCTCGGCTTCCGCCACGTCGAGAGCGGGCCGCTGGTTCGCAGCTCCTTCCGGGCCGACACGCTCGTCGCTCTACTCGCCCCCCGCGAGGCTCCGTGATGAAGAAGTTCGAGAAGCTCGATCGCCTGCCGCCGTACGTGCTCGCGATCGTGAACGATCTGAAGCTCCGCGCGCGGCGCGCCGGCGAGGACGTCGTCGACCTCGGCTTCGGCAACCCCAACCACGGCACGCCGGCGCACGTGGTCGAGAAGCTGGTCGAGGCCGCGCGCGACCCGCGCAACCACCACTACTCGGCGTCGCGCGGGCTGCCGAATCTGCGCCGCGCGATGGGTCGCTGGTACCAGCGCCACTACGGGCTCGAGCTCGATCCCGAGACCCAGATCATCTCGACGATCGGCGCGAAGGAAGGGCTCTCGCACTTCGTGATCGCCGCGATCGCGCGCGGCGACACGGTTCTGTGTCCCGATCCGTGCTACCCGATTCACAGCTTCTCGGTGCTGATCGCGGGGGGCGACATCCGGCGCGTGCCGCTGCTTCCGCTCGACGGGCTGATCGAACGGCTCGAAGAGGCGACCCAGGCCAGCTGGCCGCGACCGAAGATGCTGATCGCGTCGTTCCCGCACAATCCGACCACCGCGACGGTCGATCTACCGTACCTGACGCGGCTGGTCGATTTCTGCCGCCGGCACGATCTGGTGTTCGTGCACGATCTCGCCTACGCGGAGATCTGCTACGACGGCTACAAGCCGCCCAGCGCCCTGCAAGTTCCCGGGGCGCTCGAGTGCACGATCGAGTTCACGTCGCTCTCCAAGTCGCACGCGATGGCGGGCTGGCGCGTCGGCTTCGGCGCGGGCAACCCCGAGCTCGTGCGCGTGCTCTCGCGCGTGAAGAGCTACCTCGACTACGGCACGTTCCAGCCGATCCAGATCGCGACCATCGTCGCGCTCGACGGACCGCAGGACTTCGTGGCCGAAATCGTCGAGGACTACCGCGAGCGCCGCAACGCGCTGGTCGACGGACTCGAACAGGCGGGCTGGAAGATCGAGAAGCCACTCGGGACGATGTTCGTGTGGGCGCCGCTGCCGGAGCGCTTCGCGTCGCTCGGCTCGCTCGAGTTCTCGAAGCTTCTGCTCGAGAAAGCGGCCGTGGCGGTCGCGCCGGGCATCGGCTTCGGACCGGCGGGGGAGGGCTTCGTGCGCTTCGCGCTGGTCGAGAACACCCACCGCATCCGTCAGGCGGTGCGAAACATGAAGCGGCTCCTGCGCGATGGCTGAGCGGGCCATGCGCGTGGGACTCGTGGGGCTGGGCACGATCGGGACCGGCGTCGTGCGCGCGCTGCAATCGCACGGCGCGCTGGTCGCCGAGCGGCTCGGCTTCCCGCTCGAGCTCACGCGCATCGCCGACGTCGATCTCGAGCGCGACCGCGGCGTGTCGCTCGACGGGTATCGACTCTCGCGCGACTGGCGCGAAATCGTGAACGATCCCGAGATCGAGCTCGTGGTCGAGCTGGTCGGCGGCACGCGCGTCGCGCGCGAGCTGGTGCTAGCGGCGCTCGACGCCGGCAAGCACGTCGTCACCGCGAACAAGGCGCTGCTCGCGCAGCACGGCCGCGAGGTATTCGCGCTCGCCGCAGCCAAGGGTGGCGAGATCGCGTTCGAAGCCAGCGTAGGCGGGACGATTCCCGTGCTGCGCGCGCTGCGCGAGGGACTGTGCGCCGACCGCGTGCAGGCTCTACACGGAATCGTGAACGGCACCTGCAACTACATCCTCTCCGAGATGGAGACCACCGGCGAGCCGTACGAAGCCTGCCTGAAGCGCGCGCAAGATCTCGGCTTCGCCGAGGCGGATCCGAGCTCCGACATCGACGGCATCGATTCGGCCAACAAGCTCGCGATCCTGGCCGGACTCGCCTTCGGCGTGCACCTGGCGCCGAACGCGTTCCCGATCGAGGGCATCCGCCACATCGTGCCGGCCGACATCGAGTACGCGCGCCGGATCGGCTTTCGGATCAAGCTGCTCGCGGTCGCCAAGCGCGACGCGCACGGCATCCAGGCGCGCGTGCACCCGACCATGATTCCGCAGCAGAGCGTGCTGGCGGGAGTCTCCGGCTCGATGAACGCGGTCGAGGTGCACGGCGAGCTCTCCGGTCCGACGCTCTACTACGGCGCGGGCGCAGGAGCGCTGCCGACCGCGAGCGCCGTTGTCGCCGACCTGATGGAGCTCGCTCGCGCGCGACGCCACGGTGTGTCCGGTCGCGTGCCGCCGTTCGGTACACCCGAGCCGCGCGAGGCGCTGCTGTGCGAGCCGGGCGGACAGATCGGCGAGTTCTACGTGCGCTTCACCGCGCACGACTCGCCGGGGGTGCTCTCGCGCATCACCGGCGCGCTCGGCGCGCGAGGCATCAGCATCGCGAGCGTACTGCAGGAAGAGCGCCACGAGCTCCGCGCCGTGCCGATCGTGATCACCACCCATGAATCGCGCCAGGCGGATCTCGACGCCGCGCTGGCCGAGATCGCCCAGCTGCGCGAGGTCGTCTCGCCCGCTCAGTCGATCCGCATCGAGAGGGAGCTCTAGCCATGCCGCCAAAGCGCTCGCCGAAATACGACGCCTGGTTCGAGTGCGCGCACGGCTGCGCCGGACGCTGGGCGCTCACCGAAGTGATCTACCGCTGCCCGCACTGTGAAGGCCTGTTGACCGTTCAGCACGACATGGAAGTGCTGAAGGCCACGCCGCCGCAGAAGTGGATGAAGCTGTTCGAGGCGCGCGCACACAGCACCGAGTGGCCGTACGGCTCCGGGGTCTGGGGCAAGCGCGAGCTGATCTGCCCGGTGGTCGAGGAAGAGAACGTGGTCTCGATGTTCGAGGGCCATACCAATCTGTTCTGGGCGAAGCGGCTCGGTCCGCAGATCGGCGTCGAGGATCTGTGGGTGAAGCTGTGCGGCAACACGCACACAGGCAGCTTCAAGGATCTCGGCATGACGGTGCTGGTTTCGGTCGTGAACCAGATGATCCGCACCGGCAAGGACGTGCGCGCCGTCGCCTGCGCATCGACCGGCGACACCTCCGCGGCGCTGGCGGCGTATGCGGCGTACGCGGGCATCCCCGCGATCGTATTGCTGCCCAAGGACAAGGTGTCGATCGCGCAACTCGTGCAGCCGCTCGCGAACGGCGCGATCACGATCTCACTCGAGACCGACTTCGACGGCTGCATGGCGATCATGAAGCAGGTCGCGGAGCGCGACGGCATCTACCTGGCGAATTCGATGAACAGCCTGCGCATCGAGGGCCAGAAGACGCTCGGCATGGAGATCGTGCAGCAGTTCGACTGGGAGGTGCCCGACTGGATCGTGATCCCGGGCGGCAACCTCGGCAACGTCTCCGCGCTCGGCAAGGGACTGCTGGAATGGCTCGAGCTCGGCATCATCGATCGGCTGCCGCGCATCTGCTGCGCACAGGCGGAGAACGCGAACCCGCTCTACACCAGCTACCTCGGCGACTTCGAGAAATTCGAGCCGATGACCGCGAGGCCGACGCTGGCGTCGGCGATCCAGATCGGGAATCCGGTCTCGTTCGACCGCGCGGTCTCGACGCTGCGGCGGTTCAACGGAATCGTCGAGCAGGCGTCCGAGAACGAGATCGCCGAGGCGTCGGCCGAAGCCGACCGCACGGGTCTGTTCGCTTGCCCGCACACCGGCGTCGCGCTCGCCGCGCTGAAGAAGCTGGTCAAGCGCGGTCAGATCCGCAGGGACGAGCGCGTGATCGTGATCTCGACCGCGCACGGGCTCAAGTTCACCGACTTCAAGGTGCAGTATCACCAGTCCGCGCTCGAAGGCATCGACGCGCGCCTGGCGAATCCGCCGATCGTGCTGCCGCCGCGTTACGACGCGGTGCGGGACGAGATCAATCGGCAGATCGAGCTTCGCTTCTAGAAAGACGAGGGAGAACCGCGGAGATGGCGATGGACCGGAATCTTGCGCTCGAGCTGGTGCGCGCGACCGAGGCGGCTGCGCTCGAGTGCGCGCGGTTGATGGGACGGGGGGACGAGACGGCCGCGGACCAGGCGGCGGTCGACGCGATGCGTACGGCGCTGAACCGCATCGACATGGACGCCACGATCGTGATCGGCGAGGGCGAGCGCGACGAAGCGCCCATGCTGTACATCGGCGAGAAGGTCGGCACGGGGAGCGGGCCGAAGATCGAGATCGCGCTCGACCCGCTCGAGGGCACCACGCTCTGCGCCACCGGCGGACAGAACGCGCTCTCGGTGATCGCGGCGGCCGAGGAGGGCGGCTTCCTGCACGCGCCCGACACGTACATGGAGAAGATCGCGGTCGGTCCGGCCGCGCGCGGCGCGATCGACATCGATCTGAGTCCCACTCAGAATTTGAAGAACATTTCAAAGGCGATGGGCGTGCCGGTTCAGGATCTAACGGTCGTGATCCTCGATCGCCCGCGTCACGAGAAGCTGATCGACGAAGTCCGCAAGTGCGGCTCGCGCATCAAGCTGATCAAGGACGGCGACGTCTCCGCCGCGATCGCCACGTGCAGCCGGCAGCATCAAGTCGACGTGCTGATGGGCATCGGGGGCGCACCCGAGGGCGTGATCGCGGCGGCTGCGCTGCGCTGCCAGGGCGGAGACCTGCAGGGCCGGCTGAAGCCGCGCAACCAAGGCGAAGCCGATCGCGCGCGCTCGATGGGCATCAAGGACGTCGACGCCAAACTGACGCTCGTGGAGCTCGCTTCCGGCGACGTGCTGTTCGCGGGCACGGGCGTCACCGAGGGCGACTTCCTGCGCGGCGTCCGCTTCCGCGCCGAGGGCGCGCTGACGCATTCGGTCGTGATGCGCAGTCACTCCATGACGACGCGCTGGATCGAGGCAGAGCACAACTTCCGCTTCAAGCCGCGCTAACAGGGCCGACGGTGTTCACCGGCATCGTCGAACGCGTCGTGCGCATCACGCGGCTCGAGCCGCAGGGCGGGCGCGTGGAGCTCGAGGTCGAGGCCGGCGCCGACCTCGCGGGGGAGGTCCGGATCGGCGACAGCGTCGCTCTGGGCGGCTGCTGCCTGACGGTGGTCGCGATCCGCGGCGCCACGCTGGCGTTCCAGGCCGTGCAAGAAACCTTGCGCTGTACCTCGCTCGGCGCCCGGACGACCGGCGACGCGCTCAACCTCGAGCGCGCGATGCGCGCCGACGGCCGCCTCGACGGGCACATCGTCCAAGGTCACGTGGACGGGACGGGCACGGTGCGATCCATCGTCGCCGACGGGGAGGACCGACTCGTACGCGTCGACTGCCCCGAGGGGCTCGCCCGCCAGATCGTCCCCAAGGGCTCGATCACCGTCGAGGGGGTCTCGCTCACGGTGGTGGCTCCGGACGCGTCCGGCTTCAGCGTGGCGCTCATCCCGCACACGCTCGCCGTCACCACGCTTGGGGGTCTCGCCCCGCGCATGCAGGTGAACCTCGAGCTCGACGTGCTCGGCAAGTACGTGCTGCGCTACTTGCAGACAATGGGCGTCGCTCGAGTCGGTACCTGAGCGCGCATCGACGCTTCCACGCGCAGTTGCGTGGTTGACCGGTCCCCATCTTGGTGAGACACTGAAGTGGTTCAGCCCGTTGCACGGACGCTGCGCGGCTTCGCCACCTGACCAGGAGTCGGACATGAGAGAACTGGTCGAGATGATCGTGAAGGCACTCGTCGATCAGCCCGACGCGGTCCAGATTACGGAGATCAAGGGCAACCACGCGCACGTAATCGAGCTCTGCGTCGCGAAGGAAGATCTCGGCAAGGTCATCGGCAAGGGCGGCATGCACGCCAACGCGATTCGCACCATCCTCGCGGCGGCGAGCGGCAAGGAGAACAAGCGGTACATCCTCGAGATCATCGAGAACTGAGCTCCGGGCTCTCCGCTACCGTGAGCGAGCGTGCTCGTCGCAGCGCGCTGATGCCGGTGGCGATCACGGGGACCGCAACACGGCGATTCGCCGTCGAGGAGCGCGCAGAACGCGCACTCTGGGTATCGCGAGCAGAGCTGCTCGAGATCTTCGCCGAGCGCGACAACGCCTTCACGGCCGGCATGCGCGTCTGGGAGGTCTCCGAGCCCTGGATGGGCGTGTTCGCGCAGCTCGCGCAGGACCCGAGCGTGCTGCTGGCCGAGCTGCCGAGCTGGGCGCGATTGCTCGACCGTCACTCGAGCGTCGAGGTGCAATCCGCCGGTCGCGACACGCATGTGATCTGGTCCAACGCGCCCGGCTTCCCGCCCGAGCCGAGCGAGTGCGAGTTCCGGCTCGGCGCTTTGCGCGCGCTGCTGTCGTGCTGTTCGTTCGATGAACCCGTGCTCGTCTACCACACGGAGTGCGCGGCGCACGGCGGCAATCGCTGCTGCTTCGAGGTGCAGGCCTGGATCCCGTGCCGCGACGTGCGCCACGAGCGCGCGCTGCGCGAAGCGAGCCTGCTGCAGACGGACCTCGAGGGACGCGAAGTGCTGCAGCGCCGGCTCGCGGAGTTTTCCGGGCGCCACGGTCCATTCCCGGACGTGCGCGACCTGCAGGGTGTGCGCCGTTTCATGGACGAAGTCGAGGACATCATCCTGGTCTTCGATCACGACCTGATGGTGCTCGACGCGAATCGCGCGGCGCTGCGCCAGTACGGCATGACTCTGGCCGAGCTGCGCGGGCAATCCGCCCAGGACCTGGTCTCCGACCAATCCTGGCTCGACATTCGCGCGCTCGTGCCGCGCCTGTTCGAGGTCGGCGGTATGCGCGGCATCCACGTCGAGGCGCGCACGCGCACGGGCGTGGCGTCGCTCGAGGTGTCCGCGCGCGTGGCCGCCAACGCCGAGTCGATCGTGTGCATCGCGCGCGACATCACCGAGCGCCTGCGGCTCGAGCGCGAGCTGGGCGAACGCAACGAACAGCTGCGGGTCCAGAACGAGCGCATCATCGATGCCGACCGGATGAAGTCCGAGTTCCTGGCCAACGTGAGCCACGAGCTCACCACGCCGCTCACCAGCATCAAGGGCTTCGCGACGCTGCTGCGCGGGGACGTCGCCGCTGAAGTGGCGGGCGGTTCGCGGCTCAGCGCGGTGCAGCGCGCGGAATTCCTCGGCCTGGTCGAGCGCGAAGCCGCGCGCATGGCCGAGATGATCCGCGGGCTGCTCGAGCTCTCGAACATCGAGGCCGGCGGCGTCGCGCTCGCGCGCAGGCCCGCCGCGCTCGGCTCGATCGTGCACGAGTGTCTGCAGATCCTGAAGCCGCGGCTCGACGAGGCCGGCTTCGCGGTCGACCTGGCGCTCGACCCGGCGCTGCCGCTCGCGGATCTCGACCCGGACCGGATCAAGCAGGTCGTGCTCAACCTGCTCGAGAATTCCCTGAAGTTCAGCACGCGCGGCGCGCGCATCCGCGTCTCGACCTTCGGCGATGACGACGCGGTCGAGGTGCGGGTGCGCAATCCATGTCAGGAGCTCGGGCCCGATGACCTGGAGCGGATCTTCGATCGCTTCGTCCAGCGCGACGGCTCGTACTCGCGGAAATACGGCGGGGTCGGACTCGGCTTGAATCTGGTTCGCGCGATCGCCGAGCTGCACGGTGGTCAGGCGTGGGCCGAGCTTCCCTTCGCGGGAACGGTCGAGTTCGTCGTGCGCCTGCCGCTTCACGCGTAGGCAGGCGACGCCGTCCACGCACGGGTCCATCTGCCACTCATCTCTCGCCGATGTCCGCCGATAAGGCCGCTCAGGGGGGCAGAAGGGAATAGGTGGCAGAACCCATGCAGCAAAAGACCGAGTTCACACCAGAAGAGCACAACCGTCGGGGCGTCGCGCTACTCGAGGCGGGTCACGGACACGAAGCCTTCGAGCATCTGAGCCGCGCCTATCTGATCGATCCGCAGAACGCGCGCTTCCGCTCGTCGTATGCGCTCGCGCTCGCGCTCGTGCGCGGCCAGTTCCTGGGCGCCGTCGAGCTCGCGCGTGCCGCGGTGCGTCAGGAGTTCTACAACCCCGACCTGTATCAGAACCTCGCGCGCATCTATCTGGCGTTCGACTTTAAGGCCGACGCGATCCGCTTCCTGCGCCGCGCGTTGATGGTCGACCCGGAGAACGCGGCGGTTCACCGCCGGCTCGCCGAGCTCGGCATCCGGCGCAGACCGCTGATCCGCTTCCTGCCGCGCGGTCACGCGCTCAACCGGCTGCTCGGTCGAGTGCAAGCGCGCATGCTCGGACGCGCCGCGTGGGCGCTCTCTCGCGTGCAAGGCGCTTGACAAGCACCCGCCCACGGATAACTTCGGCCGCCACTCGACGGTGGAGGCCCTGTTTTCCGTGGGCAGCGTGATCAAGAAGCGACGCAAGAAGATGCGCAAGCACAAGTACAAGAAGCTGCGCGCCAAGCAGAGGCACAAGCGCAACAAGCGCTGAGCGCGGTCGCGTTCGGCATCGACATCGTCACCCCTACACGCACCGATGGCACCCATCGGTGCGTTTTTTTTGGCCCGTATCGTTGACACGTTCGCGGGTCAATGCTTACTGTGTGCGCAACCGAGAACGGGAACCGCGTGTTTCCAGTCGTGTTTACACGGTGATCGCGTCAAGTTCGAGACATCGAGTCCGATACGTGACGCGAGAGGAGGCGCAAACAAGGGTCCTCTCGGTCGTGCACGAGATGCTTCGAGACGCACATTGCAGATCGTCGCAGCTCGAACACGGTGAACAAAAACGCAAATGGGGGTGAGAGCAAATGGCAGCTCGGAAGAAAGCCGCGAGCAAGAAGGCAACGCGGCGGAAGAAGGGTGGCAAGAAGAAGGGCGCGAAGAAGAAGGCCGGTCGCAAGAAGGCCACGCGCCGCAAGAAGGCAATGTAGGGTCTCGCAACCCTGATTCCATAGAAGGCCCCCGTCGCTGCGAAGCGACGGGGGCTTCTTCTTTGTTGCGCATGCAACCCCGGGATCCTACGATCGCGCCCGCAACGACGAGGAGACCGGCATGGCCCGAATCACGATCGAAGACTGCACCGAGCGCGTCGGCAACCGATTCGCCCTGGTCGTCATGGTGTCCGTCCGGGCCAAGCAGATCATGCGCGGAGCCCGCGGCCTGGTGAAGACCACCGAGAACAAAGCCGTCGTGAACGCCCTGCGCGAAGTCGCCGCCGGCCACATCGCCCC
>JANNLG010000073.1:0-4420 GCA_031396695.1 Deltaproteobacteria bacterium
GATGGCTCGAGACGCCGGGCACACGGCGATCTCCGCGCTCGCCGTGCCGCTGCAGTCCGACGAGGGTGCCGTCGGAACGATCGTGGTGGAACGCCACGACGCCATCCCGTTCACCGATCGGCACGTCGCGATCCTCGAGACATTCGCCAATCAGGCGCTGATCGCGATCGAGAACGCGCGGCTGTTCAACGAGCTCGAGGCGCGCAATCAGGAAGTCAGCGACGCGCTCGAGCAGCAGAACGCGATGTCGGCGGTGCTGAACGTGATCGCGAGCTCGGCCACCGACGCGCGGCCCGTGCTCGAGGCGATCCTCGAGACCGGATCGCGGCTGTGTTTGGCCGAAGGCGCCGCCGCGCTCGTCGTCAACGGCGATCGATTGCGTGTCGACGCGACACGCGGATTGCTGACGCCGATGTTGGGTGACGCTCGTGCCGCCTGGCCGATCGATGGCGGGAGTGCGACGGGGCGGGCAGTCCACGATCGGCGGACCATCTTCACCGACTTTCATCGAGACACTCAGTATTCGAACTCCGCGTTCATCGCGAAGGAATACGGGGTTCGCTCCACGATCGCCGCGCCGCTCCTGCGCGGCGACCGCGCGCTCGGCGCGCTGGCATTCGCGCGCATGGGCGACGAGGCGTTCACGTCCAAGCAAGTCGCGCTGATCGAGACCTTCGCCGATCAGGCGGCCATCGCGCTCGACAACGCGCGCCTGTTCAACGAACTGCAGGCGCGCAACCAGGAGATCACGGAGGCGCTGCGGCGCGAGGAGGCGTCGAGCGAGATCCTGCGGCAGATCAGCAGCGCGCCCGAGGAGCTCGATGTCACGCTGCAAGCGATCGCAGAGGCGGCGCAAAGGTTGACGGGAACGAGTGCCGCGCTGTCGCTCATCGAGGGGGAGTTCAGGGTCATCCGTGGCCATAGCTTGAACGACGCTTCCGGCGTGAGCCTCTTGCGCGGCACGCGCGTGCCCTTGAGCGAACGCTTCCGCCGCGCCGCGTGGAGTCGTCAGCCGACCTTGTGGAATCGGTCCGATTCGTCGGAAGAAAACGCGGAGGAGGAGTTCTGGCTCTCCAGCGGCATTGCCGCGGTCGCAGGCGTCCCGATCTCGCGCGGCGACGAGGTGCTCGGGTTTCTCAGCATCGCAAAGCCGTCGAGTGATCCGATCGCGCCGGCCGCGGTCGCGCTGCTGCAGTCCTTCGCCGACCAAGCTGCGATCGCGATCGACAATGCCCGCCTGCTGCGTGAATTGCGCGAGAGCAACCGCGAGGTGAGCGCAGCGCTCGACGTGCAGCGGGCGATGGCGGAACTGTTGAGCATCATCGCCGGGTCCGCAACCGACGCGCGCCCGGTGCTCGAGGCGATTCTCGAGACCGGCGCTCGGTTGTGTGGCGCCGAGGGTGGCGCGGCGATGCTGATCCGAGACGACGAGCTCGTCTGGAGCGCGGCATACGGTGAAGTGGCGGCACGCGTGCAGGATGACGGCGCGCCACAGCTCACGCTCAGCCGAGACTCGGTTTCCGGGCGCGCGATCCTGGAGCGGCGCACGGTCTACTCGGCCGACGTGACGCTCGAAGCGGACGTGTACCCGGAGACGGCTGCGAGGGCCGCGATCACCGGCGCGCGCGCGTTCCTCGCTTCGCCCCTGCTGAAGGGAGAGCAAGTGGTGGGTGTGCTGGCGTTCACGCGCATGGCCCCCGAGCCCTACACCCCGCAGCAGATCGGCGTGATCGAGACCTTCGCCGATCAGGCGGTGATCGCGATCGAGAACGCGCGCCTGTTCGACGAGCTGCAGGCGAAGACCCAGGAGCTCGAGATCGCCTCGCGCCACAAGTCCGAGTTTCTCGCCAACATGTCGCACGAGCTGCGCACTCCGCTGAACGCGATCATCGGCTACGCGGAGCTCTTGCAAGAGGAGTGCGCGGATCTCGGCCAGGATGGCTTCCTGCCGGATCTCGGCAAGATCCACTCCGCGGGCAAGCACCTGCTGACACTGATCAGCGGCATCCTCGACCTGTCGAAGGTGGAAGCCGGCCGCATGACGATGTTCCTCGAGGACTGCGACATCGCCTCGCTCGTGCGCGACGTCGATTCGATCGTCCGGCCGCTGGTGGAGAAGAACGGCAACGTCTTCACGATCGCGTGTCCGGCGGACATCGGCACGCTGCACGCGGATCTGGTCAAGGTCCGCCAGGTGCTGTTCAACGTGCTTTCCAATTCGGCCAAGTTCACCGAGAAGGGAAAGATCGAGCTCGACGTGCGTCGCAACGAAGTGGCCGGCACGATCCAATTCGCCGTGCGCGACACCGGCATCGGGATCAGCCCGGAGCAGATGTCGCGGCTCTTCGAAGCCTTCTCGCAGGCCGACGCGGAGACCAGCCGAAAATACGGCGGCACTGGACTCGGGCTCGCGCTCAGCCGGCAGTTCTGCGTGATGATGGGTGGCGAGATCGCCGTCGAGTCTACGCCGGGCGTGGGGTCCACCTTCACCGTCACGCTGCCGGCGGTCGTCGTCGACGCCGCACACTGACAGGAGCACGATCGATGCCCAAAGTCCTGATCGTCGAAGACAACGAGATGAACCGCGACATGCTGTCGCGCAGGCTCGAGCGCCGTGGCTTTCAGGTGGTGATCGCGATCGACGGCGCGCAGGGCGTTGCGATGTCGAAGACCGAGCTGCCCGACATCGTCCTGATGGACATGAGCCTGCCGGTGATGAACGGCTGGGAGGCGACGCGCGCGATCAAGGCCGACCCGACGACGCAGCACATGCCGGTGATCGCGCTGACCGCACACTCGATGGCCGGCGATCGCGAGAAGGCGATGGAGGCCGGCTGCGACGACTACGACACCAAGCCCGTCGAGCTGCCGCGCCTGCTCGAGAAGATGGCCGCTCTGGGTGCGCGCGCGACGTGAACCCGGAGCAAGCCAGAGAGCTGCGTCACGAGCTGCGCACGCCGGTGAATCACCTGATCGGCTACGCGGAGCTGTTGCTCGAAGAGCCGAACCTGCCGCCGGAGAGCGTCGCGCAGCTCGAAGCGATTCGTTCCGTCGCGCGGCAGGTGCTCGAGCTGGTTCCCGGCCTGCTCGACTCAGAGGCACAGCCGAGTGACTCGGCCCGACGCTTGCGGGAGCGCGTGGTCGAGCTCGAAGCCGCCAGCGCAGCGCTGCGCTCGGCACCCGGGCCGCTTCCGATCTCGGATCTGGAGCGCCTGACCTCTGCGGCGTCGCGGCTCGGCGAGCTGGCGCGCAAGCTGGACACGGGCTCGCTCCACGTTTCCGCGGATGTCGGCAGCACACGAGCGCCGCGCGCCGGACGGCTCGAGACGATCCTGGTGGTGGACGACGACGAGGCCAATCGGGAGGTGCTGGGGCGCAGGCTGGCGCGCCTCGGCTACGGAGTGGTCGAGGCGCGCGACGGCGTCGAAGCGCTCGAGCGCATGGCCGGCGACGGCATCGACCTGGTGTTGCTCGACGTGATGATGCCGCGCCTCGACGGCTTCGCCGTGCTCGAACGCCATCACGACGACCCGGTCATTCGCGACATTCCGGTGATCATGATTTCGGCGCTCGACGACGTGGCGAGCGTGGTGCGCTGCATCGAAGCCGGGGCCGAGGACTACCTGACCAAGCCGTTCGACCCGGTGCTGCTGAAGGCGCGCGTCGGCGCATGCCTCGAGAAGAAGCGGCTGCGCGACAACGAACGCGCGCTGCTCGCGCGCGTCGAAGCGCAGGCCGAAGAGCTGCGCGGCTGGAACCGGCAGCTCGAACAGCGCGTCGCGGATCAGGTGCAGCAGGTCGAACGCTTGAGTCTGATGCGGCGCTTCCTGCCGCCGCAGCTCGCGGACGTCATCACCTCCGGCGGCGCCGACCTGCTGAAGAGCCACCGCCGCGAGGTCACCGTGCTGTTCTGCGACCTGCGGGGGTTCACGCCGTTCGCGGAACGCTCCGAACCCGAAGACGTGATGGCGGTGCTCGCCGAGCTGCACAACACCGTCGGTCCGCTCGTCTTCGCCGAGGGCGGCACGCTGGCGCAGTTCCTGGGCGACGGCATGATGGTGTTCTTCAACGATCCGGTCCCGTGCGACGCGCCCGCACTGCGGGCCGTCAGCCTCGCGCTCGGCATGCGAGAGCGCGTCGCAACTCTTTCCGACGGCTGGAAGCGACGCGGTCACGACCTGCAACTCGGTGTCGGAGTGGCCGCCGGCTTCGCCACCTGCGGCCAGGTCGGCTTCGAGGGCCGCTACGAATACGCCGCCATCGGCACCGTCACCAACCTCGCCGCGCGCCTGTGCGAGCGAGCGAAGGGCGGCGAGGTGCTGATCTCGCAACGCGTCTTCACGATGCTCGACGGTCGCGCACAAGCCGAGCACGTCGGCGACCTCGAATTCAAGGGCATCGCGCAGCCGGTGCCGACCTA
>JANNLG010000092.1:0-6191 GCA_031396695.1 Deltaproteobacteria bacterium
CTTCCCGGCCGGCACGGCGTCGATCGCGGTCACGAACAGGTCCGGCCGGGCCTGGATGCCCCCGCGAACCGCCTCTTCCAACTCGCGTCCGCGCGCGCGAACGTCGTCGCCGGCGTCGCCTAGATGCGCCGCGCCGAACAAAATGCGCCCCTTGTCGGTGAAGTCGCGCGAGTCGACGCGGCGCACGACCACGCGCAGGTTCGGATCCGCCAGGCGATCGCGCAGCGCGGCCTGGAAGCGAGCTACACCGTCCGGCGACGGATCGCGCGGCATCTGGATCGCGACCACGATCACCGGACCCGACGGCGTCGTGACCAGGTCCGTGCTGATCAGGTCGATGTCGGGCCGCGACGCGGCGACCTCGCGCGTCACCTGTTCGGCTTGCTGCAGCGTGCGCATTTCCGGCGAGAGCGGCGCTTCGGTCACCTTGCCGTTCAAGCTCAAGTACGGACGCAGGCTGACGGAGCCCGTGGCGGTCACGTCCTTGGTCATCTGGCAGCGCACGAACAGCCGCACCGGTTCGTCGAGCGCCTGGCTCAGCGCGTCCTGAATCCGCTTCACGCGCTCGGGCGGGATCACGCGCGGCGTGCGCACGGTCGAGAGCACCTCGATGCCGTCTGCGCTGCGATCGAAGTCGACGCTGACCAGAGCGGTGCTCGGCTCGTGCGCGAGCTCGGAATCGAGCGTTGCGTTGATCGTTCGGTCGGTGCGCAGATCGCGAACCGTGAACACCAGGTAGCGCGTGAGCAGACCCGTCACGAGCAAGAGCCCGAGCGCGGCGATCGAGAAGCGCCGGGCCAGGCCGCCGAGCGAGCCGATCTCGGCGCGGCTCACGAAGCCGGCGACCACGAACATCGTGCCGGCCACGAACAGGATCGCGAGCACGTTCGCGAAGAACAGCACGAACGCGCCCCACGCACCCTCGTAAGCGCCGAGCGCGAGGCAGAGCCCGATGGCCGCGATCGGCGGATTGAGCGCGGTCGCGATCGCCACGCCCGGAAGCGCCGGGCTGACGCGTTCGTCGATCATCGCGAGCGCGCCCGCGCTGCCGGCGAGCGCGGCCACCATCAGGTCGATCAGCGTGGGATGGGTCTGCGCGAGCAGGCCGGGCGTGACCTCGAGCGCGAACGGCAAGAGCCCGAGGCCGAAGCAGAGCACGATCCCCACCAGCGCGCCGCCGAACTCCGCGATCAGCGCGATCCGCAGCAGGCCCAGGTCGCCGCGCGTGAGTCCGAGTGCGACGCCGAAGATCGGGGTCATCAGCGGCGCGACCACGTTCGCGCCGATCAGCGTCGCGTCGCTGTCGATCAAGAGCGCGAAGCCCGCGATCAGCTCGGAGATGCCGAGCAGCGCGTAGTAGATCAGCGTCGGCTGCGAGCCCGCGTGGATGTCGGCGAGCACGGTCGCGCGGCGCGCGGGCGTGGCCTGGCCGAGCTCGCGGATCGCGCGCAGCCAGTTTTCGACCCAGCCTTGGAGGCGCGGCGGCCCGGAAGGCCCGTCGGCGTTGACCATCGCGAGGCTCCGTCAGAAGTAGGGGTCGAAGATCGACTTCTCGGGCGCCTCGGCCGGCGGCTCGCCGGGCTCGGACGGCTCGAGCGCTTCGGCCGGCTCGTCCCCCCCGACCGGATCGTCGGGCACGACCGGATCGCGGGGCGCGACCGCGGGCTCGGGCGCGACGCGCGGCGCTGCTGCGGCCGCCTTCCTCGCAGCCGGCAATCGCTCGATCAGCTCACCCTCGCGCACCCAACCCGAGCGCCCGCTCTTCTCGGACGTCACGTAGGCGAAGCCGTTCTCGAGCTGGTAGCGCAGCACGCCCTCGTGCCGACCGAGCTTGCCGAGCACCGGAGACGAGGCGTCGGGCTGCTCGTGCAGAGCGACGCCCGCGGCGGCCGAGTAGCGCGCCGTCGGCTTTTGCTCGCTCGCCGAATCGCCCGCGCCGAACCAACCGCTCGCGGGCCGCGTCGCCGACTGCGTGGCGGCACAGCCCGAAAGCAGCGCGCCGAGCGCAGCGATCGCAACCCAGCCCGTGAATCGTGGTGCCATCGGCTTCCGGTTTCCTTCAGTCACGCGCTGCGAATTGACGGACGTCGCGATGGTGGATCACGCTACGCACCATGTCGACCGACCTCGCTCCAGATCGCTGATCCGCACATGCCGCGCAAACGCCGACCGCTGCCACACGAGACCATGCGAACCATGCTCGCCATGTACTTCATCTCGCAGATGCTGTTCGGCGTCGCGAAGCTCGGCGTGGCCGACGCGCTGGCCGAGAAGCCGCTCGCGCCCGACGCGCTCGCGAAACGCGTGGGCGCGCACGCGCCCTTTCTGCGCCGGGTGCTGCGCGCGCTCGCGAGCGTGGGCGTGTTCGCGGAAGACGCGCGCGGCCGCTTCCGCCTGACGCCGCTCGGTCAGACGCTGCGCGCAGATCGGCCCGGCTCGCTGCGCGACTTCGCGCTGATGCTGCCCGACGACTACAACTGGCAGGCGTGGAGCGCGCTCCCGCACGCGCTCGAGACCGGCGGCAGCCCGTTCGAAAAGGTTCACGGCCTGCCGAACTTCGAATACTTGAAGCAGCACCCCGAGAAGGAGCGTGCTTTCATGGCCTCGATGGCGAGCATCTCGGGCACCGAGAACGCGGCCATCGCGCGCGGCTACGCGTTCGGCCGCTTCGCGAAGCTGGTCGACGTGGGAGGCGCGCACGGCCACCTGCTCGCCACCATCCTGCGCCGACACAAGAAGCTGCGCGGCGTCTTGTTCGACCAGCCGCAGGTGGTCGCGGGCGCCGCGAAGTCCGGCTTCGTCAGCGCGCCCGACCTGCGCGAGCGCGTCGACGTGGCCGGCGGGAGCTTCTTCGAGTCGGTTCCGTCGGGCGCGGACGGCTACCTGATGAAGTACATCATCCACGACTGGGACGACGAGAAAGCCATGCGCATCCTCGGCCACTGTCGCGACGCGATGACGCCCGCAGGGCGCGTGCTGGTCGTCGACCACGTGATCCCGCAGGGCAACTCGCCCGACTGGGCGAAGCTGCTCGACGTGATGATGCTGGTCGGCCCCGGCGGCCAGGAGCGCACGCGCGAGGAGTTCCGCTCGCTGTTCGCGCGCGTCGGCCTGCGACTCGCGCGGGTGATCCCGACCGCGTGTCCGGTCTCGATCCTCGAAGCCGTGCGCGCCTGATTCCCGCGCGCTCCTACGGCGCCTTCGCCGCCACAGGTTCGAGCGCGGCGATCAGCTCATCGGCCGTAGTCGGGAACGAGATGGCGGTGACGCGCAGCTTGTCGAGCACGAGCACCGTCGGATAGGTCGCGCCGCCGGGCATGTCCGCGGTCTTCACGCCCTCGTCGTCGACCAGCAGCTTGTACGGCCTTCGCCGCATGGCGGGCATCGCGAACAGGGTGCGGATGATCGCCGGCATGCCCTTCACGTCGACCACGTACACTGCGGAGTTTCGGTCGAAGAGATCCGGACCCGCCTTCTCAACGGCAGCCTTCACCACGTCGCCCGCCTTCATGTCGCGGCTGAACACGAGCGCGCGCACGGACTCGTCGAGCGTGCGCGCCGCGCCGTGCTGATCGGGCAGCTCGAGCTTTGGAAGCGTGCTGCCGACCGCGTAGGGCTCGGCGAGCGCGATCGAAGCGAATAGACAGAACGCGAGAGCAAGTGTGGTTCGCATGATGCGGTAGTAGTACACGCTCCGCGCTATGTCGTCAGGATCACCTTGCCGGTGGTCGCGCGTCCCTCGAGCGCGCGGTGCGCCGAAGCCGCGTCCGCGAGCGTGAAGCGCGCGCCGATCCGCACGTCGAGCTTGCGCGCCGCGATCGCAGCCAGCACCTCCCCCGCGCGCAGCTCGAACTCCGCGCGATCCCCCGTGTAGTGCGCGAGCGACGGCCGCGTGATGTAGAGCGACCCCAAGTTGTTGAGCTGCTGCAGCTCGAACGGCGGCACAGGCCCGCTCGCCTGTCCGTACAGCACCAGCATCCCGCGCGGCCGCAAGCTGCGCAGGCTGCCGTCGAAGGTGCTCGCGCCCACGCCGTCGTACACGACCTCGACGCCGCGCCCGTTCGTGAGCGCGCGCACTTCGGTCGCGAAGTCGCCCTCGGTGTAGCGGATCACGTGCGTCGCCCCCGCCTCGCGCGCGAGCTTCTCCTTGTCCGCCGTCGAGCAGGTCGCGATCACGGTCGCCCCGATCTCGCGCAGCATCTGCACGAGCAGGAGCCCCACCCCACCCGCCGCCGCGTGAACCAGCGCGGTGTCGCCGCGCTTCGCGACGTAGGTCGAGCGGCACAGGTAGTGCGCGGTCATGCCCTGGAGCATCGAGGCCGCCGCGACGTCGTCCGCGATTCCGGGCGGCACGCGCACGACGCGCTCCGCCGGCGCGACCACGGCTTCCGCGTACGAGTTCGGCACCGACGACCAGGCGACGTGATCGCCCACCGCGAGCGACGTCACGCCCGCGCCGAGCGCCTCGACGACGCCCGCCCCTTCGAGCCCTGCCACGAACGGCAGCGGCCGCGGGTACAGCCCCGTGCGGAAGTAGATGTCGATGTAGTTCACGCCGACCGCACCCACGCGCACGCGAATCTGGCCCGCCGCAGGCGCGCCCGGAACGTGGTCGCGATACTCGAGCACCTCGGGTCCGCCGGTCTTGGAGAGGACGATGGCTTTCATGGCTGCGGATCGTACAACGTCGGCAGTAGGCGCGGCAGTAAGATCGGTGCGGGCAAGTGCGAAGAGCCGAAGCTCGAATTCATGCACGGCATAGATGGACGGGTGGCTGTCGCGAACTCTAGATTCTGATTGCTTCTCCAAGCAAGATGACGCCTGCACTGGCCATGCCTTTGTCGTTTTGATCTGCCGTTCGCTTCTGCACTACTCCAGGAAACACAGAAGCGAAGATTGCGGAGGAGTCGCCTCGGGTCAGATCACGGCAGTGGTCTACCAGCGCCTCGCACTCGAGGTGATACCGACTGTCGAGCGGGAATCGAGGGATGACAAATGTCACTGCAACGTGTTCCGAAGCTTTGTGCCACAGCGTCTTCGTTGCCTCCGCGCGCGCGGAGGCCCTGCGCTTCGCAATCTTGCCTGGCAACTGTGAGAATCCATCGCACGTTAGCTTCGCTTCTACTATGCAGCTGAGCTTCCCCTTCCACAGCATCAGGTCCGCTCTGCCGTCATAGTTTTCTTGAAGTGCATCTGTCTTCGAGAGCCAGCACTCCTCGAGGGCGAGCCATCCTGCGCGAACAGCTGCCCCTGCCAGCGCACTGACATTCGGCCGCTCTCTATATGAGTACGGAGCAAACTCCTTGTTTGCCATTCTGTAAATCTCTTCGTTCAGCTGCACCCACTCGCGGAGAGTGGCGTCCCAATGAGACATCGAACGATGTGTCAGCACCGCTTCGAGTGCCATCAAGTCCCCCTGTTCCCAAGTGCCAATCGGTCAGCGCCTTGGACTCGAATTGATTGCTCGAACTGCCGCCACCAGTGGAGCTAGTGCGGAGAACTGGGCGAGCGCGCAGCACGGCGTCGCTGCCGACTACTGCGCGTGCGGACCTACGGATTCGGGTAGCCCGCCAGCCACCGTCGGAACATCACGCTGTCGATGAGATCGGACACGCCGTCTCCATTCACATCGCCGTTTCCATCGATGAGCGTCATCTGACACTGCGAGAGGTTCTGCTCGCAGGCCAGCAGGTCGACATCCTCCGTGCGCACGAAGAGCCGTGCTCCGAGAAGTGCTCCACCGCCCTCCACCCAATTCAGCGAACTCACGAGCCCGTAGAACGTCGAGGGCATGCCGATCGCAGGGTTGTTAAGCGTTGCCGCTCCTCCGCCCGTCGCACCGAGCCGTCCGCTCCCCAGCAGCAGGGCGTACCAGCCCGGCGTGAGTGGGAGCGCTAGGTCGACCGCCACCTCCGTCGAGTTCGTCGGCGTCGGCAGGGGAATCAATGCTGAACCGACAAGATCCGGAGTCGAGAGATCGAATGAATCGGGGAAGTCGCCCGGCCCGGACAGGCGGACGATTGCACCGAAGAGGCTCCCGGTGACCTGCCCCCCAAGAACTGGCCGATTTAGAATGGGAGTTCTCCTCAACCAGGCCGAGGAGGACGAAGGTGCGAAAGAGCCGATTCAACGAGGAGCAGATCATTGGCGTGCTGCGTGAGGCGGAGACGGGCCGCAAGATCGCAGACGTC
>JANNLG010000096.1:0-6758 GCA_031396695.1 Deltaproteobacteria bacterium
TGGCGCACGGCTTCGCCGTCGCGCAGCTCGTACACGTGCGCGGCCGCGGCCGAGCCGTCGCCGAGCTCCGCGTGCAGGAAGCGGTGCATGCGCTCGAGCGCCGCGTCGCCCGCGCGCGACACGCCGAGGATCTCCGTGCGATTGCAGGTCGAGACGATCGCACCCTCGTCGAGACTCGCGCTGCGCACCAGCTTGGCGTCGCGCTCGGCGAGCTGCGCCGGCGGCACCGCATAGCGCTCGCGCACGGCGACCGGCGCGGTGCGGTAGCTCATGCCGGCGATGAAGAGCTTCACGCGCCGGCACCGAGCAGACGGATGCCGATGTACGAGAAGGCCAGGAACGCGAAGCTCCACACCACCGCACGCGCGGGCCACGCACCCTGTTGCTGCCGCACGATGCGCGCGCCGACGGGCACGAGATACAGGCCCCAGGCCGCGAGCAGGAAGAAGGTATGGCGCGTCCAGGGATCGAGTCCCTGGCGAAGTCCCCAGGCGAAGCCGGTCGCGACGCCGAGCGTGAGCAGCGCGAAGCCGAGCGCGAGCGTCAGGTGCTCGCCGCGATCCAGACTCTCGAGCGCCGGCAGCGACAGCGCGAAACCGCTGCGCCGCTTCAGCGCGCGTTCCTTGGCGAGATAGCCGAGGCCAGCGATGCTCGACAGCGCGAGCAGCGCGAAGCCCGACGTGCCGAGCAGCACGTGCGCGTGCGACCAGGCGACGGGCTCGGTCGCCGTCGACGCCGCGGGTGCGCTCCACTGCAGTCCGAGCTCCGCCGAGAATGTGAAGGCCGCGGCAACCAGCCCCACCCACGGTCCCGCGTCGCGCATGTGCAGCCGGCGCAGCGCGCCGAGCCAGGCCAGCGCGAGCAGCCAGCCGATCAGCGAGAGCGCGGCCGGAAAGCTCGACATCGGCACGGGCGGCGTCTGCAGGTGCAGCCCGTAGAAGCCGACCGCGTGAATGCCCGCGGCGACCGCGATCACGAACGAGACGCCGCGGAAGCCTCCCGGCGTGCTGCGCTTCGTCCAGCCGAGAAACGCGGCGAACAGATACAGCGCGGTCGCGAGACCGTGCGCGAGCAGCGTCATCGCGCGAACCTGGCCAGCGTCGCGCGCACGCGTTCCGCGTCGTTCACCATTTCGAACACGCGGTAGGTCGGCTCGCCGAACAGCACGAAGTGCACCTCGCAAAGCGTGGTATCGCCGGCCAGGTGCGCGCGCACCTCCTCGAGCATGACCTCGGCGCAGCGCTGCACGGGAAAGCCGCCGACCCCGGTGCCGAGCGCCGGGAACGCGATCGTGCGCAGCTTCGCCGTGCGCGCGAGCTCGAGGCTCGCCCGGGTCGCCGCGCGCAGCGCCGCTTCGCTGGTGCGCGCGCCGAGCTCCATCGCCGCGGCGTGGATCACGTGCTTTGCCGCCAGCTCGCCCGCGCCGGTGAGCGCGGCCTCGCCCAGGCCGATCGGCCCGCGCGCGTCGCACTCGGCCTGGATCGACGGTCCGCCGTGCTCCCGGATGGCGCCCGCGACGCCCGAGCCGAGCCGCAATTCGGTGTTGGCCGCATTCACGATGGCGTCCACGGCGAGCGCCGTGAGATCGCCCTCGGAAAGCAGGATCCGGCCCATCGACGCAGGATCTTCGCGCCCGCGGGCAGGCGCGGCAAGCACCGCGACGCGGCCTTCGGTAGGCTCCGGGACATGCGGTCGCGCGCCTGTCTCGCGTTGCTCGTCAGTGTCTCTTGCCTCCTCGTTGCGTGTCCCGCTCCGCCGGTGACTTTCCGGGTCATCGCGCTCGAAGAAGCCGAGCGGCTGGTCGAGCGCCACGAGGTGGTCCTGGTCGAGGTGCCGGCGACGCTGCTCAGCGCTCCCAAGCTGCCCGTGCCGCCGGTACCCCTGGGAACAGGCGTGTTGGTGTTCGGGATCGACGAGCGCTCCACGCGTGTGCGCGCGGCGGCTCTGGCCCGGGCGGGAAACCATCCCGTGCTGGTGTTCGTCCCACGCGATGCGGAGGAGCGTGGCAGGTTCTATGCTGTCGCGAGCCCTGCCGAGGAGGATCGTCGTGGCGAAGATTCTTGATGTGACCGACGCCACGTTCGAGGCGGACGTGCTGAAGTCGAACGTGCCGGTGCTGGTGGACTTCTGGGCAGAGTGGTGCGCCCCGTGCCGGCGCCTCGCACCCAAGGTGAAGGAGCTGGCGGAGGAGTTCGGCGAGAAGCTGCGCGTCGTGAAGCTCGACGTCGACGCCAACCCGAAGGTCGCGGCGCAGATGCAGGTGCGCGCGATGCCGACACTGCTGGTGATCAAGAACGGCGCCGTCGTCGGACAGCTGGTCGGCGATCAGCCCAAGGACAAGATCAAGGCGCTGCTCACGCAGGCTGTCGCCTAGGACGCCAGCAGCGGCACCGGCTTCGCGAAGAAGCGCACGGGCCAGTGGCGCTGCAGCGCCTTGCGGTAGAGCAGCGGGTCGGGGTTCACGACCACCGGGTGGCCGACCAGATCGAGCAGTGGCAGATCGGTGATCGAGTCGGTGTAGAAGTAGCTGCGCGCGAGATCGACGTACTCGCGCTCGATCAGCTGCTGGATCCAGTAGATCTTGCCCTCGCCGAAGCAGATGGGGCGGATCACGCGGCCGGTGAAGACGCCGTCCTCGGCCTCGAGCTGGGTGCACAGCAGGTGCTTCACGCCCAGGTGCGCGGCGAGCGGATCGAGCACGAACTTCGTCGAGCCCGAGACCAGCGCCACCAGGTGTCCCTGCGCCAGGTGCCAGCGCACGCGCGCCTCGGCCTCCGGATAGATCGACGGCAGGAGCGCGGTCTGGAACAGCTCTGCGGCCTCGCGCGAGGTGGCCGCTTCGTTGCGGCCCTGGAACATGCCGCTGTTCTTCTCGGTCCAGCGCTCGATGTCGAGCAGGTTCAGCTTGTACTGCAGGTACGAGCCGAGCCCGAGCACGACCGTCTTCCAGTCGATCTCGCCGCGCTGGTACAGGATCTTCAGGTACGCCGTGCCGGAGTTCTCGGCGAGGATCGTCTTGTCGACGTCGAAGAAGGCTCCGACGTGGTTTGGCTTCGCGCGCGGCACGTCCGGATTCTAGCGGTCAGAAGATGTAGCGGCGCATCGAGACGTTCATCAGCAGTCCGAGCGCGACCATGCAGGTGAGCAGCGCCGAGCCGCCGTAGGAGAGCATCGGCAGCGGCACACCGACGACGGGCAGCACGCCGATCACCATGCCGATGTTGATCACGCCGGCCCAGAAGAACAGCGCCACCACGCCGAGCGCCAGATACGAGCCGAACAGGTCCTTCGACGAGTGGGCGATCATCAGCCCGCGCAGCAGAATCCCGAGATACAGCACCAGCACGACCGCCACGCCGACGAAGCCCCATTCCTCGCCGAGCACCGAGAACACGAAGTCGGTCTGCTGCTCGGGCAGGAAGTCGAGCTGACTCTGCGAGCCCTGCCCGAAGCCCTTGCCGAACAGGCCGCCAGAGCCGACCGCGATCTGGCTCTGGATCGCGTGATACGCGGTGCCGAGCGGGTCCCGCTCCGGATCCAGGAACGTGAACACGCGCTCCTTCTGGTAGTCGTGCAGGTAGAAGACCCAGGCAGCGATCGCGGCAGCGGCGCCGAACGCCGCCAGCAGGACGAACGAAAAGACACGCACTCGGGTCACGACCAGGAAGCTCGCGGACACGATGCAGACGACCAGCGTGGTGCCGAGGTCCGGCTGCTTGAGAATCAGCGCGGCGGGGATCGCGATCAGGATTCCGGGCACGACCAGGTCGCGCAGTCCGACCGGCGCGCTCACGCTGCGTCGCGCGAGGATGCGCGCGAAGAGCACGATCATGGCGAGCTTGGCGAGCTCCGACGGCTGCAGGTTCAGCGGGCCGAAATCGAGCCAGCGCTGCGAGCCGTTCACGATCCGGCCGCCGACCAGCACCGCGACGAGCAACGCCATGACGATGGCGTAGATCGGCAAGGCGAAACGCTCCAGCGTGCGGTAGTCGGGGACCAGCGTCGCGAACATCAACACCACGCCGATGCCGAGCCACACGAGCTGACGCAATGCGGTGTCGGGCAGACCCGTCGCGGTCTGCTCGGGCGAGGCCGAGATCAAGTTCACGATCCCGATCCCGGCCACCAGCACGGCCATCGTGAACAGCGGCCACTCGAAGTTCTGGATCAGGCGTCGGTCAATTCCCTGCATACATGCCCTGCTCGAGTTCGAGGAAGCGAACCACGACTTCGCGCGCGACCGGTGCGGCGGCGCTGCCACCGTGGCCGCCGTGCTCGATCAATACCGCCACGACGATGCGCGGGTCGTCGGCCGGCGCGTAGGTCACGAACCAGGCGTGATCGCGGTGCTGTCGCGCGAGGTCCTCCGAATCGACGCGCTCGCCGGCCGCCATGCCGACGACCTGCGCGGTGCCGGTCTTG
This sequence comes from Deltaproteobacteria bacterium, assembly GCA_031396695.1. Lineage (GTDB taxonomy): Bacteria > Myxococcota_A > UBA9160 > SZUA-336 > SZUA-336 > VGRW01. The sequence continues at coordinate 4,423 of JANNLG010000096.1, forward strand.
CCGGCCGCGAGCACGCCGCCCGGCAGGTTGCGCATCACCCCGCCGGTGCCGTGCGGCTCGTTCACGACGCCAGACAGTCCCGAGCGCACGATCGCCAGCGTCTGTGCGGAGATCGCCGCGTCGCCCATGACCTCGGGCTCGACCGCGCGCACGACGGTGCCGTCGGGCTCCTCGATGCGGCTCAGAATGTGCGCCTTGTAGCGCGTGCCGCCGTTCGCGATCGCCGCGTAGGAGGTCGCGAGCTGCAGCGGAGTCCACAGGTTCGCACCCTGCCCGATCGACACCGAAACGGTGTCGCCTTCGACCCATTGGGTGCCGTCACGGAGCTGCCGCCATTCCTTGGTCGGCACCAGCCCCGGCATTTCGCCGCCGAGCTCGATGCCGGTGCGCGAGCCCAGACCGAGCGCGCGCGCGTAGTAGGCGAGCCGGTTCACGCCGAGCTCGAGACCGAGCTTGTAGAAATACACGTCGCAGGATTGGACCAATGCCTTGTGCACGTTGACGGAGCCGTGGCCTTCCTTCTTCCAGCAGCGGTAGGTGCGCCGGCCCAGCCGGAACGAGCCGCCGCAGTACACTTCGGTGTGTGGGTCGACGAGTTTTTCCTCGAGACCTCCGATCGCGGTCACCACCTTGTAGGTCGAGCCGGGCGGGTACTGACCCTGCAGCGCGCGATTCATGAGCGGCTTGTGCGGGTCGCCGGTCAGCCCGCGCCAGACCTCGGGGTCGATGCCGGTCGCGAAGCCGTTCGGATCGAACGCGGGCCGGCTCGCGAGCGCAAGCACCTCGCCGGTGCGCGGGTCGAGCGCCACCACCGCGCCCATCTTCTGCTCGCGGTCGAGCGCGGTCTCGGCGGCGAGCTGGAGCTGGTGGTCGATCGTGAGAACCACGTTGCGGCCGGGCTGCGGCTCGACGAGCGAGAGCAGGTCGAGCTCCTTGCCGTGCGCGTCGACGAGCAGGTTCCGCCCGCCCGGCCGGCCGCGCAGATCGGAGTCGAGCAAGCGCTCGATGCCGCCGCGCCCGATCACGTCGCCGAGCCGGTAGCTCTGGAACTCCTTCTCGCGCAGCTGCTCGGGGCTGACCTCGCCGAGCCAGCCGAGCAGGTGCGCGGCGCTCGCTCCGAAGCGGTAGCCGCGCACCGGCGAGACCTGCGTCAGCACGCCGCCGAGCGCCCACAGCCGCGCCTCGACGCTGGCCAGCGCGTCGCGATCGAGGTCGTGCGCGACGCGCTGCGGCTGGAAGCGCGCGCGCCCGCGCGGCGTGCCGTAGCTCTTGCGCACGGCCTCGAGATCGCGGCCCGTGAGGCCGGAGATGCGCGTCAGCGTCGCGGGCACGTCCTCGGTCTCGTGCGGAACGACCAGCACCTCGAAAGCCGGCCGCGAATCGACCAGCGCTTCGAAGTTGCGATCGAGCACCGCTCCGCGCGGCGCCTGCACGCGCTGGGTACGCACGCTGTTCCGCTCGGCGGAGACCTTGTACACGTCGCCCTGCACGACCTGCAGGTAGAACAGCCGCGTCAGCAGCAGCATCCACACCGACACGACCAAGAGCGATATGCCGCGCAGCCGCCGCTCGACGGTTCCGTCCGACGGCGGGGCACTCGACGTGAGTCGGTTCACGAGCGCCCGCGCGGGCCGTGCGCGGCCAGCACGGGCCAGGCGGCCTCACTGTCGGATTCGCTGAGCAAGCGCCGGAACACCGCCAGCAGCGGCGCCGCCGCCAACGCGGTGGCGACGGCGGTTCCCGGCGCGCGGATCAACAGGTCGAGCCAGTCCGACACGCCCTCGGGCGCGAACAGGCGCTGCGCCGCGCCAAGCAGCACCCAGTTCACCACCACGTACACGCCCACGTAGGTGGCCCACGGCCCGGCGGCGCGCAGGTAGAGCGCCTTGTCGAACAGGCGCGTCGCCGCGCAGGCGGTTCCGCACAGGAGCGAGTACAGGCCGAGCGGCGAGACCGAGAGCACGTCGAGCACGAAGCCCGCGCCGAAGGCCAGGATCAGGCCCTGCAGTCCGCCGCCGCGCAGGCCCATGGCGAGCGCGAAGACCAGGATCAGGTCGGGCTGGACGACCTGCGGCAGGAGCTGCCGCGCCAGGATCTGACCGAGCAGGAGTGCCAGCCCGATCCCGACGAGCTTCGCGAGCGCGCTCACTGCGGGGTACCGGGGGCCTGTGGGGTCGCAGGAGCTTGTGGGGTAACAGCAGGAGCCTGTGGGGCAGCGGGAGCCTGTGGGGCAGCAGGAGCCTGCGGGGCGGCGGGCGTCGCGGGCATCGTCTCCGCTACAACGGGCGGCGGCGGCTCGGGCCACAGGCCTTCGTCGACGGCCGAGAACGCCTCGT
>JANNLG010000102.1:0-2233 GCA_031396695.1 Deltaproteobacteria bacterium
TGTACAAACGTCCGCACCAGCCGCTCGCGTGGAGGGTCCCCCTCTTACAGCGAGCCCGGCACGCTTGTTGCTCTCTTCGATCGCAGGGTTGCTCCGAGAAACTGTCGATGTGCGCGTTCGTCGCTGCGGCGAGCCGCCGCGAAGTTCCGCCTGAAGGACGTCGACCCGACAGACACCGCGCACCTCGAGTCGGACGAGAACGCGAAGGCGTCTCTCGCGCGCGGCGTCGAGATCCTCGCCGATCTCCAGCAACGCCTGTACGCGCAGGACAAATGGGGCCTGCTCCTGATCTTCCAGGCCATGGATGCCGCCGGCAAGGACGGCACGATCAAGCACGTGATGTCGGGCGTGAACCCGCAGGGCGTGCAGGTGTATTCGTTCAAGGCGCCGTCCAGCGAAGAACTCGACCACGACTACATGTGGCGCTGCAAGAAAGCGCTGCCCGAGCGCGGCCGGATCGGCATCTTCAACCGCTCGTACTACGAGGACGTGCTGGTGGTGCGCGTGCACCCCGAGCTGCTCGCGAAGACGAAGCTGCCCGAGTCACTCGTCACCAAACAAATCTGGGAGGAGCGCTTCGAGGACATTTCCGGCTTCGAGCGCTACATGGCGCGCAACGGCTACCTGGTGCTGAAGTTCTTCCTGCACGTCTCGCGCGACGAGCAGAAGCGCCGCTTCCTGGCGCGGCTCGAGGAGCCGGCGAAGAACTGGAAGTTCTCCACCGCCGACGCCGCGGAGCGCGGCCATTGGAACGACTACATGGCGGCGTACGAGGACATGATCCGGACCACCGCGTCGAAGCACGCGCCCTGGTACGTGGTGCCCGCGGACCACAAGTGGTTCACGCGGCTGGTCGTGGCTTCGGCGGTGATCGACGCGCTCGACGGGCTCGAGCTCGCCTACCCCGTGGTCGACGCGGCAAAGCGCCGCGAACTGGCTACGGTGAAGCGCGCGCTTGAACGGGAGAAGCGCTAGTTGGAGCGAGCCGGCTTCTGGGCGAGCGAGCGCAGCCTGTCGGTGCTCGCGGGCGTAGTCGTGGTCTCGACCTTCGTGATCGCGCCGCTGACGCCGCCCGTCGGAATCGGAAACGGCCTGCTCACGCTGACGTATCTGGCGCTGCTCGGATCGGGCATCGCGGCGGTGTCGCGGAGGGGCCCGGCGATCTACCTGATCAGCGCGCTCGCGTTGGTCAGCTTCGTGGCGCGCACGGCCACGTTCTTCGTGCCCGGAGACGTTTCGGAAGTCGGCCGCAAGCTCAGTGGCGCGATGTTCGCCCTGCTGCTCGCGGCGGTGATCTTTGAGCGCATCTTCCGCGCGGGACACGTCACCGTGCACCGGATCTCGGGCGCGGTCGCCGCCTACCTGTTGATCGGCCTGGTCTTCGCGTACCTCTACGACGCGATCGAGATCTTGATTCCCGGCTCCTTCCACTACGCGACGACCGCGCTGCGCGACGTCGCGCTCGCCGACCCGATGGCCTACTTCAGCTTCACCACGCTCACGACCGTCGGCTACGGCGACATCACGCCGCAGACTCCGATCACGCAGTCGCTCGCGAACCTCGAGGCGCTGATCGGCCAACTCTTCCCGACCATCCTGATCGCGCGGCTGGTGGCGCTCGAGCTGTTGCCGCGGCCGGACACGAAGGAGTAGCCGTGACGAAGACTCCGCACGCGCAGTGGCGCCCGCACCCGTGGCACGGACTCGACGTGGGCGAGGATCCGCCGCGCGTGGTGTGCGCGTACATCGAGATCACGCCCTTCGATCTGGTGAAGTACGAGGTCGACAAACAGACCGGCTACCTGCGCGTCGACCGGCCGCAGCGCACCTCCGCGTCGCCGCCGACGCTGTACGGTTTCATCCCGCGGACCTACTGCGGGAAGCGCATCGCGGCGCTGTCACCGGGCTCGACGCGCGGCGACGGCGATCCGCTCGACATCTGCGTGGTCAGCGAGCGCCCCATTGCGAAGGCCGAGGTGATCCTCTCCGCGCGCGTGGTGGGGGGATTCCGCATGGTCGACGCTGGCGACGCCGACGACAAGATCATCGCGGTGCTGAAGAGCGACGCGTTCTGGGGCGAGGCGACACGCCTCGCCGACCTGCCCGCGGCGCTGATCGAGCGCCTGCGCCACTACTTCCTCACCTACAAGCTCGTCCCCGGTGAGCCGAACCGCGTGACGATCGATCAGGTCTACGACGTCGATCATGCACACCGGGTGGTGGAGGCCGCGAT
>JANNLG010000120.1:0-4113 GCA_031396695.1 Deltaproteobacteria bacterium
TGATCCGGGAGCTGGTCGAGCACAACCTGGTCGACGTCGTGGTCTCGACCGGCGCGATCCTCTACCAGGATCTCTACCAGGCGCGCGGCTACGCGCACTACCGCGGCTCGACACGTGCCGACGACGGGGCGCTGCGCGAGCTCTACGTCGACCGCATCTACGACACCTACGTCGACGAGATCGGCTTCGCCAAGACCGATACGTGGATCGGCCGCGTCGCCGACGAGCTTCCGCCCGGACCGTACTCGAGCCGGCAGTTCATGGACGCGCTCGCCGACCGCATCGACGATCCGCTCTCGATCGTCGGCACCTGCCGCGCGCACGGCGTGCCGATGTTCCTGCCGGCGCTCAACGATAGCTCGATCGGCATCGGACTCACCGAGCACCATCACCGCGGTGTGCTCGCGGGGAAGCCCGGCGTCGTGATCAGCTCGATCCAGGACAACTACGAGCTGACCCAGATCGTCGCGCGCTCGCCGGCGACCGCGGCGTTCTTCGTCGCCGGCGGCGTGCCGAAGAACTACATCAACGACGCGATCGTCACGAGCTACGTGTTCGGCCAGCCCGATCACGGCCACCGCTACGCGCTACAGGTGACGACCGCCGTCTCGGCCGACGGGGGACTCTCGGGCTCGACGCTCGACGAGGCCACCAGCTGGGGCAAAGTGCGACCGGGCGCGTCGCGCGCGATGGCGTGGCTCGAGCCGACGGTGTCGCTGCCGCTGCTCGCGACCGCCGCGATCCAGGAAGAGCTCGCGAAGGGCCGCCCGCGCTTGAAGCTCAGCTGGGACGGACAGCTGCTCGCGAAGATCGAGCGCGCACCGGGTGCCTGAGCCGACGCTGCTCGTGGACGGGGCCTGGCTCGAGTCGCGGCTGCGCGATCCGGAGCTCCGCGTCGTCGACGCGAGCTGGTACCTGCCCGCCCAAAAACGCGACGCGCGCGCGGAGTACGCGGCCGCGCATCTGCCCGGCGCAGTGTTCGTCGATCTCTCGACCGATCTCGCGGACCAGAGCGCGCGCCTACGCAACACGATCGCCGCGCCCGCCGCGCTCGCGCGCGCGTTCGCGAGTCGCGGCATTGGCAGCCGCCACCACGTGGTGGTGTACGACCGGCTCGGCGGGTATTCGGCGGGCCGCGTCTGGTGGAGCTTGCGCTACGCGGGACACGAGCGTGTGTCGCTGCTCGACGGCGGCTTCGCGGCCTGGGTCGCGCAGGGTCGTCCGGTGACGGCGGACCTGCCGCGTTTCCCGCCCGCTGATTTCGCCGCGAAGCCTCGGCCCGATTTGCTGCGCGGGAAGGCCGACGTGCTGCGCGCGATTCGCGAGGGCGGCGAGCAAGTCGTCGACGCGCGTTCGAGCGCGCGTTTCCGCGGCGAGGGCGAGGAGCACACGCGGAACAAGGGACACATCCCCGGCTCGCGGTCGCTGCCCTACGACGCGAACCTGTCCGGCGACCCGCCGTCGTTCAAGTCGCTCGACGCCCTGCGCGAGGCGTACCAGCGCGCGGGCGTGCGGCTCGATCAGCCGATCATCACGACCTGCGGCTCGGGCGTCACCGCCGCGCTCGACGCCTTCGCGCTCGCGCTGCTCGGACACACGAACGTGTCGGTCTACGACGGATCCTGGGCCGAATGGGGCGACGCCGACGACGTGCCGATCGCGAACGGCGACGCCTGACGGCCGAGCGCGCTAGTGGTAGACGGTGTGAATCGGCCGGCCGGCGAGGATGTTCTGCGCCCCCCAGTTGGTCACCTTCTTGAAGGCGTCCGAGGCGACGAAGGCCCGGAAGGCCTCCTCGCTCGACCAGACCGACACGATCAGGTAGAGCCGCGAGCTCGCGCCGACCTGCTTGAACAACTTCGAGTCGGAGTGGCCGTCGATGCCCTTCATGGTCTCGATCACGCTCGCGCAGGCGTCCTCGAACACCCGCTCCTTGCCCTCGAGCACGGTGTAGTTCATTCCGATCGTCACCACGCGGTGGCCCTCCTCCGGTCGACACTCTACGCCCGTCGAGACTACCCTGCGACGACCTCGACCGAAACATGATCCCCATTCGAGACACGCTTCGCTCGCGCACCGTTCCGTTCATGAACTACGCGCTGATCGCGCTGTGCGCGGTCGCCTTCGTGCTGGAGCTGCGCGCGGGGCCGGAGATCGACGCGTTCATCGACGAACACGCGCTCTACCCGGGCCGCTTCGTCGCGCTGGTCGCGAAGCGCGGCCTGTTCGATCCGGCGGTCTACGCGCCGCTCTTCAGCTCGATGTTTCTGCACGCGGGCTTCGCGCACTTCGCGGGCAACATGCTGTTCCTGTGGATCTTCGGCGACAACGTCGAGGACCGGCTCGGACACGTCGGCTACGTCGTCTTCTACCTGCTCGGCGGCTTGGCGGCGGCGCTCGCGCACGTGGCGGCGAGCCCGGCGTCGGTCGTGCCCACGGTCGGCGCGAGCGGAGCGATCGCCGCGGTGATGGGCGCGTACATGCTGCTCTACCCGGGCGCGCACGTGCAGTCGGTCGTGCTGCTCGGCTTCTTCGTGCGCGTGGTCTCGGTGCCAGCCGTGGTCTGGCTCGGAATCTGGTTCGCGTTCCAGATCTTCGCGGGCGCGCAGAGCTCGTCGGTTCCCGGTCAGGGCGGCGTGGCGTGGTGGGCGCACGCGGGCGGCTTCGTGTTCGGCGCGCTGGCGGTGCTGGTACTGGGATTGCGCGGCGCGCGCCCGGCGATCGCGCGCTAGCGCCGTGGCCGACGAGCGCGACACGGTCTTCTACGATGGCGGCTGCGCGCTGTGCCATCGCTCGGTGCGGTACCTGGTCGCGCGCGATCGCGACGGCTCGCGCTTTCGCTTCGCGCCGATCGGTGGGGCGCTTTTTCGCGAAGTGCTCTCGGAGACGGAACGCGCCGGGCTGCCCGACGCGATCGTCGTCCACTGCGCGGATGGGCGGGTGCTGGTGCGTTCGGCGGCGGCGCTTCGGCTGGCGGAGCGGCTGGGCGGGGCGCAGCGCGCGCTCGCGCGCGTGGTCGGATTCGTGCCCGTACGCCTGCGCGACGCGCTCTACGACGCGATCGCGCGCACGCGCTACCGGGTGTTCGGACGCACCTCGGAGGCGTGTCCGATGGTTTCGGCGAGGCTTCAGGCGCGCTTCGACCTGCGTCCTTGACTCGCGCGCGCGTGCGGGCTTCCCTCCGCGCATGCTGCGGCGCGCCTTCGGAATCGGGATCGCCCTCCTCGCCTGCGCCGCGCTCGCGGGCGAGGCGACTGACCCCGACCCGCTGCGCGCCGCGCACCGCAACGCCGACGGCACGTTCTTCAATCCTTGGGGCTCGTTCAACACGAGCTTCGGCGATTTCCTGCGCTGGCGGTTCTCGAGCAACGCTTACGACAAGAGCGCGGAGCCGGACATCCCGCGCGTCGCGAACGACGGACGCTCGCTCGCGGGCACGCAGCACTCCGCCGAGATCACCTGGGTCGGCCACGCGACCGTTGCGATCCACGACGGCGACGACGTGGTGCTGACCGACCCGCACTTCTCGGAGCGGGCGCTCCTGCCCAAGCGCGTCGTGCCGCCGGGCGTGCCGATCGAATCGATCCCCGCCGACGCCTTCGCGGTCGTGTCGCACTCGCACTACGACCACCTGGATTCGTGGACGGTCGAGAACTTGCCGGCGTCCGTCGGCTGGTACGTGCCGCTCGGCATGGGCGAGTTCTTCCGCGAGCGCGGCCGCAAGGACGTGACCGAGCTCGACTGGTGGCAGAGCGCGAAGCGCGGCCGCTGGACGATCACCTGTCTGCCGTCGCAGCACTGGTCACGGCGCACGCCCTTCGACGCGAACGAGACGCTCTGGTGCGCGTGGCTGCTCGATTCCGGCGAGTACTCGTACTTTTTTGCGGGCGACACGGGCTACTTCGACGGCTTCGCGGCCTACGGTCGCGAGTTCGGGCCGATCGACGTGGCGATCCTGCCGATCGGCGCGTTCGAGCCGCGCTGGTTCATGAAGTACCAGCACATGGATCCGACCGAGGCGTATCAGGCCTTTCGCGACCTGCGTGCGACGACGCTCGTGCCGATTCACTGGGGCACGTTCGACCTCACCGACGAGCCGCTGGATCTGCCGCC
>JANNLG010000010.1:0-28791 GCA_031396695.1 Deltaproteobacteria bacterium
CATCGCCCAGGAGCTTCAGGGTGCCGCCGCTGACGACACCGGCCACCGAAGCCCGCCAGGCCGCGGAAGTACACCACCTCGCCGGCGCCGTACTGCGCCGACGCGAGCTTGATGCACACGCCCATCTCGGCGAACAAGAGCGTGGCGCTGATCATCAGCCAGGGTGCGGACATCGAAACATTGTCGCTTCGGCGCCGGCGCCGGCCTGGGGCCCGCGCTTGCTCGATGCGCGCTGCATGGCATGGCTTGAGCGATCGCGACTCACGTCGTGCGCGGCGCTTCCATCCCGTCGCACTCGGTGTCACACTGGCTTTGAGTCGGGCGTCTCGCGCGCTGTTCGGATCGCCGGTTCGCCAAGCGCGCAAGGTTCCCGCAAGAGAGCACAAGGAGGCTGCGTATGAAGATCCTGGTGTGCGTGGACGGGTCGCCGGCGTCGCTGGCCGCGGTGGCGCATGCGCTGGGCCTGGTTCGCGAAGGCCTGCTCGCCAGCCTGGTGCTGGCCAACGTGCAGGAGCGCGCCAACCTCTACGAGATGGTGGTGGCGCACGACCCCGACGTGTCGCGGCAGGCCGCACGTGGCGCCGGCGCCCATGCGCTCGAGGCGGCAGAGGCGCTGTGCGAACAAGCCGGCGTGGCCTTCGAGCTGGAGGTCGCGGCCGGCCAGCCGGCGCATGCGCTGCTCGACATCGCCGAGGACCATGGCTGCGACATGCTGCTGCTCGGCCAGGCCGGCAACGCCCCTGGCGCTGTCGCGCGCATGTTGTTGCACGACGCGCACATGCCGGTGACGCTGGTGCGTGCGCAGGAGGTGGAGGCCAGCGCCAACGCCGACGCCGACGCCGACGCGCCGGGCGAGCAGGCACCGGCCTGAGCCGCTGGTGCCTGCTCAGTTGCCGGTTCTGGTGGGAGCCGTGCCCTCGCCCATCACCCGCCGGTACCACTCGTGGAAGTGCTGCATGCCGTCTTCCATCGGGCTCTGGTAAGGCCCCGCGTCGTCGTCGCCGCGTTCACGCAGCGCCTGGCGGCCGGCGTCCATGCGCAGCGCGATTTCGTCGTCTTCGACGCAGGTTTCCAGGTACGCGGCCTGCTGGGTTTCAACGTACTCGCGCTCGAACGCCACGATCTCTTCGGGGTAGTAGAACTCGACCACGTTGAGCGTCTTGCGCGGGCCCTGCGGCACCAGCGTCGAGACCACCAGCACATGCGGGTAGACCTCGAGCATCACGCCGGGGTAGTAGGTGAGCCAGATCGCACCCTGTTTTGGCGGTGTGCCGTCGTGGTTCTGGCCGCGGTAGTTGCGCACCGCGTCCTGCCACTGGCGGTAGACGTCGGTGCCGACGCGCGTCGGCGGTCCGCCCGGCCAGCCGGTCAGGCTCATCACGCCGCCCATCGCCTGCACCACCATGTCGAAGGCCGGCCGACTCGCGTAGGGGCCGGTCTGTCCGAAGCCCGAGATCGAGGCGAGCACCAGCTTCGGCCAGCGCGCGTGCAGCGTGTCCCAGCCGTAGCCGTGTTTCGCGAGCACGCCGGGCCGGTAGTTCTCGACCAGCACGTCCGCGCGCGCGAGCAGCTTCTCGAAGATCGGCCGATCGTCGGCGGATCCCAGGTCGAGCACGATGCTCTCCTTGCCGCGATTCAGCGACATGAAGTAGGCGGACTTGCCGCCGATGAACGGACCGACCTCGCGCGCGTCGTCGCCGTAGCCGGGCCGCTCGACCTTGATCACACGCGCGCCGAGCTCCGCCATCACCAGCGTGCAGTACGGACCCGCGAGCACACGCGTCAGGTCGATCACCAGAATTCCGCCGAGCGGGCCGGGCGGGATCGCGTTCTCGTCGGTCATGTCGGGCTCGGTCATGTGGGGGTCGGTCATGTCGGGCCGCATGCTAGCATCCGAGCATGTCCGAGCAGGCGCCGCGCTCCACGCGACGGGCGGCCGCGGGTCCCGGCGCGGTGGTGTCGACCGCGCTGCGCGTCGGCGAGATGGGCCTCGTGCGCGGCCTCGACGTGCTCGCGCACGTGAATCAGGTCGACGGCTTCGATTGTCCCGGCTGCGCCTGGCCCGAGTCTCTGCCGCGGCACCGCTTCGAGTTCTGCGAGAACGGCGCGAAGGCGGTCGCGCACGAGGCGACCCGCAAACGCGTGACGCGCGATCTGTTTCGGCGCTTCAACGTCGACGAGCTGGCGGAAAAGGGCGACCGCTGGCTCGAGGCGCAGGGCCGGCTGACGGAGCCGATGCACTTGCCGCCGGGCGGCGACAGCTACGAGCCGATCTCGTGGGAGGGCGCGTTCGCGCGCATCGCGGAGCACCTGCGCGGATCGGGCTCGCCGGACGAGGCGATCTTCTACACCTCGGGGCGTACCAGCAACGAAGCCGCGTTCCTGTGGCAGCTGTTCGCGCGCGCGTTCGGCACCAACAACCTGCCCGACTGCTCGAACATGTGTCACGAGTCGAGCGGCGAGGGGCTGACGGCGACGATCGGGGAAGGGAAGGGGACGGTCGGACTCGAAGACTTCGAACTGTGCGACTTGATTCTCGTGCTCGGCCAGAACCCCGGCTCGAACCACCCGCGCATGCTCACGGTGCTGCAGGCCGCGAAGCGGCGCGGCTGCGCGATCGTGAGCGTGAATCCGCTGCGCGAGCGCGGGCTCGTGGCGTTCGCGAACCCGCAGGAGCCGCTCGGCCTGCTCGGCGTCGGCACGCCGCTCGCAGACCTGTTCGTACAGCTCCGCGTCGGCGGCGACGTCGCGTTCCTGCAGGGCGTCGCGAAGTATCTGTTCGAGCTCGAAGACGAAGCGCCGGGGCGGGTGCTCGATCGCGCGTTCATTTCGGCGCACACGGAGGGGTTTGCGGCGTGGCGCGAGTCGCTCGATCGCGTTTCGATCGACGAGCTCGAGCGCGCGAGCGGCGTGCCGCGCGCCGGCATGCGCGAGCTCGCGCAGCTGTACGCGCGCTCCGAACGCGTGATCGCCTGCTGGGCGATGGGACTCACGCAGCACGTGCACGGCGTCGCGAACGTGCGCGAAGTCGTGAACCTGCTGCTCTTGCGCGGGAACATCGGCCGCGCCGGTGCGGGCCCGTGTCCGGTGCGCGGCCACAGCAACGTGCAGGGCGATCGCACGATGGGCATCTGGGAGCGGCCGACCGACGAGTTCCTCGACCGGCTGGGCGCAGAGTTCGCGTTCGAGCCGCCGCGCGCGCACGGACACGATACGGTGTCGGCGCTGCACGCGCTCGACCAGGGCCGCGCGCGCGTGTTCATCGCGCTGGGCGGGAACTTCGCGCGCGCGACACCGGACACCGCCCTCGGCGAGCGCGCGCTGCGGCGCGCCGCGCTCACGGTGCAGATCTCGACCACGCTGAACCGCTCGCACCTGGTGCACGGCCGCGAGGCGCTGATCCTGCCCACACTCGGCCGGACCGAGCGCGACGTACACGACGGCGCGATTCAGTTCGTGACGGTCGAGGACTCGATGCGCTGCGTGCACCGGTCGCAGGGCCGGCTCGCGCCCGCGTCGGCCGAGCTGCGCAGCGAACCCGCGATCGTGTGCGGCATCGCGCGCGCCGTGCTCGGCCCCGAGCACCCGTTCCCGTGGGAGGCGTTCACGAGCGACTACGACCGCGTGCGCGAGCGCATCGCGCGCGTCGTGCCCGGCTTCGAGGACATGAACCGGCGCGTGCGCGAGGACGGCGGCTTCGTGCTGCCGAGCGGCGCCGGCGTGCGCGCGTTCAAGACCGGCTCCGGCCGCGCGCACTTCACCGTGCAGTCGCCGCCCGCTGCCGCGCTGCCGCCGGGCCAACTCTGGCTGATGACGATCCGCAGCCACGACCAGTACAACACCACGATCTACGCCGACGACGACCGCTATCGCGGCGTGTCGGGCGATCGCCGCGTGGTGTTCCTGAACCGCGACGACATGAAGGAGCAGGGCCTCGAAGCCGGCGAGCGCGTGTCGCTCACCAGCCACTTCCGCGGCGAGACGCGCTCGCTCCAAGGCTTCACCGTCCAGCCGTACGACATCCCGCGCGGCTGCGCTGCGGCATACTTCCCCGAAGCGAACCCGCTCGTGCCGATCGACGCGTTCGCGGAGGGCAGTCGCACCCCCGCGTACAAGTCGCTGCCGATCTCGCTGCGCGCCGAGGCGACTCGCACGGCATGACGTGCGGCGGCTGCGGCGAGGTGAACCGCGCGGGAGCGCGCTTCTGCAACGGCTGTGGCGCGAAGCTCGAAGCGCCCGTTCGCGCGCCCGCGCTCGAGCCGCGCAGCTACACGCCGCCGCACCTTGCCGAGCGGATCCTGCGCACACGCAGTGCGCTCGAGGGTGAACGCAAGCACGTGACGGTGTTGTTCGCCGACGTGCGCGAGTCGATGGTGCTCGCGGAGTCGCTAGGTATGGAGGCGTGGCACGCCACACTCGACCGCTTCTTTGCGGTGCTCTCGGGAGTCGTGCATCGCTTCGAAGGAACGATCAATCAGTACACGGGCGATGGCGTGATGGTGCTGTTCGGCGCGCCGCTCGCGCTCGAGGATCATGCCGAGCGCGCCTGCGGCTGCGCGCTCGCGCTGCGCGAACCCCTGCGCCGTCTGGCGCACGACCTGCGCCGCGAGCACGGGCTCGACTTCGCCGTACGCATGGGGTTGCATTCGGGCGAGGTCGTCGTCGGCCGAATCGGCGACGATCTGCGCATGGACTACACCGCGCAGGGGCCGGTCGTCGGCACCGCTCAGCGCATCGAGCAGCTCTCGGAAGCCGGTCGTCCGTACCTGTCCGAGGCGACAGCGAGGCTGGTCGAGGGTTTCTTCGCGCTCGAGGATCAGGGCGAGCTGGCGCTGCGGGGTGTGAGTACTCCGCTGCGCGTATTCGCGCTCGACGGCGTGGGCCCGCTCTCGACTCGGCTCGACCGATCTCGTCGACGCGGCTTCTCGCGCTTCGTCGGACGCGAGCGCGAGCTGGCCACGCTCGAGGCTGCGTTCGCGCGCGCAAGCGCGGGCGTGAGCCGCGTCGCGATCCTCGGCGAGGCGGGCTCGGGAAAGAGCCGGGTGTGCCATGAGTTCGCGCAGGGCGCTCGGGCGCGCGGCGCGCGCGTGATCACCGCGAGCTGCGTTGCGCGCTCCGATCCGCCGCTCGCGCCGGTGCGCGAGCTACTCGCCGGGCTAGTGGGCCTGCGCGAGGGAGACGAGCCGCTCGAAGCTCGGCGCAAGATCGCCGGCGCGCTCTTGCTCATCGATCCGACTCTCGCGCCGGAGCTGCCCGGGATCTTCAGCTTCTTCGGCGTCGCCGATCCGGATCGGCCCGCTCCCCCCGCGCAGCCGGGGTCACTCGAGCAGCAGCTCGAGCGCATCGCGGCGCTCTTGCTCGAAGCCAGCGCAGCGCGCGGCCTGCTCGTCGTTTGGATCGAAGACTTGCACTGGTGCGATGCGCTCTCGGAGGCGCTCCTGGTGCGATTGCGCGCGCGCGTGGAGGCGCGCGGGATCTTCTGGCTCGAGAACGCGCGCCCGGGTGCGAGCGAGGCGCTGCTGCGGGGCGCGGAGCTCCTGTCACTCACTCCGCTCGGGCGCGAGGCCGTCGATGCGTTGCTCGACGACCTCGTCGGCGGCGATGCGACGCTCGCCGCGATCAAGTCTGGCATCCGCGAGCGCGCCGCGGGCAATCCGTTCTTCGTCGAAGAGCTCGTGCTCGCGGCGCTCGAGACTGGCGCACTGATCGGTGAGCTCGGTGCACGTCGCTTGGGAACCTCTGACGAAGCGACGGCGCTGCCCGCGACGGTGCAGGCCGTGCTGGCCGCGCGCATCGACCGGCTCGAAGAGCCCGAGAAGCTTCTGCTCGGGGTCGCTGCGGTGTTCGGGCGCGAGGTTCCGGACGCGCTCCTGCGCGAGGTTGCGGCGCTGGACGGACCGAGCCACGCGAACGCGCGTGCCAGACTCGAAGAAGCGGAGTTGTTGCTCGAGGTTGCTCCGCCGCCGCAGCGCGTGCTGCGCTTCAAGCATCCGCTCACTCAAGAGGTCGCCTACGGCACGCAGCTCTCCGCGCCTCGCGCGCGCGTGCACGCCGCCGCGGCGCGCGTACTCGCGCGCGAGGCGGGGTCCGCACCCGACGCGCTCGCCGCCGTCGTGGCCAAGCACTTCGCGCTCGCCGGGGAGCCGGTCGCCGCTTCACGCTGGCAAATGCGCGCGGCGTTAGCGGCGGAGCGACACGACGCGAGCCATGCCGCCGAGCGCTGGCGAGGTGCGTTCGAGACGCTCTGCGCGCTGCCGCACACGCCGGAGGTCGACGACCTCGCACTCGAGGCCGCGTGCAGCCTGGTCGGAGCCGCCGGCGTCTACGCGATTCCCGCGGTTTCCGCGGACGAGCTCTCGGAGCTGTGCGGCGCAGCGCTCGTCCGCGCTCGAGCGCTGGGCTCGCATGACTGGCTGGCGGCGCTCCACGCCCACGCAGCCTTGCTCGCGCTCATGAGGCGGGACCTCGATGGCGTTCTCGAGCAGGCCGATCGAGCGCTCGAGCACGCGGAGCGATCGGGAATTCCGAGTGTGCGTGCGGGGGTGTACGCGCGGCTCGCGTACGCCGACCTCACCGCACGCGGCTTTGGCGAGACGCTGCGGCGCATCGAGCGAGCGCTAGCGGATCCCGGCGTCGACGATCGCGTCGACACCCGCTTGGGAATGCGCGACAGCCCACGGCTGCGCCTGACGGTCTTCCGCGCCTACGCGCTTTCTGGAGTCGGCCGGTATGCCGAAGCCGAGGCGCTCTTCCGAGAGGTCCATGCCACGGCGCTCCGGGAAGGGCAGCTGACTTCGGAGTTCGCGTCGCAGGTCGGCTACGCGGCGCTGCTGCGCTCGCGCGGAGACGGAGATGCCGCGCTCGCGGCGGGGCTTTCGATCATCGCGCGTGCGGAGACGGTCGGCTCGCCCTACTGGCGGTCGGGCGGGCTGCAGGCCGTCATGTATTCGCACGCGGTGCGCGGCGAGTGGCCGGAGGTGATCGTGCAGTGCGAACGCGCGGCCGACGGCATGCTGAACCCCGCGTCGCTTCCCGCCTACAGCGCGATGCGCGCCGAGGCGTTGTGCTGGGTCGGCGATCGCGAAGGTGCTCGCGCGGTGGCGGATTCGATCGAGCCCGTTTTCCTGCGCTCCGATACCGACATTCAGCTCGGCCCTACCGTGCGCTTCTCGGCGCGCCTCTCGATGGCGCGCGTTCGCCTCGCGCTCGACGGCAAGGGCGCGCGCGCGCGCGTCGAAGCGCTGCTCGACCGGCAGGCCGATCGTGTGCGGCGCGACGAGTCGCTGACCGGGGCAGCCTTCGTCGCGCTGGAGCGCGCCTCGCTGGCTCGGGTGCTCGGTGACGAGGCGGGGTCTCGGACCCAGCTCGAGCTGGCGCTCCGAGCGTTCAAAGCCGCACCGGCGCCGCGCCTGGTCGCCGAGGTCGAGGCCGAGCTCGAGAGCGGAATTCGCGCCTGAACCGGCTCCGGCGCTCCGCTGGCTTCTGGTCGAGAGAAGGCGGATATTGAGACTCGTTCTCAATCGAGGCGGGCGGACCATGCAGGAACGAGACACGGCCGGAGCTGCGAGCGAGCGGGCAGCGATTCCGCTGCTCGACCTGCCGGTCGGGCGCGCGGCACGGATCGCGCCTTCGCAGGGGGCGCACGCGATCCCCTCCCGGCTCGAGGATCTCGGATTCGTGCCGGGCACGCGGCTACGCGTGGTGCGGCGTGCGCCGTTCGGCGACCCGATCGAGCTCGAGATTCGCGGCTACCGGCTGTGCCTGCGCGCGGAGCAGATCGTCGGTCTGCGCGTCGTCCTCGAGAGCGCGGACTCCCCGGAGTGAGCGCGGCGGTCGAGCTCTCGCCGCGCCCGGTTCGCGTGGCGCTGGTCGGCGCGCCGAACGCGGGCAAGACCACGCTCTTCAACGTGCTCACGGGCTCGAGCGCGCGGGTCGGCAACTATCCCGGCGTCACCGTCGAGCGTCGCGAGGGGAGCTTGCGCGGCGCGTCTCCGGAGGTGCGCGTGCTCGACCTGCCCGGCACCTACAGCCTGGTCGGCGAGACGCCTGACGAGCAGATCGTGGAGAAGGCGCTCGCGGGCCGGCTCGCGGACGAGCCCGAGATCGACGGGATCGTGTGCGTGGTCGACGCGACCACGCTGCGCCGCGGGCTCGGCATGGTGCGCGAAGTGCTGAAGCGCGGCCGCCCGACGCTCTTGGTGCTGACCATGATCGACGAAGTGCGCGCGCGCGGCGGCAAGATCGAGCCGACACGGCTCTCGCAGCTGCTCGGCATTCCCGTGCTGGGTGTGGTCGGGCACCGCGGCGTCGGCATGGATCCGCTGCACCGCTTGCTGCCCGATCCGTCGCGCTGGTCGCGCGCGCTCGACCTGCCGCCGGCCGACACCGCCGCGCAGCGCTTCGCCTGGGTCGACGAGATCTGCCGCGCGGTCGGCGCGAACGAGCTCGAGCCCGACACGCGCACGGATCGGGTCGACCGCGTGCTGCTGCACCCCACATTCGGGCTGCTCGTGTTCGCCGCGGTGATGGTGCTGTTGTTCCAGAGCATCTTCGCCTGGGCGGTGCCGGCCATGGACGCGATCGACGCGAGCTTCGGCGAGCTCGCGCGCGTCTCGCGCGAGGCGCTGCCCGCCGGCTGGCTCACGGACCTGTGGACCGACGGCGTGCTCGCGGGCGTGGGCGGCGTGCTGGTGTTCCTGCCGCAGATCCTGATCCTGTTCACGTTCATCCATCTGCTGCAGGACGTGGGCTACATGGCGCGCGCGGCCTTCGTGGTCGACCGCGTGATGGGTTGGGTGGGGTTGCAGGGTCGCAGCTTCGTGCCGCTGCTCTCCTGCTATGCGTGCGCGGTGCCCGGCATCATGGCGGCGCGCACGATCTCCTCGCCGCGCGAGCGGCTGGCCACGATCCTGGTCGCGCCGTTCATGACCTGCTCCGCTCGCCTGCCGGTGTACA
This sequence comes from Deltaproteobacteria bacterium, assembly GCA_031396695.1. Classification (GTDB taxonomy): domain Bacteria; phylum Myxococcota_A; class UBA9160; order SZUA-336; family SZUA-336; genus VGRW01. The sequence goes on from JANNLG010000010.1 coordinate 8,956, forward strand.
CGCTGCTGATCGCCGCGTTCGTGCCGAGCGCGACGCTCTTCGGTGTACTCGGGGTGCAGGGCCTGGTGATGTTCGGCCTGTATCTGCTGGGCGTGGCGACCGCGCTGGTCTCCGCGGCGCTCTTGAACACGACACTGCTGAAAGGCACACCCTCCGTTTTCTACATGGAGCTGCCCCCGTACCGCATGCCGACCGCGAAGCTGCTCGTGAAGCAGGTCTGGCGCAGTGCGAGCGCGTTCGTGCGCCGCGCGGGCACGATCATCCTGGCCACCTCGATCGTGCTCTGGGGGCTGCTCTCGTTCCCGCACGCCGCACCGGATCCGACTCGCACTCCCGCCGAGGAGGCGCGCGCGAATCTCGAGGCGAGCGCGGCCGCGCACATCGGGCACGCGCTCGAGCCCGCGATCGCGCCGCTTGGATTCGATTGGAAGGTCGGCGTCGGCTTGCTCGCGAGCCTGGCCGCGCGCGAGGTGATCATCGCGACCATGGCGCAGATCTACGCCGTGGGCGATGTCGACGACACCTCGAGCCTGCGCGACGCCCTGCGCGCCGACACGAATCCCGCGACCGGGCAACCCATCTTCAACCTGCCAGTCGCCCTCTCGCTGCTGGTGTTCTTCGTCTTCGCGCTGCAGTGCACGTCGACGATCGTGGTGATGGCGCGCGAGACCGGCAGCTGGCGCTGGCCCGCGCTCGCCTTCAGCTACATGCTCGGGCTGGCCTGGCTCGGCGCGTTCGTGACGTACCGAGTTTCTTCCGCGATTCTCGGCGCGTGAGCGGCTTCGAAATTCGCGGCGTGGTCGAGGGCTTCTACGGCAAGCCCTGGGCGCACGAAGACCGGCTCTGGCTGCTCGAGCGCATGAGCGGCTGGGGCATGAACACGTACGTGTACGCCCCCAAGGACGACCCGTTCCACCTCGCGCGCTGGCGCGAGCCGTATCCGGACGAGCAGCTGGCCGAGTTCCGCGCGCTGGTCCGGGCCGGTGAACGCGCGGGCGTGCGCGTCGGCTTCGCGGTCTCGCCCGGGCGCTCGATCGTGTACGCGGAGCGCGAGGATCGGGCTCGGCTGGTCGCGAAGCTCGCGAGCTTCCACGCGCTCGGCGCGCGCGTGCTCTCGCTGGCCGTCGACGACGTTCCCAGCTCGCTCATCCACGACGCGGACCGGCGCGCGTTCCGCTCGCTCGCCGACGCGCAGCTCGCGCTCGTGCGCGAGCTGCAGGACGCGTTCGGCTGCGACTCACTGCTCTGGCTCTGCCCCACCGACTACCTGGGCGTCGCGCCGACCGACTACCTCGAGGAGCTCGGCGAGCGGCTCGACTCGAGCGTCGAGGTCGCCTGGACCGGGCGCACCGTCGTCTCGCCCGAGATCCGCAAGGCGGAAGCGGCTGCGCGCGCCGCGACGCTGCGCCGGCGTCTGCTCGTCTGGGACAACACGCCCGTCTCGGACGGACCGATGCGCTGCATGCTGCACCTGAATCCCTACACCGGACGGGATCGCGAGCTCGACGCGCACGTGTCGGGCGTGCTGCTGAACCCGATGGAGCACGTGCGGGCCTCGGCCGTCACGCTGGGCTGCGCGGCGTCGTACTTGCGCGATCCGCGCGGCTACGACGCCGAGCGCGCCTGGGAGCGCTCGGTCGACGAGCTCGGCGGAGCCGCGGCCGCGGGGCTGCGCCTGTTCGCACACGCGCACCGCTTCTCGGCGCTCTCGCCGCTCGAGCGCGATCGCGATCTCGAACGTGCACTCGAGCGCCCGGCCGAGAACCTCGACGCGCTCGAGGCGCTGCTGGCCGCGCGGATCGAGGCGAACGAGTCGCTGCGAAACGGACTCGAGGACACGCGGCTGCGCGCGGAGCTCGAGCCATGGCTCGACTCTCACGCCGCCGAGACGCGCCGCATGCGCGCCGCGCTCGGCGCACTGCGCGCGCTCGCTTCGGCCGAATCGCGCAGCGCGCGCGTGCTCGCGTTCTTCGCCTTCGAAGGCAAGCTCACGCGCGAGCCGATCCCCGCGCGGACCAGCTACGGCCCGCGCCGGGTGCTCTACCCGCAGCTCGTCTCGATGCGCGACGACGCCATGCGTCTGGGCGCGGATCCGGCCCTCTACACGGACCGGTGTCTCGCGGACGAGCTGATCCGCTTCGTCGAGCGACGGGCGCTCGCGGAGCTCGGCTCCGGCTAAGCCGCGACCGACTAGGCCGGGTCGGGCTTGATCGGCGGGTGCCGGCGCACGGCCACGGGCGCGTCCGCGCGAATCTCCACGCGATCGCCGCGCGTCTGCAGCGTCTGCCGCAGCATCGGCACCAGCAGTCGGCCGAGGATCTTCACGTCGTCGAGCGCGTCGTGCCTGCGCAAGCCGACCGTGTCGACCGAGTAGTGATAGAGCAGCTTCGACGTGCTCCAGCGGTCGTCGTTCGTGCCGAGCAGCCAGGTGGCGAGCACGACCGAGTCGAGGATCGCCGGCAGCTCGACGGGCATGCGGTGGCGCGCGAGCTCGGCGCCGAGCAGGGGCACGTCGAACTCGAACACGCTCTGGCCCATCCAGAAATCCGCGCCGCGCGCGGCCTCGAGGTGCCGGCCCCAGGCTTCCGGGAACTCCGGCGCTCCGCGCAGGGTGTCGAGCGTGATCCCGGTCAGCTCGCGCACGACCTTCGGAATCTCGATGCCGTCGCCCGGCCAGACGAAGCTGACGAAGGCGGTCTCTTCGCGGAGCTGGCCGCCCTCGAGCATGCAGCCCGCGATCTGCGTGACACGCTCGCGTGTCGTGTCCAGACCCGTGGCCTCGAGGTCGAACAGCCAGATGCGGCGCTGCGAGAGCCGCTCGATCAGCAGCTCCGAGACCTCGTACAGCTCGTCCGAGACGGGCTGGATGCGGAGCATCGGGTGTTTCAGTCCTGGCACGCGAACCTCCAAAATTCCTGGACGAGCCGAGCCGGTCCAGCCGCGAGCGGCGGAGCCAGCAACAGATCGGTCTGGTTGTAGCGCCGCTCCCCGTGCGCGAGCTCGCGGAACGTCCCGCCGGCCTCGTGCACGAGCAGGTCGCCCGCGCACACGTCCCATTCGCTCTTCGGCGCGACGGAGATCCACAGGTCCGCGCGCCCGGCCGCGACCAGTGCGAGCTTCAGGGCGACCGAGCCGACCGGCTCGATGCGCGCGAACAGCGGGCGGAACGCCTCGATCTGGCCGCGCCTCATCTCGGTGCGCGAGGAGAGCAGTACGCTCTCGGCGAGGGTCGCCTTGCGCGAGACCGCGAGCCGCTCGTCGCCGAGCCAGGCGCCGCCGCCGGCGCGCGCGTGGAAGCACTCGCGCGTGCTCGGCTGGTACACGCACGCCGCCACCGGCCTTGCGCCGACCACGAGCGCGATCGAGACCGCGAACTGCGGCACGCCTTCCACGAACTCCTTGGTGCCATCGAGCGGGTCGACGACCCAGACACGTTGCGCGCCGAGCCGCGAGGAGTCGTCGGCGGACTCTTCGGAGAGCAGGGCGTCGTCGGGAAACGCCTTGCGAACGATCTCGCCGATCGCGGCGTTCGCCTCGAGATCCGCCGCGGTGACGGGATTGTCGTGCGACTTGTCGGTCGCTTCGCGGCGTCCGGCCGCAGCGTGGCGCGCGATCACTTCACCGGCGGCGAGCGCCGCCTCGCGAGCGACGTCCGCCTCCCGTTCGAAGCTCACTCGTCGTCGTCTTGGTCGGCGAAATCGCCGTCACCGCCGTTGCCGGAATTTCCGCCGTTGCCACGAAAGCCAGACTTCGGCCGGCGCCGACGCCGGCGCAGCTTGGGCTCGCACACGTCGCAGTGACCGCAGGGCGAGGGCACGCCGTCCTCGAAGTAACGGCGGATGTGCATCATCCGACACTCCTCCGTGTTGCCGGCGTAATTGATGATGCTCTCGAGGCGGCGGCGATCGGTGGTCTTGCGCTCCTCGTTGCGGCGCGAAAGCAGCTTGACCGCGTCGTTCACGTCGATCTGTCCGACCAGCGTGAACGCGGCGTCGGCCTCGGTCACCAGATTCGCGTCGCGCAGGCCCTCCAGGATCGCCTTGGTGCGCGTGATGCCGACCTCGGTCGCCATCGCGAGCGTCGGCGCGTCGACCGAGCGTCCGTCCTTCGACCACGCGGAGAGTCCCTCGACCACCTTCTTGATCTGCGAGCGGGTCGCCGGGCCTTCGGAGAGGAAGTGCCGCTGCACGTCGACATCCTTCGGATCCCAGAGCAGGATGCAGCGCGTGGGCAAGCCGTCGCGTCCGCCGCGGCCGGCCTCCTGCACGTACGATTCGAGCGAGCCGGGCACCTGGTAGTGCAGCACGTAGCGGATGTCGGCCTTGTCGACGCCGAGTCCGAAGGCGCTGGTCGCGATCATCACGATGCGCTTGCCCGACGACATGAAGCGGCGATGCGCGTGATCGCGCTCGGCCTTGGTCAGCCGCCCGTGGTAGATCTCGGCGGGGATGCGCGCGATCTTGCACAGCGCTCCGAGTTCTTCGACGTCCTTCACCGTCGAGCAGTAGACGATGCCGGGACGGCGCAGCCGCCGCAGGTATTGCACGAGCTCGCGCCGCTTGATGTCCTCGGACGGGCAGTCCTTCACCTCGAAGCGCAGGTTCGGCCGCGCGACCGGCTTCACCACCATCACCGGGTCGCGCAGCGAGAGCCGCTTCACGATCTCCTCGCGCACGAGCGGCGGCGCGGTCGCGGTGAGAGCGAGGATCGGCGGACGGCCGAGATCTTCGGCGAGCGCGCCGAGCGCGAGATACGCGGGCCGGAAATCGTGGCCCCACTCCGACACGCAGTGCGCCTCGTCGATCACGAGCAGGCTCACCTGCTGATCGCCGACGCGCTTCTTGAACGCCGCGCCGGTGGCGCCCTCGGGGGTGATCAGCACGATCTTCTGATCGCCCTCTTCGAGCAGGGTGAGCGCTTCCTCTTTCTCGGTGCCGGTGAGCGAGCTGTCCAGACGCACGGTCTCGATGCCCTGCGCGCGCAGCTTCTCGAACTGATCGCGGATCAGCGCGATGAGCGGCGAGACGACGACCGTCAAACCCGGCAGCAGCAGGCTCGGAAGCTGGTAGGTGAGCGACTTGCCACCGCCGGTCGGCAGCACGCAGAGCGTGTCGCGGCGGTCGAGCACCGCGCGGATCGTCTCTTCCTGGCCCGGTCGGAAGTGCCGCAGTCCGAACTCGCGGCGCAGCAGGTTGAGCATCTGCCGCAAGCGCTCGTCACTGACCGGCTCACCGCCTCCTCCGCCGCGGCGTCGGCGACGGCGGCGGCGCGGGCGGTCGAAGCGCGGCTCTGCGCTCTGCGCGTCGTCGGCCTCGGAAGGCTCCGCGGACTCGTCGGCGAGATCGTCGTCGGCGGGCGCAATCCAGGCCCCGGACTCGGAGTAGGAGCCGACCTCCGCCGAGTCGGCGTCGGGGTCTCCGACCGCGGCGGAGTCCTCGGTCGATGCCTCGCCCTCGGGGGGCGTGGCGTCCGGAGGTCCACCCACCCAGCGGCGCCGTCGCCGGCGCCGACGCCGGGGACGGTCGAGCGACGGCGCAGCTGCATCGCCGCCCGCTTGGCCGGATTCCGGCGCAAAGGCTTCTTCGACCGGCGCCGCGTCTGCAGCGTCGAGAGGCGGTGCGTCCGTCGCGCCCTCGACCGGGAGGGGCCGAGATCCCCTCCGCCTTCGGCGCCGACGCCGGGAGCGTCGGGGCGGGCTGGGTGCGTCGACGGGTTGGTCGCTATCCGATTCCAGGATAGACCTCCGGCAACAGGGAAATGCGGGTCACAGTATACGCAGGAAGCCGGCCGCCGCCCGTCCGCCCGTGAAAATTCGCGCTCCGGGCATTGGCGCGTTGACGGCACTCGGGGTGTACAGCACATTGCCACACGCCTGATGAGCAAACGCAGCCGAGCCAAACAGCGAGTCACGTTCCGGGTCGACCCGGAGCTCGCGGGAGCGCTGCGTCACCTGCCCAACCAGACCGCCTTCGTCGAGCGCGTGCTGCGCGAGGCGCTCGGTCGGTTGTGCCCGGTGTGCGCTGGATCGGGCCAGGTTCCCGACGTTCACCTGGCCGTTTCGAACCTGAAGCTGCTCGCGGGCCGACGACTGGAACGCGACACCGCAGCGCAGCTGAAGGCCCTGGTCCGACTGGGCCGACAGCTGCTGGCCACCAATCTCGTGCTCGAGACTTCGCCCGAGGACGGCGAGCTCGAGTTCCGGCTCGCGCGCTCGAACGAGCTCCTGCTCACCGGGCGCATCCCGCGCGGGCAGTCCGACCTCACCCTGAACCACTGACCGGCCTTTCGCCGAAGGAGTCCCCCCATGTCGACGATGATCACCGAGGAGTGCATCAACTGCGGAGTCTGCGAGCCCGAGTGCCCGAACGAGGCGATCACCGAGGGTGAGGAGACGTTCGTGATCAACCCGCAGCTCTGCACCGAGTGCGTCGGCTTCCACGCCAAGGAACAGTGCGCGGAGGTCTGCCCCGTCGACTGCTGCGTGCCCGACCCGAACAACGTCGAGGCCGAGGACCTGCTGTTCGCGCGCGCCAAGACGATCCACCCGGATCAGGCCGCGTCGCTCGCGCTCTCGGCCGAGACGTCGCGCTTCAGGAACTAGTCGGGCCCGAATCCGCCAGCAGGAGCTCCGGCTCACCGAACTCTGCGCCGTCGTGCTCGAGCAGCACGACGCTGCAGTTCGGAACCGGGGGCACGCCTTCCCAGCTTCCCTCGACGTGCGCCCAGAACGACTGGATCGTTCCGGAGTGACTGGTCACGACGACGTCGCGGCCGAGCGAGTCGCGTGCGATGGCGAGCAGCGCGGGCACCGCGCGGGCCTGCACCTCGATCAGCGTCTCGCCGCGAGGCGGCCGCCACTCCCAGCGGGTGAGCGACGCGAAACCCGGCGTCGCGAGCGCGGCGTCGAAGGGCTGACCGTGCAGCGCGCCGAGATCCTGCTCGCGCACCGCCGGCTCGACCTCGATGGGCTGCGCGAACGCGAGCACGGCCGCGATGATCTCGGCGGTCTCCCGCGCGCGCGCGAACGGACTCGACACGATGCGCACCGGCGCGAAGCGCGCGCGCAGCAACGCCGACGTGCGCTCGGCTTGCACGCGCCCGAGCGGCGAAAGCGGATTCCGGTCGGACTCGGTGAAGCGGCGCAGCGCATTGGCCTGGCTCTCTCCGTGTCTCACGAGCAGCAGGCGACCCATCACGCCGAAGAATACGTCGTTCGTCGCCCGCACCACCAGCGTCGCAGCCTCACGGTTTGACGGAAGCTCGCGCGGGATGGCATAGGACGGCCTGACATGCTGACCATCCATCACCTCGGCGTCTCGCAGTCCGATCGCATCGTCTGGCTCATGGAAGAGCTCGGTCTTCCCTACAAGCTCGTTTGGTACGACCGCGGCCCCGACGGCTTGCAGCCGCCCGAGTACGTGGCGCTACACCCGGCGTCGACGGCGCCGGTCGTCGAGGATGACGGCCGCGTGCTCTCGGAATCCGCTGCGATCCTGGAGTACATCTGCCACCGCCACGCCGGCGGTCGATTCACGGTCGCGACCAGCGCGCCCAACTACTACGACTACAGCTACTGGATGCACTTCAACAACAACGTGCAGGGGCTGTTCTTCGCCAAGCTCGCGCTCGGACCGGACGCGACGGGCGCGAACGCCGAGCGCGTGGGCGGCTTCATCAAACGGCGCGAGGAAGGCTACTACCGGCATCTCGAGCAGCGGCTCGGCGCCTCGAAGTATCTCGCGGGCCCCGAGTTCACCTGCGCGGACGTGATGGTGACGTTCAACCTGACGGAGTTGCCGCTGTTCGGCGGACGCGCGATCGCGGACCTGCCAAATACGCAGGCCTACGTGCAGCGCATCGGCGCGCGGCCGGCGTACCAGAAGGCGATGCAGATCGCCGGACCGAGCGCGAAGCCGCCGGCCTAGCCGACGATCGGAAGCTGCCCGGTCTGGCCGCGGTTGTCGGTCATCAGGCCGACCGCGCGCCATTTCGACTCGGTGCGCTCGGTGATCAGGCCGAGCCGGCACAGGTTCGGCACCACCGTGTGCATGAACGGCATGGCGTTGATCTCGGCCCAGTTCGGCAGACCCAGCGACATGTTCACGATCATCTCCGGGTCGTAGCCGTACTTGTCCGCGAACAGGTGCAGCATGTCGAGCTGCTGGTTGGCGTTGAGCGCCTCGAGCACGCCGAACGCCCAGTCCTCCATGTGCTCCATTTGCGCCGGGCTCGCGCGCTTCACGGTGCGGCGCATGGTGAGCACGCCGAAGGCCGCGTGGCGCGACTCGTCCTGCTCGACGCGGCGGATCACGTCGCGCACCAGTTCGTTCTTCGTGTTCTCGCGCAGCTGGTTCATGATGCCGACGGCCGTGCCCTCGAACAGCGTCTGCATGCCCAGACACTTCATCGTGTAACCCTCGACGGACAGCAGCTCGTCGAGCAGCACCTTCAGGTTCGCGCTGATCGGATGGATCGTGCCCATCTTCTCGCCCAGCAGCCGCGCGAAGACCTCCGTATGGCGCGCCTCGTCGTAGGTCTGGTTGGCAGCGTAGAACTTCTCGTCCGTGGTCGGGCACAGATTGGTGAGCTGACCGCAGATCTGCAGCGCGGCCTGCTCGCCGTGCAGGAGCTGCGAGAGCAGGTAGTTGATCTCGTCGAAGACGGCTTCCTTCTGGGTCGCCTCGTCCTTGCCGAGCAGCTTCGTCACCTGACCGAGCAGCGACATCTCTGGGTTGGCGATCCACTCCTTGCGCGTGACCGGCACCGACCAGTCGACGTCGACGCTCGCGTTCCACTGGTTGAGCTTGCCCTTCTCGTGCAGGGCGCGGAGCTCGCTGACTTCGCTGCCGTACTCCCAGTTGTTCCAGCGCACCGCCATCGGCGTGGCGACGTCGAGCCTGGCGCGGATCGCCGCGACCTGCGCCTCGTCGGGGAAGTCGACGATCTCGAAGTTGCCGAGCTGCTTGCGGTTGTCCTGCATGAACTTGTCCACGGGGGTCTCCTGTTGGGGCCTGGGGCGGGAACTAATCGGTCGTGACGCGCAGCGCGCGCTCGATGAAATCGATCACGTGATCCTTGCGCCGCCGGATCTCGGCCGCGGAGTACAGCGGCGCGCCGAACAGCTCTTCGCCGAAGTCGCCGGTCGCGAAGTGGAAGACGGTCATGCCGATCAGCGTCTGCACGGTGTGCTGCACCGGCGCGCGGCGCAGCTCGCCCGATGCCATGCCGTGCTCGAGGCCCGCGGCGACGCGCGCGAGCACGCGCTGCAGCACGGCGCGCGCGGCTTGATCGGCGGGCTCGTCGTTGTCGACCTCGAACAGCGAGCGCAAGAGCAGCGGTGCGCGCGCGGGGTTCTCGACCAGCGCGTCGATCGCGCTCTCGACGAACAGACGCAGGCGCTCGTACGCGTTGTGCGCGCGCGCGTCGGCGGCTTCGAGACGCGCGTCGAATTCCAGGAAGCAGCGCTCGTGCACGGCGGCCCACAGTTCGCGCTTGCTCGGGAAGTGGTGGAAGAGGGCGGACTTCGAAACGCCGACGCTCTCGGCCACCGCGCGCATGCCCACGCCCGCGAAGCCGAAGCGCGCGTACAGCGACTCGGCGGTATCGAGGATCTTCTCGCGGGTGGAGGGAGAGGCTTCGACCTCTTCCACGTCGGGCTCGCCTGTCATCTGAGTCCTTGTCCACGGACCGACCGACCGGTCGGACGGGAGCTTACCCGTGGCTCATCGGAGAGGCAAGCGCGAATCTCGAGCCGTGGCCGATCCCTCCCTCATGGTCCTGGCGCGAGCCGCGCGCGAAGCGCTCGATTCCGCGCTCGCGGGGCATGACGACGCCAAGACTGGCGTGTTGCTGGCGCTGATCGCGCGCGAGCACGCCTATCTGGAGGGACCGCCCGGCTGCGGGAAGTCCGCGCTGGCCGGTGCGCTTGCCCGGGTGGTCGGCGCGCGCAGCACCGAGATCCATTTCCACCGCGACACGAACGCAAGCGATCTGCTCGGCGCGCAGCGTCTGCGCCGGGAGCGAATCGAGAGCAGCGAGCGCCTGTCGTTCGAGCCGGGCGACGGACCGCTGCTCGACGCGGAAGTCCTGCTGCTCGACGACCTGTCGCGCGCGCCGGGCGAAGCGCTGGCGCCGCTGCTTCACATCCTTTCCGAGCGGCGTGCCGGGAAAGTGCGGCTGCCACTCGAGTGCGCGATCGCAACCGCAGGCGCGGCCGATCTCGAGAGCTACGCGGATCCGCTCGAGCCGAGTCAGCTCGATCGCTTCGCGGTGCAGGTGCGCATGCGCGGGCTCCTGCTCGGGCGCCGCTTCGCGCGCGCGCGCGGGCTGCTCGATCGCCCGGAGGCCGAGCCGCTCGCTCCCGTGCTCGACACCGAACAGCGTCACGCGCTGCAAGCCGCGGCCGCCGCGCTCGAGATCCGCCCCGAGACGCGCGCGGCGCTGCTGCGCGCGCTCGAGGGTCTGCGCCGGGCGGCGGGCGACGAGCCCGTGCTGTTCAGCGATCGCGCGTTCGCGCGCGCCGCGCCGGCCATCCTGCGCGCACACGCGCTGCTGCGCGGCGCGCACAGTGTCGAGCCGATCGACGTGCGCGCGCTTCGCTTCATGCTCGCGCGCCGCGTGCCCGAGGCGCTCGAGCCGCACGTCGCGGCGATCCTCGAAGACGCGTTGCTCGAGAATCCTCCGCTGTCGGCGCCGCCGGGCGCTGCGCGACCGGCCGCGGCCGCGGGTGAGAGCGGAGGCGCGGCCGATGCGCTGGTCGCGGTCGAAGGACTCGAGGCCTTTCCCGCCCCGATCGAGAGCATCGCGCCGCGCGGTCGCGCACGCGGCGACGACGACGCGGCCGCGGTCGACAGCCTCGTGCAGGCGCTGCTCGGCCGACTCGAGCGCGGCGCCGTCGCGCGCGGCGAGGATCCCGGCGGACAGCCGCGCGGCTGGCGCCGCATGCGGCGACTCGACGAGCTCCTCGACGCGGATCCAGTGGAAGCGCTGCTCTACACCGAAGGGCGAAGCCCCGGAGGAGCGCGCGTGTACCGGCGCGAGCGGCGCAACGCGGGCGGAACGCTCGCGGTTCTGCGCGACGTGTCCGCCTCGATGGAGGGCCGGCTCGCGCGCTGGGCCGGGCAGGTGGTCGCGGGCCTCGTGCGCATCGGCGCGCGCCGCCGCATGCGCATGGGCTACGTCGAGTTCAACCACGAGGCCGAGCGCTTCGAAGCGGCCGGCGCGTTCTTCCACCGCCGTTACCGGCGCCTGCTCGCGCTGGCGTCGCGCCGCCGGGCGGAGGGCCGCACCAACTACGAAGCGCCGCTGCGCAGCGCGCTCCACGAACTGCGCCTCGCCGCGGGTCGCGAGCGCCATGTGGTGCTCCTGACCGACGGCGTGCCGGTGCTCGGCGATCCGCACGTGCGGCGCGAGCGCGCGCTGGCCCGCGAGCTCGGAGTTAAGGTACACACGGTTTTCCTCGGGCTCGGCGAGTGCCCCGAGGTTCTGGACGAGATCTCGCGCGAGACCCAAGGGCGGGGCTTCGCGGTGCGACCGCAGCCGGACGGGCGCGTGACGGTGCTCGAGCGCAGAATGTCCGCGCGAACGAGCGGGGGATGAGTTGAAGCACGGTCTCGGACGACTGCGCGAGCTGCTCGACCGCCACGTGGTCGGCCACGACGAGGCCAAGGACGCGCTGCTGCTCGCGTTGGTCTGCCGCGAGCACATCTACCTGGAGGGTCCGCCGGGCTCGGCGAAGACGCGCATGGCGGAAGTCGCCGCACGCGGCTCGAGTCTGGGCTTCTTCTTCTACCAGATGCACCGCGACACGCGGCTCTCCGAGCTGGTCGGCGACGTCGTGCTCGAACGCCGCGCGCTGCCCGACGGCGCGGGCGAGCGCATCCACCAGACGACGCTGCCTGGCGGAATCCTGACCGCCGAGATCTGCGTGCTCGACGACGTCTCGCGCGCACCGGGCGAGGCGCTGAACGTGTTGCTGCGAATCCTGAACGAGCGGAAGTTCGGCGAGACGCCGATCCCGCTTCTGACCGCGATCGCCACCAGCAACCCGCTGCGCGACGAGTACTACAACGAGCCGCTCGATCCCGCGAACCTGGACCGCTTCGCGATTCAACTGCGGGTCGCCGGCTTGATCCAGTCCGGCGACCGCTCGCTCGCGCGGCTGCTCGTCGACCAGTTCGCGGACGGCCGGGTCGTCGAGCAGCCGGATCCCGAGCCGGTGCTCGGACGCGCGGACCTCGACGCGCTCTTCGCCGCGCAGTCTCGCGTCGCCGTACCCGACGCCGAGAAGGACCGCCTGATCGAGTTCCTGCGCCGGCTCGTGGTCGACTATGATTGCGACGAGACCAACTCGTTGCTCACGGACCGCAGCTTCCTCGTGAAAGCGGTCAAGCTCCTGCGCGGGCGCGCACTGCTCGCCGAGCGGGATCAGGTGAGCGCCGAGGACATGAACGTGCTGCAGTGGATGACCACCTTCCGCGTGCCCGAGGAAGTGCACGAGAAGGTGCCGGAATTGCTCGAGGAGATCGTCGCGTGAAGATTTCGCTGAACGTCAACGGCAAGCCGCAGGAGCGCGACGTCGAGCCGCGCACGCTGCTGGTGCACTTTCTGCGCGAGCAGCTCGGACTGACCGGCACGCACATCGGCTGCGAGACCACGATCTGCGGCGCGTGCACCGTGCACCTCGACGGCCGCGCGGTGAAGAGCTGCACCCTGTTCGCGGTACAGGTCGACGGTCGCAACGTGACGACGGTCGAGGGCCTCGCGGCGGACGCCGATCATCTGCACCCGGTGCAGACGGGCTTCTGGGAGGAGCACGGCTTGCAGTGCGGCTACTGCACGCCGGGCATGATCATGACCACGTCGGCGCTGCTCGCCGAGAATCCGAACCCGAGCGAGACCGAAATCCGGCACGCGATCGAGGGCAACATCTGCCGCTGCACCGGCTACCAGCAGATCGTGAACGCCGTGCAGCACGCGGCCAAGCTCGGCGGAAAGGGGGCTCGCTGATGCCGGTCCGACCCGTCAGCGTGGGCGAGCGCATCAAGCGGCGCGAGGATCCGCGCCTGATCCGCGGACTCGCGAGCTACACCGACGATCTGAAGCTGCACGGCGGACTGCACGCCGCGTTCGTGCGCAGCGACTACGCGGCCGGCAAGATCGACAAGATCGACACGTCCCGCGCGCTCGCGCGCAAGGGCGTGGTGGCCGTCTACACGTTCGACGATCTGCGCGGCAAGGTCGGGCGCACGCCGTGCGTGGCGCGGCCCGAGCCGGGTCGCGATGCCGAGCACCCGTTGCTTGCCGACGGTTTCGTGCGCTGGGTCGGTCAACCGATCGCGGTCGTGATCGCCGAGGACCGCTACGTCGCGCGCGACGGCGCGCTCGACGTGTCGGTCGACATCTCGCCGCTGCCCGCGGTGGTCGACCTGAGGCGCGCGCTCGAGCCGAGCGCTCCGCGCGTCTACGCGGACCACAAGGACAACATCGCGCTGCACATTCCGCGCAGCAACAACCCGGAAGTCGAGAAGCTGTTCGCGGAAGCGGACGGAATCGTGAAGCTCGAGATCATCAACCAGCGCGTCGCGCCGGTCTCGATGGAGGGCCGCGCGGTGCTCGCGTCCTGGGACGAGGGTCCGCAGAAGCTGACGCTCTGGACGTCGACGCAGGTGCCGCACCTGGTGAAGCAGTCGGTCGCGCAGTGCCTCGGCCTGTCGGAGATCCGCATTCGCGTGATCGCGCCCGAGGTCGGCGGCGGCTGCGGCGCCAAGATCCCGGTCTACGCCGAAGAGTGTCTCCTGCCGTGGATCTCGAAGGAGCTCCGCCGTCCGGTGAAGTGGTCCGAGACGCGCACCGAGAACCTGATGGGCACCACGCACGGGCGCGGCCACCTCCACGAGATCGAGGGCGCGTACAAGAAGGACGGCACGCTGCTGGCGCTGCGCGGGCGCGTGATCTCCGACTGCGGCGCGTACCCGTCGTTCTTCGGCGCGAGCATCGCCACCTTCACGCCGCTGATGATGCCCGGCTGCTATCGTGTGAAAGCCGTCGATGTCGAGGTGGTGGTCGTCTACACGAACACGATGGCGACCGACGCGTACCGCGGTGCGGGCCGGCCGGAAGCCGCGTACACGGTCGAGCGCGTGCTCGACGAGGTCGCGGTCGCCACCGGACTCGACGCGGTCGAGGTGCGGCGCCGGAACTTCATTCCGAAGTCCGCGTTCCCGTTCACCACCGCGACCGGCGCGATCTACGACTCGGGTGACTACGAGGCGTCGCTCGCCAAAGCGCTCGAGCGCTTCGACTACCCGGCCGCGCGCGCGAAGCAGGCGAAGGCGCGCGCCGAGGGGAAGCTCGTCGGCATCGGCGTCGCCACGTTCACGGAGATCTGCGGTCTCGGCCCGAGCACCGGCGCGTCGCCGATCCAGCGCACCGGCAGCTGGGAGAGCGGCATGGTCCGCGTCGAGCCGACCGGCAACGTGGTCATCACGACCGGCGCATCGCCGCACGGTCAGGGCCAGGAGACCGCCTTCGCGCAGATGGCGGCCGACGCGTTCGGCATCGACGTGAACGACGTCGAGGTCATGCACGGCGACACGGACGTGGTCACGCACGGCGTCGGCACCTTCGGCAGCCGAGGCCTGGTGGTCGGCGGCACGGCGGTGCACATGGCGCTCCAGAAAGTCACCGCGAAGGCGTCGCGCATCGCCGCGCACCTGCTGGACGCCAAGCCCGATCAAGTCACGTTCGACGGCGAGTCGTTCCGCGTCGCGGGCAGCGAGCGGAAGATGACGTTCCGCCAGGTCGCGGAGGCCGCGCACCTGTGGAACGTACCGATCCCCGGCGAGGAGCCGGGTCTCGAAGCGGTGGCGCGCTTCGAGCCGACGGGCACCACGTTTCCGTTCGGCGCGCACTTCTGCGAGGTCGAGATCGATCCCGACACGGGCGAGGTCGCGCTCACGCGCTACCTCGCGGTGGACGACGCGGGCAAGATCGTGAACCCGCTGCTCGCCGACGGTCAGCGGCTCGGCGGCATCATCCAGGGCCTCGGTCAGGCCATGTGCGAAGAGGTCGTCTACGACGAGAGCGGCCAGCTCCTGACGGCGACGCTGATGGACTACGCGATGCCGAAGGCGCACATGTTCCCGCGCATCGAGCTCGACTCGACCTGCACGCCGACGCACTTGAACCCGCTCGGCGCGAAGGGCATCGGCGAGCTCGGCACGATCGGCTCGACGCCGTGCATCGTGTCGGCGGTGCTCGACGCGCTGCGGCCGCGCGGGGTGAAGTCGATCGACATGCCACTGAAAGCCGAACGCGTGTGGCGCGCGCTGGCGGAGGCGAAGCGATGATCCCCGAGAACTTCGAGTACTTCGCGCCCCGCACGCTCTCGGAAGCGACGGCTTTGCTCGCGCAAAAGCCCGACGCGAAGCTGCTCGGCGGCGGCATGAGCCTGATCCCCGCGCTGAAGCACCGGCTCGCGGCGGCCTCCGCGCTGATCGACCTGGGCCGTGTGCCCGAGCTCGAGGGCATCTCCGACAAGCGCGGCAAAATTGTCATCGGCGGCCGCACCACGCACCGCGCGCTGACGACGCCGGGCGAGTTCGTGGACGTGCACGCGATCCACGAGACGGCCGGCTCGATCGGCGACGTGCAGGTGCGAAACCGCGGCACGATCGGCGGCAGCCTCGTGCACGCCGACCCGGCGGCGGACTGGCCCGCAGTATTCCTGGCGCTCGACGGCGAGGCCGTGGTCGTCGGTGCGAAGGGCGAGCGCACCATCCCGGCGGCGCAGTTCTTCACCGGCATGCTGGCCTCGGCGCCGAAGCACGACGAGGTGCTGACCGAGGTTCGGCTCACGGTCGAGCGCAAGCGCGCGGGCACGGCCTACGTGAAAATGCGTCAGCCCGCGTCGGGGTTCGCGATCGTCGGCGTGGCCGCGCAGGTCACGCTGGATCGAGGCGGCCGCATCGAGCGCGCGAGCGTCGGCGTCACGGGCGTGAACTCGATGCCGTTCCGCGCCAGCGCGCTCGAGAAGCGCTTGATCGGCCAGACGCCGGACGCCGCGAGCCTGCGCAAACTGTGCGCGCGCGTCGAGGAAGCCGATCCGATGGAGGACATGCACGCGTCGAGCGAGTACCGCGCGCACCTGGCCGGGATCTACGCCATGCGCGCGCTCGCCGCCGCTTCGAGCCGAGCCGCACGGTGAAGCTCGAGGGCCGGCAGGTGATCGACACGCCGCTCGCGAAGGCGTGGGAGCGGATCGTGGATCCGCGCGTGCTGCGCGCCTGCACGCCGGGTCTCGAGAAGCTCGAGGCGCGCGACGCGGATCACTACGAGGCGTTGCTCGAAGTGAAAATGCCCGCGATCACGGGCCGCTTCGAGGGCACGCTCGAGTTCCTCGAGCGCGTTCCGCCCGAGCGGCTGAGGCTGCGGCTGGCGGGCAAGGGCGCGGTCGGCTTCGTCGACGGCGAGGTCACGCTCACGCTCGCCGCGGTCGACGAGGGCACGAGCATCGCGTACTCGGCCGACGTGCAGATCGGCGGTCAGGTCGCGCGGCTCGGCCAGCGCATGATCTCGGGCGTGACGCGCGAGATGGCCGGCCAGTTCTTCACCGCCTTCGAGCGCTGGCGTCCCGAGGCGCCCGAAGAGAAAGTCGCTGCACCGCCGGCGCGTTCGTTCTTCCAACTGCTCTGGTTCACGATCCTGCGCCTGCTCGGCCTGCGCAAGGACGACTGACGTTCGCGTCTAGAACGCGATCTCCATGCGCAGCTCGGACGGGAAGCCGTGCTCGCGCGAGAGCTCGGGCGAGCGCGTTTCCGCGAGCACGCGCAGACCCATCGACTCGTAGAAGCGAACCGCCGGGTTGTCGGCCAGCACGTCGAGCTGAAGCGCGCGTTGACCGGCGCCGCGCGCGCGTTCGAGCGCGTGCTCGAGCAGGCGCGCACCGACTCCGCGGCCGCGAAAGCGCTCCGGCACCGAGAGCGCGTGCAGGTAGTACACGCGCCTCGGAATGTGCGCGTTCAGATAGCTCGCCTTGGCGGAGCGGACCGCGAGCGCCTGCAGCTCCGGCGTCGTCGTCACGCCGTTCGCGACGAGCGCGGCGGAGACGTCCGCGAGCGCGTCGCGCAGGCGATAGAAGTCGGGCCCATCGAAGCCGATCTCGATGCCCGCGAGCTCTTCGTCGACGAGAGCCACGCGCGTCGTGTCGTGACTGAAGAGCGTGCCCGGCGCGAGCCACGAAGCGCGGATGAATTCGTCGAAGAAGCCCGGCCGTGTTCCGAACTGGTAGTCGTAGCTCACGGGTCCCGTCGCGCGCACGAGCGCCGGAATCTGCGGCGCGAAGCGCTGGGCGAGCGCGGCCTCGACCGGAACGATCTCCGGCGCACTCTTCACAGCCAGCTCCGCGGAATCGGCAGCCGATCTCGCAAGCGCATGAAGAGCAGCACGCCGCGGCCGAGCGCGCGCGTGTTGTCGAAGCCGCGCAGCGCCTTCGGGCGCAACGTGACCAGCGTCAGGCCCGTGCGCGCGTACTCGCCGGCGGTCATGCGGTCGTACTCGGCCGCGCCCAGGCGCCCGAAGTAACGCACCGCCATGCCCGCGGTCGGATCGTCGAAGCTCCCGTCGAGCGGCTCGAGCTCGACCGTGCCGTCGGCGATCACGGCGCGATACGGGGGCCGCTCGTCCTGAATGGTCAGGCACACGCGCGGGTCGCGTGCGAGCGCGCGGTGCTTGGGCGAGCCGGTCACCGTCGACATGTGGAAGGCGCCGTCGCGGTGCGTGTACCAGATCGGCGACTGGCCCGGCCGCCCGTCGGCGCGCACGTACGCGAGCACCGCCGCGCGCGGGGCCGAAACGAACGGCTCGATCGCGCCGGGGGCGAAGCCGGGCTGGCCGCCCAGCACCGCGAAGGGCAGGTCGTCTAGACGAGGGTTCGGGTTCGTCGAGATTACAGTGTAAGCCATGGATTGAGAGCCTGACGATTACGGCGTAAGCTGTCAAGCATGGCTTCCAGACCGGCGCGCAGACCGCTCACGCCCGAGCGAGTGGTCACGGCGGCCCTGCGACTGGTCGACCGCGACGGCGTCGAGGCGCTCTCGATGCGGCGGCTCGGCGCAGCGCTGCGGGTCGAAGCCATGTCGCTCTACAAGCACGTTCCCGACAAGGCCACGCTCGTCGACGCCGTGGCCGCACGCGTGCTGGCCGGGTTCGCGCCTCCCGATCCCGACGGATCGTGGCAGGCGCGGCTCCGCCACGTCGGCCACGAGTTCCGCCGCGCGGCGCTCGCGCATCCGCACGTGTTTCCGCTGCTCGCGACGCGTGTGCCGACGATCCCGGACGCGTTCGCGCCGCTCGAGGCCATGCTCGGCGCGCTCCGGGAAGCAGGCCTCGACGACGCGGAGCTGCTCGCGCACTTCTGGGCGTTCCTCGCCTACGTGACGGGCGCGCTGCTGACCGAGACGGCGGCGTTGACGGGGGCGGGAGCGACGACGCTCGCAGTGCCCGAGTCGCTCGACCCCCGCGCGTTTCCGGAGCTGCGTCGGCTGGCGCCCGCGCTCGCCTCGTGCGATTTCGAAACGGAGTTCGCGCGCGGGCTCGAGCTCGCGATCGAGTCCGTGCGGGAGGCGGCGAAGCGATGAGCACGCCCGACGCGACGCTCGCGATCGAGGCCTGCGTGCTCGCGGCCGGACGCGGGTCACGAATGGGCGGAGCCAAGCACCTGCTCGCGCTCGACGGCGTGCCGCTGCTCGAGCGCGTCGCGCGCACGCTCGCGCGCAGCAGCGCCTCGCGCGTGTTCGTGGTGCTCGCGCCCGCGGACGCGGACGGCGCCGCGCTCGCCGAGCGGCTCGGCGTCGCGGTCGTGCGCGCGGAAAGCGCGGACGAGGGCCGCGCGGCATCCGTCCGCGCCGCCGTCCGCTCGGTCTCGCGCGACGCACGCGGCCTGCTGTTCGCGCTCGCGGACCAGCCGTTTCTCGAAGCGGAGGACTTCGAGCGGCTGCTGGCCGAGCTCCGCGAGGCGCCGCACGCGATCGTGCGCGCGCGCTACGACGGGGAGCCCGGCTCGCCAGTTCTGTTCGCGCGCGACTACTTCCCCGAGCTGCTCGAGCTGCGCGGCCGCGAGGGCGGACGCAGCGTGATCGCACGCCACCCGGAGGCGGTCCGAAGCCTCGACATCCCCGCCGCGCGCGGCCGCGACCTCGACCGCCCGGAGGATTTGCCGACCCGAGTCGCCCGGCTACCCTGCGGCGCCATGGAAAGAACCTTTTCGATCGTGAAGCCCGATGCCGTCCGCGCGAACAAGACCGGTGCGATCCTCGCCATGATCGAGGGCGCCGGCTTGAAGATCGTGGGCACGAAGATGATCCAGCTCGACCCGGCCAAGGCCGAGGGCTTCTACGCGGTGCACAAGGAGCGCCCGTTTTTCGCGAGCTTGGTCAAGTTCATGACCTCGGGCCCGGTCGTGGTGTCCGTGCTCGAGGGCGACGACGCGATCGCGCGCTACCGCAAGCTGATGGGCGCGACTGATCCCGCGAAGGCCGACGCTGGTACGATCCGCAAGCTGCACGCGAGCAACATCGAGCAGAACGCGGTGCACGGCTCCGACGCGTCCGAGACCGCCAAGGACGAGATCGCGTACTTCTTTGCCGCCACGGAGCTGGTCCGCCGCTAGCGCTCCGAAACCGCGCGCCGCGCTGAACCCGATCGGTGTAGACTGGGCGTGTCGGGGGGCAGGGGTTCTGGGAGGCCCGCCATGTCGAGTTCACGCCGAAGCGTTCTCCTGCTGGTTCTGCTGACCGCCATCGCGCCGAGCGCGCACGCGATGCCGGGCGACTCCTG
>JANNLG010000179.1:0-4534 GCA_031396695.1 Deltaproteobacteria bacterium
CGCCGCGAACGCCGCCATGTAGGACTCGAGGTCGTAGCTCGTGACCAGCGCCTGCGTCTTGCCGCGATCGCGGTTCGCCTCGGTGATCTCCGGCCAGCATGCGGTTGCGGAGCTGCCGAGCGGCGTCCACGCCGATGCCCAATCGTTCACCGCGATGCCCCAGATGCGCGGCGACTTCACCTCGAGCAGGTGATCCCAGACCGCGCGCATCTCGTCGATGTAGTGGCTCGGCGCTCCCGGACAGCCTGCCACGCCCGCCGCCGAACCGTCGTCCTTGAGCGCGTGATAGTTGTTGTACATCTCGACAGCCAGCGGGTGCGGATCGAGCGAGTCGAGCTGGTCCACCGGGCCGTTCGGGTGCGCGGCCACCGGAATCGCGCCGAGCGCGATGCTCTTCGCGATGAAATCCGAGTTGCTCGAATAGAGGTGGGTTGCGGGGAGACCCAGCGGGTTGTCGGTGCGGACGGCGCTGCCTTCGTTGCCGCAGCTCTCGCAGCCGGCGCCCTCCATGTACTCGCTGAGTCCGATCGAAATCATGTGCGCGGAGTGACGCGGAGACTGCGGCGTTCCGCCGATCAGTCCGACTTCCTCCGCGCCCGGCAGGTAGAAGCGAAGCGAGTTCAACGGCAGCGCCGGCGCGCCGTGCTCTTCGGGCGGCCAGCGGCGGTAGCCGACCCAGCCCGTCGGCACGCCCGGATCGGGGTTGGGGCTGCCGGCCGCGAGCCACGCGGCGTAGGGCGTCGGGCGGTAGTCGCCCGAGTAGGTCATGAACGCGATCGCGCAGTACCCGGAGTTGCTGAGAGCGGTGACCTTGCCGACGTCGTAGGCGTGGTCGTGGTGCTCGGACTGGCAGCGCAGAGTCGAGCCCCAATCCACACTCGCGTACGGGTTGTACGAAACGGAATAGCTGCCCGCGGATGCAGCGCTGCTGAATCCGAACATGCTGAATCCAAACAGTGCGACGGCAAGAAGTGCGGCCGCAAGCGCGGCGCGGACCGGAGGCCGCCGGGTCTTAGGTTTCACTCGTGCAGCGTCCTCTCGTCGGGCGGGTTCCATTGTATCGCATCGGCAGAACGGTCATCGCGAATTCTCGGTTACGGATCGGGGACGGCTCGAAGCGGGCTGCACACACCTGCGTGCCAGTTGCGCATCGGCATTTTCCGAGCTGGAGCCAGCCATCTCCCTCGGATGGTTGCTCAGAGGCTGGCGTTCGTGGCGCCGCTCGCAATCCGTAGCGATCCCGGCTCGAAGCGATAGAGTCCGCGCGCGCTGGGTAGAGGAGCGTTCGCGTGCTCGAGCTCTCGATCCGTGGTCGCGCGGGGTGGATCTGCGCGCTGGCCGCGTTGCTTCTCGCCGGCGGCGCGCGCGCGGAGCTCGCGCCCGAGCTCGCGGCCGCGATCGCGCAGACGCGCGCGACACATCCGACACTCGTGCAGGTCCAGAGCGGTGATCGTTTCCTGGCGAGCGTCGATGACTCCGCGCTCGAAGCGCTGATCGGGCACATCGCTGCCGGGCAGTGGGACGCCTCGACCGAGGCCGCGACCTGGGTCGTGCTCGAGGGCTTCTCGCGCGATCAGGGGCCCGCCGCCGCCTACGGTCGCACGCTCACGAGCCGCGTGGCCGGCAGCGCCGCGGCGGGCGGGAACGCGGAGGCGCTGCGCGGCATGTCGCGCATCCTGCTGCGCTTCCTCGATGACGAGAGCCACGCCTACTCGATCCTCGCGCAGGGGCTCTTGTCCGAGAAGATCCGCTGCGGCGCGGCCTCGCTCGGCGAAGACGAGCTGGTTCGGCGCATCACCGCAGACGTGAACCCCGATCGCGCGTTCAAGCTCGCCGGCACCGACGGAACGGTCGCCGACCGCTACGACCTGCACCGGCGCGCGGACCTGTTCTCGATCGCGGCCTCCGGTGAGCGCGTCGCGGCCGCGGGCTACTTCGGCACCGTGATCGTCTCGCGCGACGGCGGCCAGACCTGGGACGCGCCGAACACCGGCACCGACGAGCCGCTCTACGCGGTGGCGCTCGGGCCGGGCGACGAGCTGTGGGCGGCGGGCCGGGCAGGGGTGGTGATCCGCTCCGAGGACGGCGGCCGGACCTTCACGCGCCGGAAGACGCCGTTCGACCGCCACGTGTTCGGCCTGTTCCCCGCCGGGCCCGGCGACGTGCTCGCGGTCGGCGACTACGGCTTGCAGCTCCGCACGCGCGACGCGGGCGCGCATTGGACTTGCATTCCGCGCGAGCAGGACGTGATCCTCGGACGCATGGCGCGCGCCGGCGACGACGCGGTGGTCGCGGGCGAGTTCGGCACGCTCGAGCGCTTTCCCGCCGGACTGCCGCCCGGTCGCCGGGCAACACTCGCGGGTGTACCCGAGGACTTCTACGTGTTCGACGTCTGGTTCGACGCGGCCGGGACGGTCGGCGTCGCCGTTGGCCTGTCCGGTGCGATCGTGCGCAGCGAGGACGGCGGCGCGAGCTGGGCGCGCGTGGAGACGCCCTTCACGCAGGATCTGTTCGGCGTGGGCGGCTCGGGCGCGCGCGTGGTCGTGTCGGGCGAAGGCAGCTTGCTGCTCGTGTCCGCGGACGGCGGCAAGACGTTCGCAGCGGCCGACGGTCCGTCGCTGCCGGTCACGTTGACCGACGTGGAGTTCGCGGACGCCGAGCGCGCCTTCGCGGTGGGCCCGCGCGGACTTATGCTGCGCTCGGACGACGGCGGCGCGAGCTTCCGCGTGGTGCGCGGAGGGAACGGCTCGTGAGCATGGCCGAGCGCTTCTCGCGTTTCTTCGCGCGGCGGCGCAACTGGTTCGCGTTTGCGATCGCGGCCGTCACGATCTTCTTCGCGGTGCAGATGCGGCACCTCGAGATCTTCACGCAGTACCTCGACCTGCTGCCGCGCGCGCACCCATTCATCCACACCTACGAGGCGTACCGCGGCGTGTACGGCACGGCGAATACTGTGGTGGCCGCGATCGTGCCGCGCGAGGGCGACATCTACCGCCCCGAGATCCTGCGCGCGATCGCGCGGCTCACCGAGCTGATGGATTCGTCGGTGGTGGAAGCGGAAGTGAACTCGCTCCCGACCAGCGCCTGGGTCGAGCCGCGCGGCCCCATCGAGCGCACCGTACACGCGCTCGTGTCGCTCACCGACCGAGTCGTCCGGTCGCCGACCGAGGGCGCGGCCGAGACCGGCGTCGATCACAACCTGGTCACCAGCCTGACGCACCGCACGGCGCGCGACGCGCAAGTGCGACTCGACGGCACGCTCTACTCGCCGGCGCTGATCCAGGAGTCGTTGCCGACCACGCCCCAAGAGCTCGCGGAGCTGCGCGAGCGCGTGCGGCGCAACCCGTCGGTGTTCGGCGTGCTGGTGTCGATGGACGAACGCGCCGCGCTGGTGCGCGCGAGCTTCGTCGAGACCCGGCTCGACTACGGCGCGCTGTTCAAGCACATGCAGGCGGCCAAGCAGGAGATCGAGCGCGACTTCCCCGTGCAGGTGTTCCTGACCGGCCAGCCGCTCCTGTTCGGTTGGACCTACGCGTTCGCGACCGAGATCCTGCTCGTGTTCGCGCTGACGCTGCTCGTCACGCTGGCGCTGCTCTGGGGCTACTTCCGGCGCGTGTACGGCGTGTTCCTGCCCATGTCGGGCGCGTTCGTGAACGTGATCTGGGGGCTCGGCTTCGCGGCGTGGGCGGGCTACAACCTCGTTCCGCTGGTGCTGGTCGTGCCGATGCTGATCACCGCGCGCGCGATCAGTCATTCGGTGCAGTTCGTGGAGCGCTTCTACGAGGAGTACGAGGCGCTCGGCGACAAGGACGAAGCCTGCATCCGCTCGATGTCGGAGCTGCTGCTGCCCGGCACGCTCGGCATCCTGACCGACTGCATCGGCCTGCTCACGATCGCGCTCGCCACGATTCCGATCATGCACAAGCTCGGTGTGTTGTGCGCGTTCTGGGCCGCGTCGATCGTGGTGACCGAGATGCTGCTGAACCGGCTGCTGATCCTGTACCTGCCCGCGCCGCGTGAGCGCCGGCACTTCGTGCTGCCGCTCGCGTCGCGCGCGCTCGGCGCGGCCGCGCGGCTGGTCGGCTCGCGCACGAGCGCAATCGCGATCGTCGCGGTCTTCGCGGCGGTCACCGCCGTGTGCGCGGTGCTCGCGCGCGACGTGCCGGTCGGCGAGCACCGGCCCGGCACGCCCATCCTGTACCCGAACGCCGACTTCAACGTGGCCGCGCGCGAGATCGGCACACGCTTCTTCGGGCTCGACGATCTGCTCGTGATCGCGCACTCGGACGTGCCGGGCCGAGTCTACGCGCCCGACTCGT
Organism: Deltaproteobacteria bacterium; assembly: GCA_031396695.1. Taxonomy (GTDB): domain Bacteria; phylum Myxococcota_A; class UBA9160; order SZUA-336; family SZUA-336; genus VGRW01. Next base: position 4,320 of record JANNLG010000179.1, read on the forward strand.
TCAAATTCATCGAGTCGCTGCAGCGCGCGCTCGAGACCGACGAGAACGCGGGCGGCAGCATTTCGCTGGTCGATCTGCAGAAGCAGACCAGCCGCCTGTTCCACAACGACGATCCGCGCTGGGCGATGTGGATGCAGACCACCGCCGAGATCTCCGGCATCTCCTACCTGATGGAGACGAGCGTGCCCGCGCCGGGCATCCTCGACCCGTACCGC
>JANNLG010000186.1:0-13250 GCA_031396695.1 Deltaproteobacteria bacterium
GGGAAGGGCTGCTGCACCCACGGTTTCCCGTCGATCTCGCACTCGACGCGTTGCGCGCCCGCAGCGAGCGCGCGCGCGTTCGCGAGCAACGCGGGCGCGTAGACGCGGCCGACCTCGCCGAACAGCGCGCGCAGCGTCTCCGGGAAGGGGCTGCGCGGCGTCCAGTCTGCGTCGCTGACGCCGAGGCCGGAGAGGTCCTCGACCGTGTCGAGCCAGGCCACGATGCGCGGTGCCTCGCTACGCCCGATCGCCATGGGCGTCGGATCGAACTGCACGAGCTGCGTGAGCTGCCCGAACAGCCCGAAGTCGGCCGCGCCGGGACGGGCGCCGAGCACGAAGCGCGAGCGCTCGAACTGCGCCGCGAGCAGGCGCAGCAGCCGTCGATAGCTTTCCTCGATCACAGGGCCCGTGGTCGGGTTCGAGCCCACCACGCCGAGCCGGCCGATCTGCCGCTCGGAGAACATCTTCCCCATCGCGAGCGCTTCGCTCTCGCTCTGATCCGTGCGGCTCCAGCGCGGCAGGATCGCCGACGCCTTCGCGATGTCCGCCGCGTACACCCAGCGGTAGTGGAACATCGCCTTCGTGAGCCACTCGTCCGCGTAGTCCTCGAGCAGCGCGTCGAGGAACGCGACCACGGGATCGGGCGGAATCACCGAGCGGCCCGCGTAGCGCGATTCGAGCTCGCGAATCAGCGGCGTCGAGTCGACCCGCGCCTCGAGCGCGCCGCCCACGCCGGGCAGAACGAGCTGCGGCATCAGGTCGACGCGCGGCTTGGGAAGTCCGCGCGCCTCGGGACCGCGCGCTTGCACCCACACGAACGGAATCCGCCGGTAGCGCAGCACCGCGCGCAGCTTTCGGCTGTACGGTGACCCGGGCGCACCAACGATGGTCAAAGGCGATTCGCTCACGATGTCGTCTCCTCTCAGCCGCGCCCGAGCGTGGCGACGACTGCGAGCACGATCCGCTCCAGCGTCGCGGCCGCGCGCTCGCGCCCCAGGCGTTGGTCCGTGCGCATCCGATCCCAGAGCTCGAACGAAACGCTCGCGTCGAGCGCCTCGAGCAGCTCCGGCGCACCCTTGCGCAGCTCCGGCAACCAGCCGAGCAGGTTCGCGCGCAGCGTGCGCACGAACACGGCGTGCTGGCTGGCGAGGAAGCCCGAACGGCTGCGCTGCACGTTGCCCGAGCGTTTGTACGGCGCGATCTGCTCGAAGAAGCGCACTCGCTGCGCGACCAGGCCGCGCACTCGATCGTCGCGGCTGCCTCCCGAGGGCGGCTCCAGCAGCAGCGGCAGCGCTTGCTTGCGCACGCGTTCGTTGATCTCGGCGAGCAGGCTGTCCATGTCGGAGAAGTGCCGGAACACGGTGCGAATGCCGACCTTGGCGCGCTTCGCGACCTGCTGCGCGGTGGGCTGCAGAAGTCCTTCGCCAACCAGATCGAACAGCGCCTGCACCATGGCGGCGCGGCTGCGTTCGCTGCGTCTCACGCGACCATCGATGGTGTCGCTCGTCTTCCTCACGAGAAAATCCTCCCCCCGATCTTGCGCACCCGACAGCCCGCGAGGTCCTCGTCCAAGCGCAGCAGCTCCAGCCCGTTGGGAAGCCGCGCAAGTAGTGCGTCGATCCGGGAGCGCCCGTCCGGATTGCGAACGCACTCGCCGAGCACGTCCGCGAGGCGCTGCAGCATCCACGCGTGGTAAGGCACGACCATGCGCCGCGCGCGGAGTCCCCCGATCTCGAATTCGTGCACGAGCGGCCCGTCTCCGGTCTGGAGCGCCTCGAAGCCGGGCGTGGGTGTGAAGGTCTTGCCCGGCAGCTCTCCGCCAGCCGCGTGGTGGCCGCTCGAAAGGTAGGCGCGCAACGCGGCGAGCTCGCTTCGCAGCACCGGCCACATCTCGGCGAAGAAGACCTCGAGCACGGGCAGAAGCGTGGGCGGCAGCGCGTCGTCGCCGAGCCAGGCGCCGCCGTCGCTGGTCGCGGGCCGCGCGACCAGGTTCCGGTTCCGGTTCGAGCCGAGCGAGTACAGCTTCTGACCGTAGCTGCGCGCGTTGAGGTCGTTCGTGTGATTCGTGCGCTCGACCCACTCGCTGACCAGCGGAAAGCGCGTGCGCAAATCGAAGCCCGCGACCGGATCGCGGTACAGGTGCGCGTAAAGGGGCCCGAGCAGCGCGAAGTCGGCCAGCGAGGGGAGCCCACCGAGCGCGAAGTCGTGTACACCGAAGTGCGTCTCGAGCAAGCCGAGCAGATTCGCGTTGCTGGCCTCCCAGGCCTTCGCGGTGCTCTCGGTCGCGCCGAGCGCGACCAGTCCGGCGAAGATCCCGCGCGGGTTCTCGAACGCCTCGCGCACACCGAACGGACCGTCGAAGATCATGCGCGCGGTTGCGCGCCGCGCGAGACCGTTCGCGCCCGGCGCGAACACCGCTCCCCACTGCTGCTCGTTGAACGCCGCGTGATTCGGCTGCACGGATTCGCGCCCGTGCTGCCAGCGCTCGAAGAACCCCCAGACCACCATCCACTCGTCGGCGAGCAGCTCGATCAGGTGACACGCGAGCCGCTGTAGCGGCGCGCTGTCGGCCGGCGGAATCACGCACGGCACCGGGTGCGCGCGCTCCACGCAATCGATGATCTCGCTCGAGTCCTGCACCCAGGTTCCGTCGGGCGCGAGCAGCTGCGGAACCGTGTTCGAGCCCGTCGCGGGCAGCAGCAGGCCCTGGATCAGGTCGGGCGTCGCGAGGATGTCCTCGTAGGCGAGCGCGCCCCCGTGCGCCTTGTAGCGCAGGAAGGCCCGGACTTTTCCGGAGAAGTAGCTGTGCTCCCAGGAGAACAGCCGGTACACTTCGGAAGGCGTCGTCACCTTTGTATTGTGGCACTTCGTATGCCAAGATGTAAAGCGTGAGCGCACGCGTTTCGCCAAGTCCGATCTCGCGGATCATGGAGATCGTGACCAGCTCGCGCACGCGAGCGGCGCGACGCTGGCTCGCCGAGCGGCGGCGGCGGCTGAGCTCCGCGCCGCACCGGGTCCACTATTTCCACCAGGTCGACGATCCGTACAGCCAGCTCGCGGCCCAGCTTCTGGCGCCGCTCCGCGAGCGCTTCGACGTCGAGCTCGTGCCGCATCTGGTCGGGCCGCCTCCCGACGCCGCCGCCCCCGAACGCGCGCGGCTCGAGCTGTTTGCACGCCGCGACGCGGCCGATGTCGCGAAGGACTACGGCCTGGCGTTCCCGGCGAATCCGGGTGCGCCCGACGCTTCGCAGATCGCGCTCGCACAAGCCGTGCTCGCGTCGCTTTCGAGCGGCTCGGTGTTCGCGACCAGCGCCGCGCGCGTGGGCTCCGCGCTGTGGAGTCACGACTCAACGGCGCTCGCCGCGGTCGCGCGCGAGCTCGGCAGCTGCGAACCGGCGCAGGTTCACGCGACACTCGAGGCCGGCAACCGCCTCCGCGCCAAGCTCGGCCACTACTTGGGCGCAATGTTTCACTACGGCGGCGAGTGGTACTGGGGCGTCGACCGGCTCGAACACCTCGAGCGGCGGCTCGAGTCGCTCGGTGCGCTTCGCTCGGGCACGCAGAGCGCGTCGATCGCGAAGCGGCCCGTGGTGAAGCCGCGTGCGATCGCGGCATCCGACACACGCATCGCGCTCGAGTTCTATCCGTCGCTGCGCAGCCCGTACACGTACATCGCCATGGAGCGCGTGTACGAGCTCGCGCGACGCTACCCCGTCGATCTGGTGCTGCGACCGGTGTTGCCGATGGTGATGCGCGGGCTGCCCGTGCCGCGCGCGAAGCAGTTCTACATCGCGCTCGACACCAAGCGCGAGGCCGAGGACGCGGGCGTCTCGTTCGGCCGCGTGTGCGACCCGGTCGGGCGACCGGTCGAGCGCGCGTTCTCGCTCTTCCCGTGGGCGCGCGAGCGCGGCCGCGCGGCGGAACTCCTGCTCTCGTTCACGCGCGCCGCCTTCGCCGAGGGCATCGACACCGGCAGCGACACGGGTCTGCGTTGCGTCGTCGAGCGTGCGGGTCTGGCGTGGGAAGAAGCGCGAAAGCACGTCGACAACGACGACTGGCGCGCGGAGCTCGAAGCGAACCGTCTCGCGCTGTTCGAGCTCGGACTCTGGGGCGTGCCGAGCTTCTGCCTGCGCGACGCTGCCGGCGTGGCGACCTACTCCACGTGGGGACAGGACCGGATCTGGCGCGTCGAGCAGGAGATCCAGCGCCAGCTCGCGCCCGCCCCGTAGACTCGCGAAGCCGTGCGCGCTAGCGGCCCTTGTTCAGCTTGCCGACGTCGACCAGGCGGCGGATATCGCCCTTGCTCGCCGGCGGACCGCCCTTGTTGTCCCAGACCTCGATCCGGTTTCCGGTGCCACTCTGCACGTTGACGATGATCTGAGACGCCATTCGCAGCGTGCGGACCGCTTCGATTCCGTCCCACGGCGGGCTGTAGATGCCGTTGGGCGCGATCGGGTCGGTCTGCTCCGGCGTCTGCGCGCGCCAATCCTCGGTCCAGCGGAAGTTGTGCCAGATCAACTTCCACAGCTCCTTCTTGCGGTCGTACGCCGCGCTGTAGAGCGGCTGGTAGGTCTGCTTGTCGATCCAGATGTCCTTGTACGCGTACGGGTGGTCTTCGTTTTTCGGATTGAAGCGGACCAGGAACGCGTCGCGCAGCTCCCAGCGGTCGTTGGAGTACGAGAAACCGTACGGGCCGTAGTTGTAGTCGTCGTTGTACGGGTAACCGAGCTTGGGAGAGTTGATCGGGTGGATGATTCGCATCTCGCCGAGACACGTCCACTCGTACTGCGGAGGAATTCCGTTGAAGCTGCGCAGGTCGTCCATCGTGAAGTCGGTGCCCTGGATCGAATCGGTTCGCTGCGCCTGCGAGATGCGGCGCACGCGGCGCAGGTCGGGGATGTACACCCAGAGATCGTCGTTTCGCGCTTCGTCGAGCGGGTTGTCGGACGCCTTGTAGCGGTAGGAGAGCGTCATGATTCCGCGCGCGTCGAACGGCTCTTCGATCGTCACGCCGCCCGCGGAGAGCCGCTTCTCCTTCTCGAAGACATCGCCGCCCGATTCGACGTACTGCGGCTCGACACGCTGCGCGAGCGCCACGCCTTCGGACATTCCCCTGTAGAAGAGCGGGAGCTGCTCGCCGCGGTCCCAGTAGCTGTAGAAGAACTTCGTCTTCCAACCGCTGCCGAACCACGACTTGTTGAAATTCCAGATGATCTTCAGCGCCGCCTGCGGGTCGCCCTTGCAGTCGATCGACTCCGTCGGGAACGGGCGCCCCCCCAGGTATCCCACGAGTGCGCCGTCGCGCCCGATGCTCACGCCTTTCTGGAGGCGCTCCGTGGCCGCGTGGTAGACGCTCGACTCGCTGTAGTCGCGCTGGGTCGGCCCAACCTCGATCTTCATGCCCTCGTACAGGAAAAACTCGCGGTTCTCCCAGAACTGAACGGGCAGGAAGTCGCGCAGCTTCTCGATCTGGTCGTAGCCGATCACGTCGCCTTCTTTGAACGGCAGGCTCGGTGCGGCGTCGACCATCTGGTCGGAGGCGCGCGCGCCGAAGGCCGCGAGGCTGGCCAGGACGAGTACGACGATTACTGGGATCGGCTTCGGGCTCATGCCCCCCTTTGTGACATAACTTATGTCACAAATGCAACCCCCGTCGGCGGGTGGAGTTGCCCCGCTTGTGTCGGCACTTCAGCGCTAGCGGGTCGTTCGATCGCGAGCGCCGTGACCGCGACGTTCGAGTGGCCGAGCGGCCCGGACACGTGGCCGAGCTGCGCGCCGGCTGTGGGGAGCTGGCTTGCGAACGTGTCGCGCGACGCGAGTCGAGCAGCGCCGCGCGCAGCCACTTCGACAGGCTGACGCGTCGGCGGCGCCCGCTCTGCCTCGGCCAGGCGCGTCGATCTCCGGCTTTGAAGAACTCGCAAACGAGTTTCGTGGCTTGCGCGAGCGCGAAGCTGTCGAGCTGACGCGGATCACCCCCAGGTTCGCTTGTCAAAGTATCTTCGCGAGCAGAGCTCAAAGGTGTAGTCTGGTAGATGATGGAGTGTCTCGCGGAGAGAGATGCGCAGGAGCTGAAGTGAGTCGCGTGGTCGATCTCACGAATTCGGTCGAACCGTGGCTGCTCTCTGCATACTGCTGGCCGACGATGGTGGCCGCGGATCGAGATCATCGAGACCTGGAAGCCCTCGCGGGGCTCAATCTGCTCGTCGGTTGGACGGTGCTCGGCTGGCTCGCGCTGCTGGCGTGGGCCTTCTGGGGACCGATTTTTCCGCGCGAAACACACTGACCGGTGGCTTTTGAGTCAGTGCGATTCGATGGATGCAAGCGTGCTTGCACTGCAAGCAGATTGGCAGACCCTGCGATGGGAGCGGATTGCATGCGGCGCGACCGCCATAAACGGGTCACTGGTCCTCGACACGGGCCCAGCACCTCTGCACGAGTGCATGCGAAGTACGGCATCCGCGCGCGACTGAAGACGCGATCAGCGCTGCTCCAGGCGGGATCTTCGGTCGGCATCTCACACTGAGGCAAAATGTTCGAGTCCCATCGGGACTGGACCAACCATGCGCCGCCGCATGCGTGCTCGCCTCGTCGGGGCTACACGGAAATGTGCTGGGACACCGCGTACCGCGCCCTGCCCGCGGAATTCGAGCTCGCTCCGGTGCTGACCTGCCGGCGGAGTGCGCGATCCGTCCCCGACCACCGACCCGGTCCGCTGCGGGCGTATAGTGGCTCCGTCGGGGCTGAAACCCGAGGACGACGCGCGATGGCGCAGCATGGCATCGAGATGATCCTGATGCGGCGGCTGGCGAGTCAGCTGACGATGCCGATCCTGTTGGTGGATCCGCGCGGCGACCTGGTGTTCTACAACGGCGCGGCGGCGGGGGTGCTGGGGCGGCGTTTCGAGGACACGGACTCGATCGTGCGCGGCGAATGGTCGACGGTGTTCCGGCCCGCGAACGTCGACGGCAGCTTGGTCAAGCGCGAAGAGATGCCGCTCTTCGTCGCGACCGAGCAACGCCGGCCGTCGCACCTGACGAGCTGGGTGCGCGGGCTCGACGGCGTCGCGCGTTGCGTCGAGGGCATCGCGTTCCCGCTGATCGGGCTAGGCGATCGCATGCTCGGCGCGGTCGGCATCTTCTGGGATCCGCAGGCGCCGCCCGCGCCCGGCACGCCGCACGTCGGGCGCGCGGTCGATCTGGCGAGCCCCGGCGGCGATCGACCGGTCGAGCTCCTGCTCATGCGCCAGCTCGCGAGCTACCTGCGCACTGCGATCTTCCTGATGGGGCCGGACGGGACGCTGCTCTACTTCAACGAGTCGTCGGAGGCTCTGCTCGGCCGGCGCTTCGACGAGACCGAGACGATGAACGCGGAGCAGTGGTCGACGCTGCTCGAGGCCGAGGACGAACTCGGCGCGCCGATCGAAATCGAGGATCGTCCGATCGTGATCGCGTTGCGACGCCAGCAGCCGTCGCACCGCGCGTTCTCGATCCGCAGCTTCGACGGCGTGCGACACCAGATCGAAGGTCTCGGCTTCCCGCTCGTCGACTGCGCGCGCCGGCAGCTCGGCGCGGTGGGGATCTTCTGGAAGCGAGTGGTGGAGGGAGTGGCAGTGCAGGCGCGGTCGTGAAGGTCACCCTGTGGGGCACGCGCGGATCGCTGCCGACGCCCGGGCCAGAGACGACGCGCTACGGCGGCAACACGAGCTGCGTCGAGGTGCGCGGCCGCGACGGCACGCTGCTGGTGCTCGACGCGGGCACGGGCATCCGCCGGCTCGGCACGACGATCGACCCCGACATCCGTCGCGTCGACTTGTTGCTCACGCACCTGCACCTCGACCACATCGAGGGGCTCGGCTTCTTCGCCCCGCTGTTCTTCCGCGAGCTCGAGGTCCACATCTGGGGACCGGCGTCGACCACGCTCGACCTGCGCGCGCGCCTCGGTCGCTATCTGTCACCGCCGATCTTCCCGGTGCGGCTGCGCGATCTGCCCTGCAAGCTCGAGCTACACGACGTGGTGACGGAGGATCGCTTCGAGGTGGGAGGACTCGAGGTCCGCTCGGCGCTGGTCTGCCACCCGGGACCGACAGTAGGATTCCGGATCCGCGAGGGAAACGCGTCGCTCGCCTACCTGCCCGACCACGAGCCGGCCTTGGGCGCGATCGACTTTCCGCGCGAGCCCGAGTGGATGTCGGGCTTCGAGCTCGCCGCCGACGCGAGCCTGCTGATCCACGACGCGCAGTACGCTCACGACGAATACGCGGCCCGGATCGGCTGGGGCCACTCGGAGCTGCGCGACCTGCTCTCCTTCGCGACCGCCACGCACGCACGGCGCGTGGTGCCGTTCCACTATGACCCCGGTCACACCGACGACGAGCTCGACAAGCGCTTCGACGGCGCGCGGCGCGCGCGGCTGCCGTTCGATTTCGTTCCCGGCGTCGAAGGCGCTACGTTCGAGCTCTGATCCTGTCGTGGAGCTCGGATGCACCGGATCGCCTGCCTGCTCCTTGTCTTCATGCCCCTCGTCGTCACAGCGGCGACCGCGCGCGCCCAGTCCGCGGCGGATTTCGACGGCGACGGGCGCCTGAACGGCGTCGACAATTGCGTGTACACCGCGAACGCGAACCAGCTCGACTCGAGCCTGCCGGCCGACGGCGTCGGCAACGCGTGCACCTGCGGCGACAACGACGACGGCGGCACGCTCAACGTGCTCGATTGGGTCGTGCTCGCGCGCGCGTTCGCACAGCTCGAGCCCGGCATTGGCGATCCGGCGAAGTGCAGCGTCGTCGGCGGCTCGATGGACTGCGACACACTCGACGCGAACCGGCTGCGCGCAGCGCTGGCCGGACTCGCGCAGCTCGAGCCCGTGTGCCGCGCGCGCGTGGGCGCCGGTGAGCTGCCGACTCGAATGGCCGTGGCGGGCGACAGCATCACGCGCGGCTTCGGCGCGAGCTGCGAGTGCAATCAGAATCCCATCTGCATCGCGCTGTGCACGTATCCCAACATCGAGCAGCCGCAGAACTCGTGGTTCGACGGCAGCTCCTCGAGCGTCTTCGCGCTGCTCGATCGCTATCGCGTCTTCGACGCCGCGATCGGCGCGAACGCGTCGGCGGCGCGCTCGGGCGCGCGTATGCTCGGCGGCGACGACAGCTTCCAGATCCAGGCGGCGCGCATCCTCGGCCAGAGCCCGAGCCCGGATCTGGTCGTCGTGCTGCTCGGCGGCAACGACATCTGCAGCCGCGACTGCGCGACACCCGGCGTGTGCAGCAGTCCGCTCTTCTCGGATCCCGAGTGGCGCGACGCGATCGCGCTCGGACTCACGCCGCTCGTCGCCGGGCTGCCCGCGAATGCGACGGTGTATCTCGGCAGCGTCCCGCGCGTGCAGGATCTGTACGCCGCCGGTCAGGCCAAGGAGGACCTCGAGGACGACGTGAACTGCGATGCGGTGTGGCAGACGTTCGACATCTGTCGCATCGCGACCGACCCCGCGACCGTCGACGGCGAGACCCAGACGACGCGTCTGCTCGCGATCGCCGCACGCCAGCGTCGCTACAACGAGATCCTGCGCGAGGAAGCCCTGGCCTACGACTCGAACGCGAACGGCCTGAACCCGCGCGGCGTGCGCGTGACGGCCGAGTACACCGACGAGTTCACGTCGTCGGTCGGAACGCTCGCGTTCGGCCCCGACCAGATCAACGGCAGCGACTGCTTTCACCCGAGCCTGCTCGGACAGAACGCGATCGCCGAGCGGCTGTGGCGGAACAGCCCGGTGCGCTGACGCGACGACCATGAAGCGACCCGCACTCGTCCGCAAGCGCGCCGTCTGGCTCCCGACCGCGTGGGGCCTCGCCGTGCTGCTGCTCGCGGCGAGCGCGTGCGGGCTGATCGCTTCGCGCAACGTGTACGCATTCCTCGCCATCACCGAGCCGGTCGGTGCGCGCACTCTGATCGTCGAGGGTTGGCTGCCGCCCGAGGCGCTCGAGCAAGCCATCGCGGCGTTTCGCGCGGGCGGCTACGAGCGCATCGTCACCACCGGCGGACCGATCGACAACGAGTTCGAGCGCTGGGGCGCGGAGAGCTACGCCGAGCGCGCGCGCAGCTACCTGGTGCGCAACGGAATTCCCGACGCGAAGTTGATCGCAGTCACCGCGCCGGCGTCCGCGCAAGACCGATCGTTCCTCAGCGCCGTGATGGTGCGCGATTGGTTCGCGCGCACGGGGGTCGAGACCGACGCGCTCGACGTGTTCTCGTCCGGTGTCCACAGCCGGCGTTCGCGCGCGCTGTATCGCTTGGCGTTCGGGGCAAAGGTGCGCGTCGGCGTGCTCGCGGCGACGCCGAGCCGGCCGAACCCGCAGACCTGGTGGCGCACGAGCGTGGGAGTCAAGGAAGTTCCGCCCGAGGCGATCGCGTGGCTCTGGACCACGCTCTTCTTTCACCCCGGTCCGCCGGGCTCGCACGAAGAGATGTGGGGAGTCGTGCCGTCGGGTTCGTGACGGACAGACACGAGACGATGTCGCACACGCTGCTCGGATTCGCCGCCACCGCTCTGTTCGTCGCGCACGCGACGCTCGCGCTCGCCGTCGAGCGTCACGTCGCGCCCACCGGCAACGACGGCGCGGCCGGCAGCCTGGCGGCGCCGTACCGGACGATTCGGCACGCGCTCGACCAGGCCGGTCCAGGCGACACGATCTACCTGCACGCGGGCACGTACGCGGAGCACGTGAGCACCGACGACGGCGCGATCCGCGGCGGCACGTCGTGGGCGACCGCGCTGCTGATCGCGGCCTTGCCCGGCGACGTGGTCGTGCTCGAGCCGTCCGCGCGCTCGCAGCGCGTGCTGATGTTCGCCGACGCGCGCGCGAGCTACGTGATCGTGCGCGGACTCGTGCTCGACGCCCGCAACGTCCGACGCGACGGCGTGAAGATCACCTGGTCCAGCCCCGACGCGAGCAACGCGTCCCACCACATCCGCATCGAGGACTCGGAGATCGTCAACTCCCCCGGGCAGGGCCTGCTCGTCGGCGGACACCACAACGAGCTGTTGCGCTTGCGCGTGCATCGAAACGGCGCCAGCGACTTCGATCACGGCGTCTACATCACGGGCCCCGACAACCTGGTGGACGGCTGCACCGTGAACCAGAACGCCGGCTGGGGCGTGCACGTGTACAACGGCGAGGCGAACGACGCCGACCGCAACGTCGTGCGCAACAACCGCATCTTCGAGAACGCGCGCGTGGGCAAACGCGGCGCGGGGATCGGCATCTCGAACGGAAGCGACAACCGGGTCTACAACAACGTCGTGTTCGGCAACAAGATCGGCATCGCGGTCGACTACGAAGCGGTCGGCTCGCGGCTCTACAACAACACCGTCTTCGCGAATGCCGGTTACGGCTTCTACCTGGGCAAGCGCGCGATCGGCACCGACGTCCGGAACAATCTGGTGTTCGGCAATCGTCCCGACTTCGCGGATGACGGAGTTCGAACCACCACCGGCACGAACCTGTTCGGCGGCGATCCCGGAGTCGTCGACGCGTCGCGCTTCGACGCGCGCTTGGGGCCGTCGAGCCGGGCGATCGACCAGGGCGCGATGCTCGAGGCCGTGCCATTCGACCGCGATCACGTGCCGCGTCCGCAGGGAGTCGCGTACGACATCGGCGCGTACGAGTTCACCCCGGTCGCGAAGCCTACTTCGAAGCCGGCCTCCGACTGACGCCGAGCACGTTCGGGATCGGCCACGCGCTCGTGCTGCCCGCCCCGTCGAACAGCTCGAGCTCGATGTCACCCGCCTTCACGTAGAGCTGCGCGAGCCGCCCGCCTTCGAGGTGCTGCGCGGCGACGATGCCGATCCCCGAAGCGAGCAGCTCGCGAACCAGATCGTGCATCGACTTCGGCACGCGCGAGAAGATGAACAGGATCCGGCCCGCCTCGTCCTCGCCGAGCGCGGCTTCGCTCCAGCGCTTGTCCTGCTGACTCCAGCGGTTCACGCCGGGCCGCTTGATCAGCCGCAGGTTCTGTACGAGCGAGCCGTAGTGCTCGCGGATCGACTGCACGCTCGAGCCGGGCTCGTCGAGGTCGAAGATCCGGAACGGCGGCTGGCTCGCGGGATCGTGCGGATCGAAGGCCGCCAGCGACTGGTACGGGTTGATGCGCGCGTGGATCACCCGTCCCTTGCTCTCCAGGTAGCCGACGTGCGTCGTGTAGTCCTCGCCGAACATGCCCGCGTTGATCGCGATCGCGAGATCGTGACTTTTGGCCCATTCGCGCGCGGAGCGGCCCGAGCTCTCGCCGCTCTTGCTCTGGCCGACGAGCTCGAGCTGCCAAGTCTTCGGATCGACGCGCAACACGGCGATGCCCGCGTCGCCGGTCGCGCTCGGCGGCGTCGTGTCGAGCATGCGGAGCTCCACGCCCGGAGCGAGCTCCTTCCAGCGGGAGTCCGCGAGCGCCGACTCGCCCGCCGCGAGCCCCAGGAGAACGGCGACCAGGAGCATTGGCTTTCCTCGTAGGCCAGGCGTGCTGCTCGCGCCAGCGCGACTCAGTCCGCGATCGTTCCGGGCGTGATCGTGTCCGGCGACCAGCGGAAATCGTCGAGCAGTACCAGCGAGTCGTAGAGGCCGTCCGAGGTGTCCCAGATCGCGAAGCGGAGGTCGATCACCTCGCCCGGCTCGACGTTGCCGCGGATCCCGAGCCAGGTGGTCGCGCCACCGGCCAGGTTGTTCGACCCGCAGTAGCCGTCCACACCGGAGCCAACGGGATTGGTCGCGTCCAGGCTGGTGCCGGCGAGCCCGGCGGTCGTGACGCAGCCGTTGTAGCTAGTCGGGCCGCTCGCCGAGACGCACGCGATCTGGCCGTTCAGGCAGTCCTGGAACAGGCCCGATGTTCCCGTGACCAGGTTCACGCCGACAGGAACTCCAGCGACGACCGCGACGTTCTTGTCCGCGGGGTTCGCCGGCGTGCCGGCGAAGGCCGAGTCGAGCAGCACCAGGAAGTAGTCGTTGTACGAGCTGCAGGTGTACTCGGGATAGTCCGCGTTGAAGTGCTTGGCCGCGACGCGGAACGAGCGCGCGTTGGCCGGCACCCGGATGCGCAGGCGGAGCATGATCGAGTCCCTCGCCAGCAGGCCGAACGCCGCATCGGGGCAGCCCGGAGCGACCGGCGGCGTTCCCCCGTTCGCGGCGAGCCAGTCGGCTGGAACCCCGCTCGTGTTGGCGAGATCGCTGCCGGTCTGGAACGCGGCGTGACTCGGGTTCGTCTGAC
>JANNLG010000200.1:0-20084 GCA_031396695.1 Deltaproteobacteria bacterium
CGGCGAACAGCAGCGCGAAGCCGAGCATCACGCCCGCGCCGAGCGCGAGCGCGACCGCTGCCGAACGCCGCGCGCCCGGCAGATCGGACGCGCCGATCTGATTGCCCACGCGCACGCTCGCGGCCAGACCGATGCCGAGCGGGATCTGGAACGAGAGCGATGCCAGGTTCAACACGATGATGTGTCCCCCCAGCGCCGCCGTGCTGATCCAGCCGGCCATCATGGTCGAGAGCGACCACGCCCAGCCCTCGAGCGAGAACTGCAGGCCGACCGGCAGACCGAGCCGCAGGATCTGCGCGAAGCCGCTCCACTCGAACGAGCGGCGATCCCACGGACGCCACGCGCCTTCGTGCAAGCGCGCGGCGCGAATCAACCACAAGAGCAGCAGCGGCTGCGCGATCGTGACCAGACTCGCGACCCAGGCCGCGCCGACCAGCTCGAGCCGCGGCAGTCCGAGCCGGCCGAAGATCAGCGCCCAGCCGAGCACGCCGTTGACTACGTTCACCGCCACCGACACCCACATCGCGGGCGCGACCAGTCCGCGGCCCGAGAGCCAGCTGCGCATGGCGGTGAAGACCAGGAAGCACACCACGCTCGGCGCGCGGATCGCGTTGTAGGTCTGCGCCATGCCCGCGATCACGGGGTCCTGACCGAGCAGTACGAGCCCGGGACCGGTGAACGCCCAGAAGGCGGTGACCGGAATCGACATTGCAACCGCGACCAGGATGCCTCGCTGCAGCGCGAGCGCGGCGGCGACTTCGTCGCGCTCGCCGTGCGCCTGCGACACCAGCGGATCCATGCCGAGCACCGCGCCCATGCCGAGCGCGAGCGAGCCCCAGCCCCACATGTTCGCGAGCGCCGACGCGCCGAGCGCCTCGACCGAGAGGTGACCGAGCAGGAGGGTGTCGACGACGCCCAGCATCATGAAGCCGAGCTGTGTCATCACCAGCGGCCACGCGAGCTGCGAGAGCGCACGGAGCTCGCGTCGAACCGGGGTCATCGAATTCTCCTGACGCGGCGAGTCCGGCACCGTAGCGGATGTGCGCAACGAGCGGAAACACGTGCGCAACTCGTGTGCGTGTTCGAGTCCGCGAAGTGCGTGTTATCCTCGGGCCTTGCTCCGCGTCGGGGAGGGCGCGATGCACGCGCGTCTCGTCACGAAACTCGCGCTTGCGGTCCTGATCTCGTCGACTGCCTGCGGGCAGAACGAGCGCGAGCCGAACGACGCCGAGCGACCCGTGCGCGACGTCGCCGCCGAGGCGTCCCCGCCACCGAACGGCGTAGAGCGGCCGAGCGCGGAGCGCAACGACGCGCTGCCCGCCTCGTTCCCGCAGGACATCAAGATCCCCGCCGGGCTGGTCGCGAAGACCGTCGATTCCGAGAACGCGGGCTCGTACGTCGCGATCTTCACCGGCGATCTCGACCCCGAAGTCGTCTACGAGTTCTTCTCCGAGCACCTGCTCGCGGAGGGCTGGCAGATCGACAAGGCGCAGGGCGCGGGACCCGAGCTCGGCATCTTCGCGCGCAAGGGCAGTCGCATCGCGACGGTGATCGCCACCCGCATCGACGGCCGCCTGCACGTCGAGCTCGGCGTCAGCGGGGGGAGCTAGGGCAAGCGAAGCGCGCAGCGAGGCGAAGCCGAGCGTAGTCGGGTGGCGCGGCTACGCCGCGCCGGGACCCGAGACGCGCGCCCGGTACTTCGCGTAGCGCACCATGTGCGCGAGCGTGCGGATCGCGCGGTGACCGGACGGCGAGGTGATGCGGCCGGTCTCGGCCACGCCCTGCGGGCCGGTGTTGCCGTAGGCGCGATCGGTGTACACGAGATCCGACGCGATCAGCACCGGCTTCTGGTGTCGGCGGCTGGCGTCCGCGGCGGCGTGCGCGTAGCGGCGATCCTGACCCTCGTGGAAGGTGCCGATCCGCTCGAGCCCGTGCTCGGGCCAGAACGGTCCGCGCCGGAACATGTTGCCCTGCGAGGCCTGGATGCCGATGCCGAGGTAGACGATCGCGTCCACGTCCGGATGCGCGGCCATCCGCTCGAGCACTTCGGGGATCGTGTCGCGCGTCTCGCCGCCGGCCAGGTCGATCGGGTTGCTGCGGCTCCAGCGCGCGGGGACCATGGTGTCGATCTTCGCGCGCAGGTCGTCGGGCAGCGGGATCAGCTCGAGCCCGGCCTGCACGCAGGCGTCCGACGTCAGCACACCCCAGCCGCCCGCGACGGTGAAGATCAGCGTGCGCGGGCCGCGCGGCAGCGGCTGGGTCGCGAACGCGGCCGCCGCTTCGTAGGCTTCCTCGATCGTCTCCGCGCGCGTGATGCCGGCCTGCCGGCAGACGCCGGAGAAGATCCCGTCGTCCGACGCGAGCGCGCCGGTGTGACTGCTCGCGGCGCGTTTGCCGGCGCTGGTGACTCCGCCGCGCACGACCACCAGCGGCTTCACCGCGGTGTGCGCGCGCGCGACGTCGAGGAAGCGCCGGCCGTTGCCGACGCCCTCGAGGTAGCTGAGCGACACGGCCGTCTCGGGATCCTCCGCGTAGTACTCCAGGTAATCCGCGAGCTCGAGCATGGCCGAGTTCCCGCACGAGATCGCCTTCGACATGCCCACACCCGTGAGGCAGCCGTAGTTCATGAAGCTCGAAGCCAGGTTCCCGCTCTGCGACACGACCGAGATCGGTCCGGGCGGCGGGTAGGGCGCGACGATCTGCGCGCACATCGAGACGCCGGTCGAGATCAGGCCCTGGCCGTTCGGGCCCGCGATCAGAATGCCGAGCTCGCGGCCGAGCGCGACCAGGCGCGCTTCGGCGTCGTGTCCGTCGGCGGCTTCGCCGTAGCCCGCCGACGCCACGAAAGCCGCGCGCACGCCTACTTTCGCGCACTCGCGCAGAAGCTCCTCGTTCACGCTGTTCGGTGTACAGATGAACGCCAGGTCCGCGCGGCCCTTCGGCACCTCGAGCACGCTCTTGTAGGTGGGCCGGCCGAACGACTCCACGCCCTCGCGGTTGATCGGGAACAGCTCTCCCTTGTACCCGCACGCGATCAGGTTGTGGAACGCGACCGCACCGAACTTGCCCGGGTGCTGCGAGACGCCGGTCACCACGATGCCGCGCGGGTAGAACAGCGGCCGGAACTTTTCGACGATGCTCGTCATCGCGCGTCGCCTTCGAGCTCGACCAGCGCGTCGATCACGACCGGCGTGTCGCCCGCGACGATCAGCGGATTCACGTCGATCGAGCGGATGTCGGGGCGCTCCGCGCCGAGCCGGCCGAGCGCCTCGAGCACGTTCACGAGCTTGCGCCGGTCGACCGCCGGCTCGCCGCGGAACGCGTCGAGCAGCTTCGGGTAGCGCAGCGCGTCGATCAGGTCTTCGGCGTCGGACTTCGCGAGCGGCGCGACCGCGAAGGCCACGTCGCCGACCACCTCGGCGAAGATCCCGCCCACGCCCAGCATCACGCACGGGCCGAACTGCGGATCGCGGATCAGGCCCGCGATCAGCTCGCGGCGCCCGCCGACCATCGTGCACACGAGTAGCTTCGCGTCGCCGTAGTCGTGTGTTCGCGCACCGAGCAGCGCGGTCGCCGCGTCGCGCACCGCGCTCGCGTCGCGGAGGCCGAGCTTGACCAACCCGCGCTCGGTCTTGTGCGCGATCTTGCGCCCGCACAGCTTCAGCGCCACCGGAAAGCCGAGCGTCTCGGCTGCGCGCACCGCCTCTTCCGCGCTCGCGACCAGCGCGTCCTCGGGCACGGGAATGCCGGCGCTGCGCAGGACCTGTTTCGACTCGTGCTCCGAGAGCGTGTACGACATGAGCGGCCAGCATACCTGAATGACTACGCTCGGGACGGCCCTCGCCTCGGCTGTCGCACGATCAGTGGATCAGCTCGGTGGTGTTGATCACGCGCTGGGCCATGATGCGCGACAGGTTCCGGTACAAGACGGCCGCGATGCGCGGCGAGCGCCGGTCGAGCCGTTCGAAGCTCTGCTGCGTGAGTCGGAGCAGGTGCGCGTTCTGCAGCACCGACAGCGACGCCGAGCGCCGCGCGGTGTAGAAGCCGACCTCGCCGAGCAGGTCGCCGCGCGAGAAACGACCCAGCACCACGCGGCCCATCGGGGTCTCCACCGAGGCCTCCAGCAACCCGTCGATCACCAGGTACATCTCGCGGCCCGATTCGCCGGTGCGCGACAGCTCCTCGCCCGCCCGCACCCGCTGCACGCCCGCCATCTGCGCGACGATCCGACACTGGGACGTGGAGAGGTCGGCGAGCAGGGGGATCGAGGCCTGCGGCCGCGAGCCCAGGTCGAGCAGCAGCGTGTCCCAGAGCGTGACCACGCGGATGCCCACGCACAGCGCCGGCGTGAGCAGGAAGTCGCACAGCCAGGCGAGCGCGAGCGCCGCCGCCGCGGTCGTGCCGAGCCACGAGAGCGTGTCGAGCGGCGAGCCGACCAGCGCCAGGAAGGCCAGACAGATCGCGAGCGTCGAGTAGGTCATCGGCCGGCCGACGGTGACCAGCGCGCGCACCGTCGCGGCTTCTTCGTTGGCCAGCCTGCGCGCCTCGAACGCGAAGCGCACGAAGTAGTGCAGCGTGTCGTTCAGCGCGAAGCCGAGCGCGAGCGGGCCGACCACGCTGGTGGCCAGATTCAGCGGCACGCCCGCGAGCCAGAGCACCGCGAAGTAGCCCGCGACCGGAATCAGTGTCGGTACCAGCGCCCGCAGCCCGGCCCGCGCGGACACGAACAGGATCGACAGGACCACGTACACGACCAGCAGCGACAGCGCGATGCTCTGCGCCTGTCGCATGGCGATGTCGTCCCACAGATTCTGGAACACGATCGCCTGGCCGGTGACGCGTGCGGTGATGGGCGCGGGCAGCGCGAGCAGGCGCGTCTCGAGCCGGGTCACGAGCGCCTGCAGGTCCGCCGTCGCCGGTCGAGGCGTGCGCACGATCAGGTTCGCGCGCTGCCAGGCCGCATCGATCAGCTCGTCCTGCTCGTCGCCGCGGCCGACCAGCAGCAGTCCGCCGATGCCGGTGCGGGTCTCCGGCAGCTCGAGCGCGTCGGGCTCGTCGCCGTTCGCCGCGCGCTGCAGCAGCTTCAGCCAGTCCGCGATCGAGCGTGTGCCGCCCACCTCCGGCTGCTGCGCGAGCCAGGCTTGCAGCGATTCGAGCTCGCGCAGATGTGCGGGTTCTGCGAAGGCCTCGCGGTAGCCGGCGTCGAGTACCACGCTGAACGAGGTCGCGCCGTCGAGGGTGGTGTTGATCGCGTCGAAGTCGACGCGCACCGGCGAGCTCTGGGGGAACGCGTGCACGGTGTCGGTCGAGATGCGCACGCGCGAGGCGGCTGCGAGCGCGGCGATCAGCACGAGCGCGAACGCGAATACGACCAGCGTCCGCCGGCGCACCACGAACAGCGCGGTCGCGCGCGCGAAGCGCTCGAACCAGTCGGGCGGCGGGGGCGCGGCACTGGCGCCGAGCCCGCGCGGCCGCCCGAACGCGAGCAGCAGCGCCGGAGTCACCGTGACCGCCGCGGCGTACGCTACCAGGATGCCCGCCAGCGACAGCCAGCCGAACTCGCGCATCGCGCGCACCGGAGTGGCGAGCGACGCGAGCAAGCTGATCGCGGTGGTGAGCGCGGCCAGCAGCATCGGCCCGGCGGTGCGCCTCAGCGCGCGCACCATCAGCAGCGGCGGGTCGCTCGCCGGCTTCGCACGCAGCTCGTCGTAGTAGGCCGAGATCACGTGCACCGAGTAGACGAGCCCGAGGATCGCGAGCAGCAGCGGCACCATCACCGTCACGGCATTGAGCGGCCGCCCCAGGAAACCCACGAGCGCGAGCGTCCAGAGCTGCGCGAGCCCGATCGTGACCACCGGCAGCAGCACGCCGCGCACGGTGCGGAACGCCAGCGTGAGCACGGCGCACAGGACGAGCAAGATCACGGGCAAGCGCTCCTTCAGCGCTGCCCAGGTCGCACCGGCCTGCGCGACCTTCACCCACGGCGTCCCCGAAATGTGTACGGTCACGCCGCGGGTTTCCTCGCGCGCCACGCGCGAGATCTCGGGATCGAGCTGGCGCGCGAAGAACTCGCGGTCGGAGAAGTCCGCGAAGTGCACGACGATCGCCGTCATGCGGCCGTCGCGCGAAACCAGCCGGCCCGCGAGCAGCGGATTTTCGAGCGCGGCCGCTCGCAGGTCGGCGCGTTCCGCCGCGCTCGCAGGCAGGCGCGTGAGCAGCGGCTCGATGCGGATCTCGTCGCCAGCCCCGCGCGGCACGGGCACGGTGGCGAGCGAGCTCACGTGGTGCACGCCCGGAAGCGCAGCCAGGCGCTCGCTGAGACGCGCGAGTGACTCGAGCGCTTCGGGAGAGAACGCGTCGTCGGCGCGCAGCGCCACGACCACCGTCTCGTCATTGCCGAAGATCCGCCGCGCGCGCCGGTAGAACGCGCTCGGCGCGTCGTCGCGCGGGAGCAGCAGGTTCGTCGAGGGGTCGTAGCGCAGGCGCAGCTCGCCCGTGCCGAGGTCGATCACCCCCGGCAGCGTCGCGACCGAGAGCGCGAGCGCGACGCCGAGCACCCAGAAGGGATGCCGCGCGAACGCGAGCAGCAGCCGATTCATCGGAGGGGAGCTCCCCGGCGGATTACTTCGCCGTCTCCGGGAGATTCTCGGGCGTGAAGAAGCGGTCGGTGAGCTTCGCGTCGACGCTCACGTCGGTGAGCCGGAGCGTGGTCTGCGAACCATCGCGCAGGTCGTGGAGGAGCGCCTGGCTCGGACGCCCGTAGCCGCCCTCGCGCTTCACGTCCTTCGGGTCGACCGTCAGCACCTTGCGCGGCTTCGCGCCGCCTTCGAAGCTCGTCTCGTAGCCCTCGCGGCGCAGCACCACGCACAGCTCCTGGTCGAGCGACGAAACGATGCGCGAGTATTCCGAGCCCGCGTCGGGTGCGGGCCGGGTCTCCACCACGTAGACCGCGCGGCCGTCGATCGAGGCGTCCTCCAGGCGACGGAGCTGGCCGGGGAAGTTGATGCGCGCCAGGCGCGCGAAGTCCTCGAAGCTGACATCCGTGCCGAACATCTCGCCCGCGGCGCCGTGCGCAACCACGCGGCGCGCGGCGTCGTCCTTGGGCGTCCAGATCCAGGCCTCGCCGATCGCATCGCCTTCGCTGAACAGGTAGGCGGCGCGCGTGCCGGTCGCGGACGGCGACGACGCGACGATCACCCTGCGCCCGCTGTCGCTGGGCTGCTCGGACCAATACTGGCCTTCGATCTTGCGCTGCTCGCCCTTCGCGCTGCGCCAGTCGAGCACGAAGGTGCCGTGGGCCGACGGCGGCAGGCTCTTCGCCACGCAGTCGACCACCTCGGCGATCGAGAGCGGTTCGGCAGCTGCGGCGCCCGCGCGGCTCGCGAACAGCCCGAAGACGATGACGAGAGCGACTGTCGATATCGGGAACCTGGGAAAGACAACCATCTCCCGAATCGTATCGGCGCCGATCCCGAGCGCAATCAATCGAGCGCGACCACCAGCTCCCGGCCGGCCTTCTCCACGAACGCGACCTGGTCGTCTGCGTTGCGGCCCGGGTTGAGCAGCACCAGCCGGTCGACCCCGAGCGCCTGGTAACGCCGAGCGGTGTCGAGGTCGAGCGGGCCCGCGGGCGTGACGGTGATCTCGAGTCGGCCGAGCGTCGAGGCGCGGTCGAGTCGCTGCTCGGCCGCGCGCAGGCTCTCGACCGCGAGCCGCGTCGCGTCGAGATCGAGCGCGAAGCCGTACCAGCCGCTGCCGTAGTGCGCGGCGCGGCGCAGCGCGGAAGGACTCATGCCGCCGACGACGATCGGCGGGTGCGGCTTCTGCACCGGGCGCGGCTGCGCCTGGATGCCGCCGAACGCTACGTAGTCGCCCTTGTACTCCGGCTTCTCCTGCGTCCAGAGCGCGACGATCGCCTCGATGTATTCGTCGGTGCGCTTGCCGCGGTCGGCGAACGGCGCGCCGATCGCCTGGAACTCCGGCTTCAGGTAGCCGGCGCCGAGCCCGAAGATCAGTCGCCCCTTCGAGAGTCGATCCACGCTCGCGAGCTCCTTCGCGAGCACCACCGGGTTGCGCTGCGGCAGGATGATGATGCCGGTCGCGAGCAAGAGCTTGGTCGTGTGCGCGGCCAGGAACGCGAGTGACACCGCCGGGTCGAGCAGCTTCATGTGCGGCGGCGCGGGCGAGGGGGGAGCCTGCGGGTCGGGCAGCACCACGTGCTCCGCCGTCCAGACCGAATCGAAGCCGGCGGCTTCGGCGGCCTTGGCCACGCGCGCCGCGACATCCGGCTCCGAACACGGTCCGGTGTTGATTCCGTACAGCCCGAGCTTCATCCGATTTCTCCCGCCGAAAGCCGAAGCGCGCCCATTCTAACCGCTCGCGTCGCGGATGCAGCGCGGATTCAAGCGACCTCTTCGGAACCGAACAGAAGCTGCACGAGCTTGCGGTCCTTGGGCCGGAAGAACAGGTAGACGTGGTCGTCCAGCGCGAGCACGGTGTTGCCCTCGGGCGCGATCAGCGACGCGCCGCGCACGATCAGGAGCAGGCGGCAGCCCTCCGGCAGCGGCAGCTCGGAGATGCGCACGCCCGCGACCACGAGCGCGTTCGAGATGTGGAACGAGACCAGCTCGCCGTCGAGCAGTTGCGTCGAGCTGATCTCGAGCACGGCCTGCGGCGGAGGTGGGTGATCGGAGAGCAGATCGAGCTTGCGCGTGATCCAGGCGACCGTCGCCCCGGGCAGGATCGCGTTCACGACCACCACGAAGAACACGATGTCGAAGATCCGCTCCGCGCCCGTCACACCGGCCATCACCGGGAAGGTGGCCAGGATGATCGGGACCGCGCCGCGCAGGCCCACCCAGCCGATGCACGCGACTTCGCGCCGCTCGAACCCGAACGGCGCGAGGCACAGCGCGACCACCAGCGGCCGGGCCACGAACGCGAGCAGCAGCGCGAGGCCGAGCCCGACCCACGCCACGTCGCCGAGGTGCGACGGGTACACGAGCAGGCCGAGCAACAGGAACATGCTCACCTGTCCGAGCCAGGCCGCGGCGTCGTGGAAGCGCAAGACCGCGGCGCGGTTGGGCAGGGCCGAGTTGCCGATCACCAGCGCGCACACGTACACGGACAGGAAGCCGCTGCCGTCCAGAAGTGTGGGCACGCCGAACGCCAGCAGCGCGATCGAGCTGGTCAGCACGGTGTAGAGACCCGACGCGGGCAGGCGCGCGCTGCGCAGAAGCCACGCGCCGGCGAAGCCGAGCGCCGCGCCCACGCCGGCACCGACACCGAGCTGGATCGGCACCTCGATCAGCGTCCAGGCGGAGAGCGGCTCGCCCGACACCAGCACCTCCGTGAGCCCCACGGTCAGGATCATCGCGACGGGATCGTTCAGGCCCGACTCGAGCTCGAGTGTGGTGCCGACGCGGTGGCGGAGCTGGATGCCGCTCGAGCGCAGCACCGAGAACACCGCGGCCGCGTCGGTCGACGATACGACCGCACCGAGCAGCAGGGCCGCCTCCCATTCGAAGCCGAGCGCGCGCGCGCCGAGTGCGACGATGCCCGCCGTGCCCGCGACGCCGACCGTGGCGAGCACGGCGGCGGGCGCGAGTCCGCGCCGCATCGCCGCGCGCGGCGTGTTCAGGCCGCCGTCGAACAGGATCAGCGCCAGAGCCGCTGCTCCCAATCGGAAGCTCATCCGGTAGTCGTCGAATGCGATCCCGATCGGACCGTCCGAGCCCGCGAGCATGCCGATGCCCAGGAAGACCAGGAACACGGGCACGCCGAGCCGGCCGGAGACGCGGCTCAACACGATCGCGAGCGTCATCAGCGCGCCGGTGACGACGAACAGACTCGCGGTGGTGAACGGCTCGGCGAGGTGCACGAGCCCGATACTAGTCAGTGAGTCGCGGAAGAGCCCGAAACGCGCGCGAGCTGCTCGGCCTGCGCCGCGAACTCGGCCGCGTCGGCGTAGCGATTTCCGTGCACGAGCCGGGTCGCACCCGCGTCGCGGTACGCCCGCGCGATCTCGCGCGCGTGCGCGAGGTCTTCGAGCGGGAGCCGCGTCATCACGGCGACTTCGGGTTCCGGTTTGCGCGCGGCGGCGAACAGCGCGCGCAGCGTCGCTACGTGCGCGCCGAGGTCGGCGGGCTTGGTGCCGATCGGCAGCCAGCCGTCGCCGTACTTCGCGGCGCGTTCGAGCGCGTGCGGTGGCGCGCCGCCGACCAGGATGAGCGGGCGCGTGGGTCGCGGCAGGAACAGGAACTTCTGTCCGTTGCGCTCGACCACGTCGTGTTCGAACGCGTCGCGGAGAAAGCCGAGCACGTCGTCCGTCCGTGCGCCGCGCTGCTCCTTCGGCACGCCGAGTGCGCGAAATTCCGGCGCCATCCAGCCCACACCCACGCCGAGCGCGACCAGCCGCCCGTTCGACAGCTCCTGCAGCGTCGCGATCGCCTTGGCGGTCGGCAGCGCGGGTCGGTAGGGCAGGATCAGCACCGCCGTCCCGAGCCCGATGCGCTCGGTCTTCGCGGCGATCCAGGTCAGCGCCGTGAGCGGGTCGAGGTAGCGCCCGCCCGAACCCTCGGCGTCGTCGGGCGGAATCGCGATGTGGTCGGGAACGTGGATCTCGTCCAGGCCCGCGGCTTCGGCCGCGCGCGCGCAGGCGAGCAGCGTCTCGCGCGTCGACTGGGGTCCCATGGTGCGAATCGCGATGCCGAGCTTCATCGCGCCAAGACTACCCCGAAGCGCGCACTGGCCGGGTAAGATCGCGCGGCGATGGAGAAGCTCGACCGCGACGAACGCGTCCGACGCATCGAGACGTGGATCGGCGCGCAGTCCGGGCGTCGCGCGCGGGTCGCGAATCTGCGCCGCATGGCGGGCGGCTCGTCACGCCAGGTCTGGAGTCTGGATCTCGAGCTCGACGGTGCGAGCGGCGCCGCGCCGTCCGCGCTCGTGCTGCGCATCGATCCCACGGCCAGCTCCGCGGTAGCGCGCGGGCTCACGTCGGACGGCGGCGGCTTTCGCCTGGAATTCCGACTGCTCGAGGAAGCGCTGCGCTGTGAGGTGCCGGTGCCGCGCGTGTACTGGCCGTGCGCGGAGCTCGAGCCGCTCGGCGGCCCGTTCTATTTCATGGATCGGGTCGAGGGCGAGACGATCGGCACGCGCATCTTGCGCGATGCGTCGCTCGCGTCGGCGCGCGAGCAGCTGCCCGCGCAGCTCGGCAGCGCGCTCGCTCGCATCCACCGCATGAATCCCGACGCGACCGGTCTCGAGCGGATCGCGCGTCCCGCTTCGGGCAAATCGAGCGCGCTCGAGCAGCTCGCGCAGGTGCGCCGCGGTATCGACGGCGCGCCATCCCCTACACCGGTCTGTGAATGGGCCTACCGCTGGCTCGAGCGGAACGTGCCCGGCGGTCCGGCCGCCGAGAGCGCGCGCGCGCTCGTGCACGGCGACTACCGCATGGGCAACGTGGTCGTCGGCCCCGAGGGTCTGCGCGCGGTGCTCGACTGGGAGCTCGCGCACGTCGGCGATCCGCACGAAGACCTGGCCTGGATGTGCACCAAGACCTGGCGCTTCGGGAATCCGGGATCGCCCGTCGGCGGCGTCGGTCCGCGCGAGCCGTTCTACGGCGCGTACGAACGAGAGAGCGGTCGCGCGCTCGACCGCGCAGCACTCCGCTGGTGGGAGACGCTCTGCTCCGCCAAGGTCTGCGTCGTCTGGATCGTGCAGATGAACGCGTACCTCTCCGGCGTGCTGCCGAGCGTCGAGCAAGCCGCGATCGGCCGGCGCATGGCCGAGACCGAGTTCGACCTGCTCGAGCTGCTCGGAGACGTCTAGCGCGCCGGCTTGTGCCCGATGTACTCGCAGATCGGCGAGAACACGTTGTGCTCGATGCGCTCGAAGCCGACCTCGGCGATAACGTCGAGGATCTGCCGCGGCGTGGCGCTCTCTTCGACGGTGTCCCAGTAGAACTCCATGAACTCCTTGGCCTCACGGCTGCGCGTGGCGACCAGCGTCATGGTAGGAACCATGCGGTACATCATGAAGCGTGTGAGTCGACGGCCGAGCTTCGACGCGGGCGCGTGGCCCTCCAGGATCCACATCGTTCCGCCGGGCTTCAGCACGCGGTAGTACTCGGCGAAGGTCGCGACCAGATCCGACACGTGGCGCAGCGCGATGCCCATGGTCACGAAGTCGAAGTGGTCGCTGCGGAAGGGCAGGTGCTCGGCGACGCCGCGCGTGATCGGTCCGGCGAAGTGCTTGCGCGCCTGCGCGATCATGTTCTTGCTCGGATCGACGCCGATCACGCTGCCGGTCGGACCGACCAGCTGCACTGCGCCGCGCGCGACGGCCGCCGTGCCGATCGCCACGTCGAGCACCTTCATGCCCGGCCCGAGCCCCGCGCGCTTCAGGCAGTGCTTGCGGTACCAGAGCGCGCCGTTCAGGAGCAGCGCCTCGATCGTATTGTAGTGCTGCGCGGTGCTGTCGAAGATCGTGCTCACGTATTCACGGCGCTGCTCGTCGGCGCCGTAGTACTTGCGCAGCGGTGCGTGACCGGGGACCTGTCGCGGAGCGCGAGGCACGTCTTCGAGTGTCATCCCCGACACGATATCGCACACGACGCGCGAACGGTGGATACTTCGCGCCATGCCGTCCCACCTCGCACCCGCACTGCCGGCCGGCTGCCCGTGGAGCTCGTTCACGCCGCCCAACGTCGACTGGTGCGAGGTCGAGCGCTGTGCCGTGGTCGTGAACCCGGTCGACGCGTGGTCGAACGCGCTCTATCTGCTGCTGGGCGTGTGGATGTGGCGCGAGGCTCGCCGCAGCGGCCGAACCGACCTCGCGCGCTTCGGTCCGGCCAGCGTCGCGGTCGGAGTGTTCTCGTTCGCGTACCACGCGTCGTACACGTTCGCGCTGCAGTTTCTCGATTTCGTCGCGATGTTCCTGTTCACGTTCACCGTGCTGGCGCGCAACGCGGTGCGGCTGGGCTGGATCCTGCCCGCACGCGAGACGCGCTTCTTCGCGCTCGGCGTGCTCGGGATGAGCGCGCTGGTGCCGCCGCTCTTCCACGCGGGCTTCCCGATCCAGGCGTTGGTGGGGATCCTGATCGCGGTCGGACTCGCGCAGGAGGCGCGCCTGCGACGCCGCGACGGGCCGCGCGCTGCGTATCGGATCTACGCGCTCGGGCTCGCGCTGCTCGGTGCGGCCTCGCTCGCGTCGCTGCTCGACGTCACGCGCATCGCCTGCGATCCCGAGAGCTGGCTGCAGGGTCACGCCATCTGGCACGTGCTCTCGGCGCTCGCGCTGGCTGCATTCTTCCGCTTCTACGCGGATCTGCCCAGGAACACGCTCACGCAGGCGATCCAGCCGAACATCGGCTGGTAGCCCGGAGGCGCGTGTAACCGCGCACGCCGGTCGGAGCGTAGGCATGCTCGACGCGAGCTCGCGTCGGGAGGACACGGTGTTCGGACGGGCTCTGATTGCGGGTTTGCTGCTGCTCGGCGCGGGGTTCGACGCGCGCGCTTCGGGAATCGAGGGCACCTGGCGAAGCGCGGCCGGAACGATCGACGTGCGGATCGCTCCGTGCGGGTCGGCGCTGTGCGGCACGATCGCGCGCGTGGTCTCCGACCGCTCGATGTCGGATCCGAGCGTGTCGATGGCGAATGCGCCCGGTGTCGGGATCGTCGTGCTCTCGAACTTTTTACCCTTGGATGGCGCGGCGGAGCCGAGCGCGCTCGAGGGCTACCTGTACAACCGCGAGAACAAGAAGATGTACGCCTGCGTGATGTCGCTCGAGTCCGCCGATCGCCTGCGCATCCACGCCTACGTCGGCGTTCAACTGCTCGGCCAGACGCAAATCTGGACGCGGATCTCCGGATGAAGGCGCGCGGCGTCGTGCTCGCGGGCGCGGCCGTCGCTGTCCTGCTCGGAGCGAACGCGCTCCGTCCGGTCTGGCGCACACACGAGGCTTCCGCGCGCGCGCCGGCTCGCGCGGCTCCCGAGTTCGCGGGCATCGAGCGCTGGCTGAATTCCGAGCCGCTCACGATGGCGTCGCTGCGCGGCAAGGTGGTGCTGGTCGAGTTCTGGACCTTCGCCTGCTCGAACTGCGTCCACATGCTGCCGTTCGTGACGAACTGGCACGAGAGCTACGCGAAGCGCGGTCTGGTGGTCGTCGGCGTACACACCCCGGAGACGCACTTCGAACAGATGGACGACCCGCTCCAGCGCGCGCTCGCACGCCACCGCATCACCTATCCGGTCGCGCAGGACAACGCCTATGCCACCTGGAAAGCCTGGGGCAACCACTACTGGCCCGCGTTCTATCTGGTGGATCGGCGCGGCAAGGTCGCCTTCAGTCACTTCGGCGAGGGCGACACCGAGACGATCGAAGCCGCGATCGAGCGCCTGCTCGAAGAGCCGGCCTGAGCAGCGCAAGACTCTCCAAGATCGCGCTCGAGCGCGCCGGTAGGGTCTCGCGCGAAGGAGAAACCCGATGGCCTCGATTCGCAGGGAAGTGGTGATCGACGCCACGCCCGAGCGCGTATGGGACGCGCTGCGCGACGTGGGTACGATTCACATCCGGCTCGCGCCCGGCTTCGTGGCCGACGTCGTGCGCGAGCGGATCGTCGACGTCGACGAGGCCGCGCCTGCGATCGCGTCGATGATCGAGCAGGGCCTCGGCGTGATCCAGAAGACGCTTGGCAAGCGCGCGTAGCCGCGTCGCGCGCGCGCTCAGCCCGCGATCTCGTAGTCCTTCGCGTCGAAACGCCGCGCGCGCAGCGCGTACTCGGCGGCGAAGCCCGGGTAGAGCGCGCGGTTGCTGCCGTCCTTGGCCAGGTACCAGCTCTTGCACGTATGCCAGACCATGCGCGGCATGCGTTTCTGCAGGCCCGCGTTGTAGCGGTCCTGAACATCCTGCCGCACGTCCACCCATTTCGTGCCGCGGCGCAGCCGCTCGATCGCGCCGAGCACGTGCTCGATCTGCGCCTCGGTGTAGACCAGAACGGACGTGTGACCCGGTCCGGTGTTGGGTCCCATCAGGATGAACCAGTTCGGGAAGCCCGACACGGTCATGCCCTTGTACGCGACCGCGCCGTCCTTCCAGGCGGCGTCGAGCGTGCGGCCGCCGCGGCCGGTGATCGGGAAGGGCGCCGACGCGAGCCCGACCGCGAAGCCGGTCGCGAGCACGATCGCGTCCAGGTCGCGTGTCGCGCCGTCCCGGGTCCGGATCGCGTCGCGGGTGATCTGTTCGATCGGATCGGTCACGAGCTCGACGTTCGGGCGCTCGAAGCTCGCCCAGTAGTCATCCGACACCAGAATGCGTTTGCAGCCGAACTGGAAGTGCGGCGTCAGTTTCTCGCGCAGCTCCGAATTATTCACCTGCGCGCGCAGGTGCCGCTTCGAGAGCCCTTCGCCGAGCGCGGAGAGGCGTGGGGCGTCGAGGAACACGATCGGACCGAAAAGCTCGCTGGCCCAGTACTGCGAGAAGCGGCTCGCTCGCAGCACGAACGGGAAGCGCGCATAGCGCCGCCGCGCGCGCTCCGAATACACGCTGTCCATCTTCGGAACGACCCACGCGGGCGTGCGTTGGAAGACGTGCAGCTTCCCGACCTGCTGGGCGATGGACGGCACGACCTGCACCGCGCTCGCGCCGGTGCCGATCACCGCGACGCGCTTGCCGCGCAGGTCGTAGTCGTGATTCCAACGCGCGGTGTGGAAGACTTCGCCGCCGAAGTCGGACAGCCCGGGGATTTCGGGCAGCGCGGGATCGACGAGCCCGCCGACGCCGGAAACCACCACGCGCGCGGCCACCGTCTCGCCCTGTTCGGTGGTGAGCAGCCAGAGCGCGCGCGCGTCGTCGAAGCGCGCCTCGACGATCGCGGTGTGCAGCCGTAGATGCGAGCGGAGCTGCCACTTCTCGACCAGCCGGAGCAGGTAGGCCTGGATCTCGGCGGAGGGCGAGAAGCGGCGCGTCCAGCTCGGGTCCTGCGCGAACGAGAACGAGTAGGTGTGGGACGGCACGTCGCAGGCTGCGCCCGGATACGTGTTGTCGCGCCAGGTTCCGCCGATCTCGCCCGCGCGCTCGAAGATCGTGAACGAGCGGATGCCGCGCTGGAGCAGCCGGATCGCGGTTCCGATGCCGGCGAAGCCCGAGCCGATGATCGCGATCGGAAGCTCGCCTGTTTGGTGAGTGCTGCTCATGACCACTCGATACCGCAACGGCCGCCGCGAGGCGAGGCGAGCTCACGGCGTGAAGTCCGCGTAGCGCTCGAGCAGTGGATGCTGCGGGAAGGTGCGCGCGAGCAGGTCCAGGCGGCGGCGAACCTCCGCACGGTCGCCCGACGCGACCGCCTCGTCGATGTAGCGTTGGTACGCGCGATCGAGCCGCGGCCGCCAGATCGCGACGAGCCGCGCGTCCCCGCTGCGCTGTGCGACGAGGAAGCCCGTACCGGTGACGCGCAAGGCCTGGAAGGCGTCGCCCGCGGCTTCGTGCTGCGCGGCTAGCGCGGCGACCAGCCGCAGCAGCGCGTCGCGGTTCTCCAGGTCCGCGGGGGCGAAGTGGAACAGCGCGCTGCGGCGATCGAGCGCCGCAGCGAGCTCGCCCGCCCGTTCCTCGAGCGCGCCGACCTGACGCAGACCGGTGTCGGTCGGCCGCTCCGCGAGCGACGCACGCGCGAGCGCGAGCGCGCGTGCGAGCGTGTTCGGATCCGGCGCTCCGTCCAGCTCACGCATCAGCTCCGCGACCAGGCCCGACTTCGCGATCGGCCCGCTGTAGCGTCCGTGCGCGACGGTCTCTTCGTACAGCGTCCGCGAGTCGCGCCAGAGCGGAGCGCGTGACGCCGAGAGCGCGGCGAAGGCGGCCGTCGCGATCAGCGGCAGAACCAGCCAGCGTCGATCGCGCGCGAGCGCCGCGCGCGTGGCGAACGCGACCAGCCCCGCCAGCGCCAGCGACGGCAGGTACAGCGTGCGTTCGGCCATCACGATTCCGCTCGCGAACAGCAGATTGGAGACCGGTAGCCAGGTCAGCGCGAAGAACGACAGCCAGAAGATCGGCTCGCGAGCTCCGCGGCGCAGCGCGAAGAGCGCGGCGAGCGACGCCGCCGCGACCAGCGCCGCCGAGAGCGCGACCGCGGGCGTGAGCGCCGTCGCGTGCGGGAACCCGGAGTAGTCGGCGGACAGCGCGAGTGGCGCTACCAGCACGCGCACGATCTCGCCCAGCGCGTGCACCATGGTGAGACCGACCTCGAAGCGCGCCGGGTCCTGGAAGGCCAGGTACTGTGGCTTCGCGTACAGCGCGAACGCGACCGGCGGATCCGACGCCGCGCCGAGCGCGAGACCGCGCAGCAGCAGAAAGGCCGCGAGCGCCAGCGTCATGGGCGCGAGCTCGATCGCCTGCCTGCGCAGAAACGCGACCGCGTTCGCGTCCGACCGCTCGAGCCATGCGCGCACCAACAGCACGCCGGGCAGCACGACCGCCATCTCCTTGCTGAGACAAGCGAGCAGGTACAGGCCCGCCGCGCAGGCGCGCGCAGCGGGCCCACGCGAGTGCAGCAGAAACGCCGCCGCGAACAGGACGGTCATCAGCAGGTCGGCGCGGCCGACCATGTGCGAAACCGCCTCGACGTGCACCGGATGCACCGCGAAGATCGCCGCACCCGCGAACGCGGCGACGCGCTGGCCCGAGCGCTCGCGCAGCAACCGGAACACCAGCAGCGCCGCGAGTGCGTTCAGGATCAGGTTGCTCGCGTGCACGCCCACGCGCGACGGTGCGCCGCTCTCGTCGACGCCCCACAGCAGCCGGTCCAGCGCGTAGCTGGCCATCGTGAGCGGCCGGTACAGCCCGCCCGGCAGCTCCCTCGGCCAGTAGGTCTGCGCGAACAGCTCCGGAATCCGCGCCGGATCGCGCAGCTCGATGCGATCGCGGATGATCGGCCGGTCGTCCTCGATGAAGTCGCCGGACAACGACGGCCAGAACGGCAGCACCGCGAGCAGGATCAGAGCCAGCGGAAACAGCCAGCGGCGCGGGAACGGGGACTCCGGCACGCGGCGATTCTACGGAATCAGCGCCGCGACCTCGCGGACGCGAGCGAGCTGGCGCCGAGCAGCGCCGCGAGCGCGAGCGCGAAGGCCGCGCCTGGCAGCAGCGAGACCTCTGCCGGCGGGGCAGCCGATTTGGGATGCGCGTACATGTACTCGACCACGGAGCGCGCGTAGTTCGCGGTGAGCGGCGGAACGTGCGGGCCCGCCTGCATCGTCCACAATTCCCCCGAGCCACCGGCCGGACACCCGTCGGTGTAGCGCGCGACGCTGGTCTCGGCGCCCGCGAGACTCGAGATCAAGTCGAGGTTTGGCGCCGACGTGTCGGCGCTGTTGGTGCAGCCGTTGTACTGGTTCCAGGTCTCGACGCTCTGGACCGCTCCGGGAAAGGGCAGGTTGATCGCTCCGCCCTCGTACTCGATCGTGGCGTCGGCGGTGCCGTGGATTTGCAGCACGTGGACCGGCTCGCTCGGGCTGCAGCTCGCCGGATTGGCGTACGTCGCGCCGGCGAAGCTCGCGATCGCCGCGACCACGTCCGCGTGATCGCAAGCCATGCGGTACGACATGAAGCCGCCGTTGGAATGCCCGGTGACGTAGATCCGCAGCGGATCGACCGAGTACTGCGCGCGCACGGCTTCGATCAGGCCGCGGACGTAGGCGGAGTCGTCGGTCGGGTTCGCGAAAAAGTTGCAGCAGGCGTCGGTGGCATTCCAGAACCGGCTATTTAGCGGATCGAGCAGCCCGTCGGGGTTCAGGAACAGGAAACCGAACTCGTTCGCGAGCGGCGAGAAGCCCATGTAGAGGTTCTGGCCGGCGCCGGTCGCCCCGTAGCCGTGCAGCAGCACGATCAGCGGCGCGGGGGTGTTCGGGTCGTAGCCGGACGGCACCACCAGGTTCGACGGGCGTCCCGCAAACGTCACCGTCTCGGCCGAGGCGGAGGCAGGAAGCCATGCGCACGGGCATGCGCAGCTCACGAGAATGGTCAGGCGGAGGGTCGCGAGTCGGATCGACAAAGTCCGCGCAGTCTAGATGGATCCGCGTCACATCGGGGGGAGAATCCCGCTCCGATGGGTGGGGTGTGGGCACGCCACCCCTCTTTTTGTAGAATGGGCGCCCCCTTACCCGATCGAGCGACGCGCTCGAGCGGGTCGCGCAACGCGCAGACAGCGCCCGACCACGACCGCTACATGGCCCTGACTTTGCACAGGGCTCCACTCCGCCCCCCCCACCGTCGACCGCTCCGGAGATTCCACTCTTGCTGTTCAGAACCCTGCCGCTCGTTGCCCTGCTCGCGCTGCTCTTGGTCGGCGCCGTCCCCGCATCCGGACAGGTCGCGAGCGATCCCACACTGCGGATCGACCTCTTGCTGGGCGGCCTCGACATGCCCTCGGCGATGGCGTTCTACGCACCGGGTGACTTCCTCGTGCTCGAGAAGGACAACGGCCGCGTGATCAACGTGGTCGACGGCGTGCGGCAGCCTGGCTGGGCGCTCGACCTGGCGGTGCAGAGCGGCCCCGAGCAGGGCTTGCTCGGCATCGCGATCCACCCCGATTTCCCGCTGGTGCCGCGCGTGTACCTGTACTACACGCCCAGCGCGACCGGCGCGGACACCTCGAACGGAACCGGGCTGCTCACGCGCATCGAGCGCTACACGTTCGCGAACGGAACGCTCAGCAGTCCTCAGCTCGTCCACACCCTGGCCGCGCCGGCGGAGCCGCAGGCCCACGTGGGCGGACCGATGGTTTTCGGTCCGGACAAGAAGCTCTACGCGATCACGGGCGATCGCTTGCAGGAGGGCGGGCTCCAGAACAACCCGCCGCTCACGGTCGCGGACGACACGAGCGTGATCTTCCGCATGAACGACGACGGCAGCGCGGCGCCCGGCAACCCGCTCAGCGCGTCCGGCCTGAACCTGTCGAAGTACTACGCATACGGGATTCGCAACTCGTACGGGATCGCCTTCGATCCGGCGACCGGCGTGCTGTGGGAGACCGAGAACGGTCCCGACGGCTACGACGAGCTGAACCGCGTCGCGCCCGGCTTCAACAGCG
>JANNLG010000220.1:0-3361 GCA_031396695.1 Deltaproteobacteria bacterium
CAGGTCCGCGACATTGACCGGCGCGCCGTTCACACGCACGCCGTTGGTGCTGCCCAGATCGCGCAGCCGAAAGCCGCCGTCGAAAAGCTCGAGCTCCGCGTGCTCGCTCGAGATCGACGCATAGTCGAGCACCACGTCGCAGCTCGCGCCGCGGCCGAGCGTCATGCGCGATTTCTCGAGCACCACTTCGCTGCCCGCCATCGGCCCGGACGCGATCATGATCGACGCCTCGTGCGTGGCCAGGAAACCGCTCTCGCCCCCACGCGCGGATCGCGTCGCGACCCTGCGGGTACGCCCATCGTTCATGGAAACGCGCCTCCCGTTCACGCCACGTGACGACGGGCGTGCCAGACTCCGTCGGGCCTTTCGGCCGGAAGAAGGCGGCACTTGAGGGGGCGTGAGGCGGGCGCGGCTCCGCGGTCAGTACGCCAGGCGCCTCACTACGAGGACCGCGAGGATGGACAGGACGAAGGGTGCCCAGGTCGATGATTCGGGCACCGCGACGAACAGGTTGTTCACGATGCTCCCATCGGGCGAGTTCGCGGTCCAGCCTGCGGGCAAGTTGAACACCGGCCCGGTCGTGCGGAGCCCGAGTGTGTTGAGGTAGTTCGTCGAGTTCCCGCATGGGCCGCCGAACGAGTCCCTACATCGCGCCTGTGCCTCGAGCGCCAGGCTCAGGAAGACGGTCTCACCGCTGACGACGGAGAGTGTCGGCGTCGCGAAAACGCCGCTATTGAACAAGTTCGAGAGGATTCCGCCGGAGGCAAAGGTGAGCGTTGGGGGGCCTCCTCCACCACAGCAGTAGTCCGCGATGAAGAAGCCCTGGCCGCTAGCCGTTCCTTGCGAGCCGGCGAGAGTTGTCGTCACAGTCAACAACCCCCGGTTGTTGTCCCCGCCGACGCCGCCCCACAGATCGATGCTGCCGCTCACGCTCAGGTTGAGCGATGTCGTGGTCGTTCCTCCCGTCGGCCCGGAGATGACGACTTCGTACCCTGAGAGCTCCGCTCGTCCGGTGGCGGCTGCACCAAAGCCCGTGCTGTCCGCGGCGATGGCCTGCACCCCGAGCGAAGCCGGGGTCGTCGTCGTTCCCGCGAACGCCGAGGCGGTACCCCTGACACCCGTCGGGATATCCAGGGACGAGAGCGGTGCGGCGGACTGTGGGGAGCAGTCGATGCCGTTCACACCGAAGGCGATGCAGTACAGCGGGACGGCAGCCGCAATCCTCGGCGCGAGCAGCAGCGCAGCCATCATGCCAAGGGCGGCACATCGAACTAGAGGTTGAAGGGCCATCGGGGTTCTCCCTCGGAACCACCCAGTCTAGGCCGACCGCCCAGCCACGTGCAGGAAATCCCACACGAGATACCACTGGTCGGGGCGCCCGGATTTGAACCGGGGACCTTCTGAACCCCATTCAGACGCGCTACCAAACTGCGCTACGCCCCGACAGGCGCGGCCAGTATAGCGAGGCTTCGTCCGAACATAAGGCGGCGGGATCGGGCCCGGGGAGAGGGAGCGCTTGGACGGATTTCTGCATCAGGCGATCGATTGGGTCGTGGCCACGGTCCACGAGTGGGGCTACGGCGGAATCGTCGTGATGATGGCGATCGAGTCGACGATCGTGCCGTTTCCGAGCGAGCTCGCGCTGATTCCGGCCGGCTACCTGGCGGCGCAGGGCAAGATGGATCCGTTCATCGCCACCTTTTGCGGCATGTTCGGGAGCCTGCTCGGCGCGAGCCTGAACTACGCGGTGTCGCTGTGGCTCGGGCGGCCGATCATGGAGCGGATCGGTCGCTACGTGTTCGTCACGCCCGAGAAGCTCGACGCGGCGGACCGCTACTTCGCGCGCCACGGCGAGATCACGACCTTCGTGGGGCGGCTGATTCCGGGCATCCGGCACCTGATCTCGATCCCCGCGGGCATCGCGCGCATGAACCTGCCGCGCTTCGCGCTGTACACGAGCCTGGGCGCGGGCCTCTGGAGCGCGGTGCTGGTGGCGGTCGGGTACTGGGTCGGCGCGAACGAGGACCTCTGGCGGCCGCTGCTCCAGAAAGCCACTCTGTGGCTCTTCGGGGGGATCGCGGTGCTCGTAGTGGGGTACATCTGGTACCAGCGCCGAAGAGAGGTGACCGGTTGAGGGCGGCCGGGCTCGCATGCGCGAGCCTGCTGCTGCTCGGGCTCGCGGCCTGCGGCTCGTCCGAGGGTCCGCCGAGGGAGCCGTCCGCGACCGTGCGGAAGAACAGCGGGAGCCCGCCCAGCCAGGAGCCGCGTGCGCGTCCCGCCCCGAAGACCGTCGTGCACGTGGTCGCGCGCGGCGAGACGCTGTACCGGATCTCGAAGCGCTACGGCTCGAGCGTCGAGGCGATCATGTCGGCGAACGGGATCAAGGACGTGACCAGCGTGCCGGTCGGCGCGCGGCTCGTGGTTCCCTCGGGCGGGGTCGGGGCCGCGCCGCGAAGGCCGGTCGACGCCAACACCTACGCGTCGCGCGACCCGCGCGGCCGCAGCTCGGGCACGGCGGAGTTCGCGTGGCCCGTGTACGGCGTGGTGATCAGCGAGTACGGGATGCGGCGGGGCGCGCACCACGACGGCCTCGACATCAAGGCGCCCGCGGGCACGGTCGTGCGCGCGGCCGAGGCGGGCCGCGTGATCCATGCCGACGCGTCGCTCTCGGGCTACGGCAAGCTGATCATCCTGAAGCACCAGGGCCGACTCTCGTCGGTGTACGCGCACAACCGCACGATGCTGGTGAGCGTGGGGCAGTTCGTGGAGAAGGGCGACGCGATCGCCGAGATCGGCCAGACCGGCAACGCATCGGTTCCGCACCTGCACTTCGAGATCCGCAGCGACGGCTCGCCGCGCGATCCGCTCGAGTTCCTGCAGTGACGCCAGAGCAGCTGCTCCGCACGCTCGAGAGCCGGATCCGCGATGTGCCGGATTTTCCGCGGCCGGGGATCGTGTTCAAGGACATCACCCCGCTCTTGCGCGATCCCGAGACGCTGCGGCTCGCCTGTGAGGGCCTGGCCGCGGGCTTCCGCGACGACCGCGTGGATCTGGTGGTCGGGATCGAGTCGCGCGGCTTCATCTTCGGCGCGCCGGTCGCGCTCGCGCTCGGCGCGGGCTTCACGCTCGCGCGCAAGCAGGGCAAGCTGCCCGGCCAGACGCTCGCCACGAGCTACGCGCTCGAGTACGGCGAAGCGGAGATCGAAATGCAGAGCGACGCGTTGGCAAAGGGCCAGCGCGTGCTGATCGTCGACGACGTGATCGCCACCGGGGGTACGGCCGCGGCCAGCGCGCGCCTCGTGCGCCAGCTCGGTGGCGTGGTGGTGGGCGCGTGCTTCCTGATCGAGCTCGCGTTCCTCGA
>JANNLG010000144.1:0-5319 GCA_031396695.1 Deltaproteobacteria bacterium
CGCGACGTCGAGAAGCGGTCGGTGATGTTCGGAAGTGTCGGGCTGGTGTTGCTGTGCAGCGCGCTCGCTGCACGCGCCGAGCCGCCCGCGATCGCCGACTGGCCCGTCACCGGCGGGGACGCGGGCGGCGCGCGCTTCTCGAAGCTCGATGAGATCGACCGCAGCAACGTCGCCAAGCTCGCGGTCGCCTGGACCTATCACCACGGCGACTTCTACGACGGCGGCTGGCTGCCCGACTACGTGAACAAGGGCACGGCCATGGAGACGACGCCGATCGTCGTTGACGGCCGGCTGATCTTCACCACGCCGATGAACCGCGTGATCGCGCTCGACCCCGAGACCGGCAAAGAGCTCTGGACCTTCGACCCGCAGATCGACACGAACCGGCGCTTCGCGAACATGATCATCAACCGCGGCGTCGCGTACTGGCGCGGCGCGGACGCCGGCGGGCCGGGTGCTGCGCCACGCGTGTTCCTGGGCACGCTCGACGCGCGCCTGATCGCGCTCGATGCCGCGACCGGCGCGCGCGTCGCGGACTTCGGCACGAACGGCGAGATCGACCTCTTCCAGGGCATCGCGCCGCTCACCGATCCCTGGGAGTACAACGTCACCTCGCCGCCGCTGGTGGTCGGCGACGTGGTCGTGGTGGGCTCGTCGATCGCGGATCTGGTGCGCGCGAAGTCGCCGCCGGGGGACGTGCGCGCCTTCGACGCGCGCACGGGCGCGCTGCTGTGGACCTTCCAGACTTTGGTCCGCCCCGAGGACGGAGGCCTCGCGAACGTCTGGTCGACCATGAGCGCGGATGCCGAGCGCGGCCTCGTGTACCTGCCCGTGTCCACGGTCGGCCCCGATTTCTACGGCCACGATCGGCCGGGTGACAACCTGTACTCCGACTCGCTGGTCGTCGTGCGCGCGCAGACCGGCGAGCGCGTCTGGCACTTCCAGACCGTGCACCATGGGCTCTTCGACTACGACCTGGCCGCGCAGCCGAATCTGGTCCGGGTTACACGCGACGGCGTCGCGCGCGATGCGGTCGCGCAGGCCACCAAGTCCGGCTTCGTGTTCCTGTTCGACCGCACGACCGGCGAGCCGCTGTTTCCGATCGAGGAGCGCGCCGTGCCCGCGTCCGACGTGCCGGGCGAACACGCTTCGCCCACGCAGCCGGTGCCGCTCGCGCCGCCGCCGCTCGTGCCGCAACGGCTCACGGAGGCCGACCTGTACGCGAAGACGCCCGAACATCTCGAGGCCTGCCGCGCGCGCCTGCGGGAGCTGAGGAATGACGGCCTCTTCACTCCGCCGACCGAGCGCGGCTCGCTGCTCTACCCATTCACGGGCGGGGGAGCGAACTGGTCCGGCGCTTCGTACGACGAATCGACAGCCACGCTCTTCGTCCCCGTCAACAACCTCGCGCACGTGATCAAGCTCGTGAAGCTGCCCGAGTCGAACCTCGGCACGGACGAAGTGGTCTTGCAGAGCACGCTGCGCGCCGCGCACTGGTGGATCACCGGACGTGGCACGGGTCTGCGCTACCACACCGAGCGCACGCTTTTCGCCGAAGACGGGGTGCCGTGCAACGCGCCGCCCTGGGGAATGCTGGTCGCCGTCGACCTCGCGAGCGGAAAGATCCGCTGGAGCGTTCCGGCGGGAGAGCTCGACGGCGTGAAGGGTCTCCACAACTACGGCCCGCCGCTCGCGACCGCCGGCGGGCTCGTGTTCCACTCGGGCACGAACGACCGCGTGCTGCGCGCGCACGACGCTTCGACCGGCGAGGCGCTCGCGCGTTTCGATCTTCCGGCCGGCCTGCACGCGGGTCCGGTCACGTACAAGCTGCGCCCCGACGGCAAACAGTTCCTGGTGATCGCGCCGGGGGGCCACATCGGCAAGGGCAGCACGCTCGGCGACTCCGTGATCGCGTACACGCTGCCCGACTAACGGGTATTCTGTCGCCTCGAGCGAAGGGGGAACGGACGCATGCCGCACGCGATGGGAGCCCGACGACCGTTCGGGTACGCCTTCTGGCCGATGCCCGAGGACGACCCGAAGGTCGCCATCCAGCGCGAGGACGTGCGCATCGTGACGCCCGACGGCGCGCTCGTGCGCGGCATCCTGTGGACGCCGCCGGCCGGTCAGCCGTGGAAGACCGCGGTCGTGCTCTCGCACCC
Organism: Deltaproteobacteria bacterium; assembly: GCA_031396695.1. Taxonomy (GTDB): domain Bacteria; phylum Myxococcota_A; class UBA9160; order SZUA-336; family SZUA-336; genus VGRW01. Next base: position 2,163 of record JANNLG010000144.1, read on the forward strand.
GCGCGGCGATTTCTCGGTGCACTACGCGTGTCCGCTGCTCGCGGCCGCAGGCTACGCCGTGCTCGGCTTTGCGACCCGCTACATCAACAACGACATCGACTGCCTGCACGAGAGCTGCGCGGTCGACGTCGAAGCCGCCGTCACCGAAATGCGTCGGCGCGGCGCGCGGGCCGTGATCCTGCTCGGCAACAGCGGCGGCGGCTCGCTGATGGCGCTCACCCACAAGGAGAAGGGCGTCGGCGACGGCTGGATCGCGATCGCCGCGCACCCGGGCGAGGGCGTGTTCATGAACCAGGTGATCGATCCGTCGGTCGCCGATGAGAACGATCCGGAGTCCGTGCTGCCTGAGCTCGACATGTACAACCCCGACAACGGCTGGCGGCCGTGGCCCGAGCCCTGTCGCTACGACCGCGCCTGGCTCGCGCGCTACCGCGCGGCGCAGATCGCGCGCGTCGCGCGGCTCGACGCGATCGCAAAAGGTTCGATCGCCGACGCGGAGCAGGCCGGCAAGCTCCTGAAGGGCGTCGACAAGAACGCCGACGCGAAGTCGTGGCGCTACTGGCGCCAGCGCACGGTGCACGCCAAGTACATGGTCATCTACCGCACGCTCGCGGACCCCGCGTACCTCGATCTCACGATCGATCCCGACGAGCGGCCGATGGGCTCGCTGTTCGCGTTTCCCGATCCGTTCGACGGCAACTACGGGCGTTTCGGTCTGGCGCGCGTGATGAGCGCGCGCGGCTGGCTCTCGACCTGGTCGGGGCTTTCGTCGCACGCGAAGCTCGAGGACACCATGCCGAGCGTGAAGGTGCCGTCGCTGATCATCCACGCGTCGGCCGACACGGAGATCCGCCTCTCGCAGGCACGCGCCATTCGCGCAGCCTGCGCCGCGCCCGACGTCGAGTACCACGAGCTGAAGGGCGCTCCGCACTATCTGGAGGGCCGGCGCCGCGAGGCGATGGAGATCACGGCGTCCTGGCTGCGCGCGCGATTCCCGTGAGTGAGCCGGTCCAAGAGAAGCTCTCGCTCGGCACCAAGCTGATCTACGGCGCGCCGAGCATCGCGGGCGCCGCGATGGCGATTCCCGTCGCGATCCACGTGAATCCGTTCTACTCGGACACGATCCTGGTGCCGCTCGCCTGGGTCGCGCTCGCGTCCGCGCTCGCGCGCGTGCTCGACGCGATCATCGATCCGTTCGTCGGCTGGCTCTCCGATCACACGCACACGCGCTGGGGCCGGCGGCGGCCGTGGATAGCGATCGCCGCGCCGATCGCCGCGGTGGTGTTCGTGGCGCTGTTCACGCCGCCGAGCTGGCTCGATCCAACCGGCGCGGCGGTCTGGTTCGGCACCATGCTGATGCTGTTCTTCACGCTGAACATGCTGTACGGCCTGCCGCACGCAGCCCTCGGACCCGAGCTCACGCTCGACTACCACGAGCGTTCGAGCTTGTTCTCGGTGCGCGAGGGCTTCGCGCTGGTCGGCACGATCGTGGCGGTGATGGTGCCCGGCGTGCTCACCGGCATGCTTGGTGTCGCCCAGCGGCCGGCGTACGCGATCATGGCGATCGGCTACGCGGTGCTGATGGTGACGCTGTACTGGCTGTTGGTGCTGCGCGTGCGCGAGCGGCCGGACTTCGTCGAGCGCAAATCGAATCCGCTCGTGCCGGGCATCCGACGCTCGCTGCGCAATCGCCCGTTCCTGGTGTTGTTCGTGTGCTACGCGGTGGCGAGCATTCCGGGCGCGATTCCGGGTCTCTTGATGCCGTACTTCAATCGCTACGTCTTGAACCCGCCGCCGATCGACCAGCCCGCCGCGGATCTGTGGCTGCTGATCTTCCTGGGCGCGTACTTCATTTCGGGTCTGCTGTTCCTGCCGCTCTGGCTGCTGCTCGCGCGGAAGATCGGCAAGCTCAACGCCTGGCTGATCAGCTTCGTCATGGGCGTCACGGGCGGGATCGCGCTGTTCCTGCTCGGGGAGGGCGACAACCTCGCGTGTCTGGCCGTGATCATCTGGGCGGGCTCGAGCTTCGGCGCGGGTCTGTTCCTGCCGCCCGCGATCCAGGCCGACGTGATCGACTACGACGAGCTCTACACCGGAAAGCGGCGCGAGGCGCAGTATCTGGCGCTCTGGGGTTTGGTGCCGAAGTTCATCGTGATCCCGAGCGCGTCGCTGCCGCTCGCGCTGCTCGCGTCGCTCGGCTACCAGCCCAACGTGCCGCAGTCGCCCGAGGTGATGATGGCGATCCGGGTCGTGTTCGCGCTCACGCCGTCGGTGTTCTCGATCGCGGCGTTCTTCATCGCCTGGCGCTTCCCGATCAACGAGGTCGTGCACCGCGCGATCCTGGCCGGGGTCGCAGCGCACCGGCGCGGCGAGCCGGCGCTCGACCCGCTGACCGGTCGCACGCTCGCGCCTCCGAACGTGCGCGACGTCGAAGAAGACACGGGCTGGTTCCTCGACTACTTCTCGCGCGGGGAGCTGTTGCGCGCGCGCCGGCGCGGCGCGCACGGGGTGCTCGGCGACGTGCTGCGCGTCGCGGTGCTCGCGCTCGTGATCGCGATCGGTCTCGCGTTCTGGGTCAGGTCCGATCTCGAGGCGACCTCGGGCAATCCCGGCGTGCTCGCGGTCTTCGCGATCGTGACGGCGGGCTTCGCGCTGACGATCTTCGTGTTCCACCTGTCTCGGATCGGACCGGCGCTGCGCCTGCGCAGCGCCGGCATCTCGGCCGCGACGCTCGACGCGCACCTCGCGCACACCGACGGCGAGCGCGGCTCCGGCGTGCTCACGCCCGCGCCGAGCGCCGCGCAGCCCTCCTGAGCGCGCGATGAACGGACGGATCGTGGCCGCGCGCGGGCTACGCGGCTTCGCAGACGGGCTGGTCGGGGTGGTGCTGGCGGTGCACCTGTCGCGGATCGGTCTGTCGAGCGTCGAGATCGGCGCGCTGATGACTTCGACCCTGCTCGGCAGCGCGCTGCTCACGCTCGGCGTAGGACTCGCGGGCGCGCGCTTCGCGCCGCGCCACGTGTTGTACGCGGCCTGCGGCCTGATGACGCTGACCGGGCTCGGCTTCGCCGCCGTCGAGTCGTTCGCGCTGCTGCTCGCGATCGCGTTCGTGGGCACGCTGAACCCGACCGCCGGCGACGTGTCCGTGTTCCTGCCC
>JANNLG010000002.1:0-13200 GCA_031396695.1 Deltaproteobacteria bacterium
CCGAGCGCGCGGAAGCGCTCGAGCGCGTCGCGCGTCTGGTTGCCGAGCAGGTATTGCAGCGCATGGAAGACCGGGCTCGCGTGCGGCTTCACCGCGACGCGATCCTGCGGGCGCAGCACGTCGAGATACAGCGCCGAGAGCAGCGTCACGACCGACGAACAGGACGCCTGGTGCCCGCCGACCTTCAGCCCGTCGCGCTTGGGCCGCAGGTGGTTGGCGTGGTGGATGGTCCAGCTCGACAGCCACAGCACCTTGCGCTCGAGCTCGCGGAGCAGATCGAGTCGGCGTCCGTCCATGAAGACAGGGTAGTCCAGAAGTCCGGGCAGATCCTTGCGATCATTCCACGATCATGGGAGATTCGCGCAATAATATTGCTCGGAATGGCCGTGACACAGATAGACCCGATCGACCGAAACATCCTCTCGATCCTGCAGGAGGACGCGCGCATCTCGAACCTCGACCTGGCGCGCCGCGTCGGCCTGTCGCCCTCGCCGTGCCTGCGCCGCGTGCGCGAGCTCGAGCGCTCCGGCCTGGTGCGAAGGCACGTGACGCTGCTCGACCCGCAGGCGCTCGGGCTCGGGGTTTCGGTCTTCATCCAGGTCCGGCTCGATCGCCAGGTCGAGCGCAGTCTGGAGACGTTCGAGGCCGCGGTGCTGATCCGACCCGAGGTGATGGAGTGCTACTTGATGACCGGCGACTCCGACTACCTGCTGCGCGTAGTGGTGCCGGACGTGCCGGCGTTCGAGCGCTTCCTGGTCGAACACCTGACGCGCGTGCCCGGCGTCGCGAATCTGCGCTCGAGCTTTGCGCTGAAGCAGGTGAAGTACACGACCGCGCTGCCGCTGCCGGCGGCGAAGCCGTAGCGCCGGCCGGCTAGGGCTTTCCGGGCGGTCCGAACAGTCCGAGGAACGCGCGCTCCAGCGGCTGCACGGGCTCGTCGTCGGCGTCGGCCGAACCGTTCGCGCGCTCGTCGAGCGCCGGCTGCTCCGCGTCGAGCTCCTGCAGCGCGCCGTGCAGCCACTCGTCGAGCCGAGCGAGCTGCTGCTCGAGCTCGCCGACGCGCGAAGCGACCCGCGCGCGGTGCACGCGCAGCACCTCGAGCGCCTCGGGGCTCTCGGGGTTCCGCATCACCGCCACCACGTCGGACAGCGCCATCTCGAGCGCGCGCAGCAGCCGCACCCGCAGCGCGTCGGGAAGCTGCTCGGGAGCGTAGAAGCGGTAGCCGCTGCTCGGGTCGACGCGCCCCGGCACCAGCAATCCCAGGCTCTCGTAGTGGCGCAGCGCGCGCATGGTGAAGCCCGAGAGCTGGGCGAAGCGGCCGATCGGAATCCATTGGCTCATGCGCTGCTCATGGTACAAGAGTGCCCGCGATGGACCGCGTGCACCTGTTCGAGCTCGAAGACCAACCGTGGTTTCCGCGCGTGCTCCGCGACGCCGGCACCGCCTACCTGGAGTTCGCGGCGCGCATCGCCGGCCACTCCAAGGCGCTCGCGCCGAAGCTCGCGGACGCGCTCACGCGCTCGCGCGAGAAGCGCATCGTGGATCTGTGCTCGGGCGGCGCGGGCCCGGTCGCCGAGGTCGTCGACGCGCTGGCGCTGCGCGGCACCGAAGTGCACGCGCTGCTCACGGACTTCTACCCGAACCAGGGCTCGCTCGCTCGCGTCGCCGCGCGCTCCGCGGGCCGCATCGACTGGCTGCGCGAGCCCGTCGACGCCACGCAGGTGCCGAAGTCGCTCGCCGGCCTGCGCACGATCTTCAACGCCTTCCACCACTTCCGGCCCGAGACCGCGCGCGGGATCGTGGCCGATGCGACCGAGGCGGGCCGCCCGATCGCGATCTTCGAGCTGGTCGGACGCGACTGGCTGCCGATGCTCGGCATCCTCCTCGCGCCTCTCACCTTCTCGCTCGCGCTGCCGTTCCTGCGCCCGTTCCGCTGGCTCTGGATTCCGTTCACGTACCTCGTGCCGATCCTGCCGCTGTTCGTGCTCTGGGACGGGCTGGTGTCGTGCCTGCGCGTGTACTCGCCGCGCGAGCTGCGGGCGATCGTCGACTCGCTCGAGCCTCGACACAGAGATGCGTACGACTGGGAGATCGGGCGGATCCGGCTGCCCGGCCCGCCCGTGTACGCGACCTATCTGGTCGCAGTGCCGCGCTCGGCTCAGAGCCCTTCGTAGAGCGCGTCGAGCAGCGCGCGCGGCCGCGGGTCGGAGAGCCAGCGCCCGGTGTGCATCAGGTTCATCACGTAGCCGAAGCCCACGTTCGCCTCCGGATCCGCGACCCCGAGCGAGCCGCCCGCGCCGGCGTGGCCGAAGGTGCCCGGGTTCGGGCCGAGCGGCTCGTGCGCCGGCGACAGGAAGAAGCCGAGTCCCAGTCGCGACGTCATCATCAGCACCTTGTCTTCGCCGAGTGACTCCTGCGTGCGCGCGCGCTCGATCGTCTCGGGTCGCAGCAGGCGCACGCCATCGAGCTCGCCACCGTTGGCGAGCGCGGCGTAGATGCGTCCGAGGCCGCCCGCGGTCGTGTGCCCGTTCGCCGCGGCGAGCTCGGCCGCGCGCCACTGGCGGGAGTTCGGGCTGATGAACAGCAGGGGCGGATTGCCGAAGGCCTTCGCGAGCACGCCGTTCGGCTCGTTCTGAATCAGCTCCATCAGGTTCGGCCCGCCGCTCTCGACGATCGGACCCTGGTGCAGCTCCGCGGTACGCGCATCGAGTTCCTCGGGCATGCCGATCCAGAACTCGACCCCGAGTGGCGCGGCGATGTGCTCGCGCACGTAGCGGCCGATGCCCATGCCGCTCACGCGCCGCACGAGCTCGCCGACGAGCCAACCGTACGTGAGCGCGTGGTAGCCGTGACCGGTTCCCGGCTGCCACCACGGCTCCTGCTCGGCGAGCGCGCGCGTCATCGTCTCCCAGTCGTAGATGTCGTCCGGCTGGAGCGGCTTCGCGACCGCCGGAAGTCCAGCCCGGTGGTTGAGCAGCATGCGCACCGGAATCTCCGCCTTGCCCTTCTGCGCGAACTCCGGCCAGTAGCGAGCGACGGGCGCGTCGAGCTCGAGCTCGCCCCGCTCGACCAGCTGGTGCGCGGCGATCGCCGTGATGCCCTTGGTGGTCGAGTAGACGTTCGCGAGCGTGTCGCGCCGCCACGGTCGCGTGCGGTCCTTGTCCGCGAAGCCGCCCCACAGGTCGATGACCTCGCGACCATCGACGTACACGGACAGGCCCGCACCGACCTCCGCTCCGCTCTCGAAGCTCGCCTCGAAAATCTCGCGGACGCGCTTGAAGCGCGTGTCACAGCGTCCCTGCAACTCCACCTTGGCCATCGGGACTCTCCTCTCCGCGCGAACGGCAAGACGCTCCGATTGTACTACTCGGCGACGAACGGGTTCTCGGCTGCACCCGTCAACACGTTCTTCAGCACCTTGCCCGCCGCGTTGCGCGGCAGTGGCTCCGCGCGCAGCTGCCAGTGCGCCGGGACTTTGAACGCGGCGAGCGCAGCACCGACCCAGGCGCCGAGCTCCGCGGGCGTCGCGCGCGCACCGGGGCGCAGCACCGCGATCGCCTTCACTTCCTGACCGAGCTCTTCGTGATCGACGCCGACCACGGCCGCCTCGAGCACGTCGGGGTGCGCTTCGAGGCGCTGCTCGATCTCGACCGGGTAGATGTTCTCGGCGCCGCGCAGGATCAGATCGCGCGCGCGCGAGTTGATGTAGAGGCGTCCGTCGACGAGCGCGCCGACGTCGCCCGTGCGCAGCCAGCGATCCGCGACGATCGAGGCCGCGCTGGCCTGCGGATTGCGCCAGTAGCCGGCCATCACGAGCGGACTGCGCACGTGGATCTCGCCAGTCTCGCTCGCGGGCAACGCGCGGCCGTCTGCGTCGCGGATCTCGATCTGCACCGTCGGCAGCGGCCGGCCCGCAGAATGCGGATGGCGCGCGAGATCCTCGCCGAACGAGAGCGTCGCCAGCGCGGTGCACTCGGTGAGCCCGTAGCCCAGGCCGAAGCTCGCGCGCGCCGACGGGAACGTGGCGCGAATCTTCTCCTGCAGCTCTGGGCTGGTCGGCGCACCGCCCGAGCCGACGTTGGTGACGCTCGACAGATCGTACTTGCCGACCTCCGGATGATGCACGACGCGGTAGGCCATGGTTCCCATCGGTCCCCACGACGTGACCTGCTCGCGCTCGATCAGGCGCATCGCGTCTTCTGGATCGAAGCGACCGACGCGCCAGACGGTCTTTGCGCCGCTCGCGAGCATCATGATCGCGCCGGTGTACAGCCCCGACACGTGGAAGAGCGGCGTGGTGACGAGCGCGCAGGTCGGTCGCGGCGGCCCCGACGGCACGCGCCCGTCGGCTGCGGCGGCCAGCATCATGCGCGCGCCGTGGAAGAACTGGATGCCGAGCAGCGCCAGGATGTTGCGCTGCGTGTTGATCGCGCCCTTCGGCCGGCCGGTCGTGCCGCTCGTGTACAGGATCGCGGCGGGATCGTCTTCCGCGATCGCGACATCGGACAGTGTCGCCTCTCGCTCGTGCGACTCGAGCTTCCCGAACTCGGTCTCGATCTCGACGACCGGTACGCCGAGCGCGGCGCGCGACACGCGCTCGAGCCGGCGGCGATCGACGATCAGGACTTTCGGATCGCAGTCGCGCACGCCGTAGCTGATCTCGTCGCCGGCCCACCAGCCGTTCAATCCGACGGCGACCGCGCCGAGCTTCTGCGCGGCCCAGAACGCGACGATCCACTCGGGACAGTTCGCGGCCAGGATCGCGACGCGATCGCCCTTCCCCACACCGAAGCGTTCCTGCAACGCGCGCGCGGCGCTCGCGACCAGAAGGAAATGCTCGGCGTACGAGATGCGCCGCTCCCCGTAGACCAGGTATTCCTTGTCGCCCTGCGCGAGCGACGCCTCGAGCAGCGCGCGCAGCGAGCGCAGCCGGGTCTTGAACACCGGCATGCGCGCGCCGAGCACGTCCTCGACGACCATCTCGAACGGGCCGCCCGGGCCGGTGAGCCGCGCCTCGATCGCGTCGAGATCCGCCATCAGCCGCGCGTCTTGCGGATCACGCGCTCGGCGTAGCCCTCGAGGTAGCGGCGCTTCTCCGCGAGCGTCGAGGTCGGACCGAGCGTGTACATGAACGGGTAGCTGACCGTACCGTGCGCGCCCTGGTCTTCGAGCCGGCGCAGAACGTCGGGATCGGGCGGTGTCGTGAGCGGAACCACGGCTTCGAACGGCAGCCGCTCGCGGCCGGCCTCGCGCCGCAGACGCGCGAGCTCGCCCAGGATGCGCGACGCCTCCGCGGGATCCGAGCCGTTGCCGAGCCAGCCGTCGCCCGAGCGCGCGCTGCGGCGCAGCGCGATGGTGCTCGCGCCGCCGACGTAGATCGGCACGGGCCGCGACGGCGCGGGGCTCATCTGCAGGCGCGGAAAGTCGAAGAAGCGACCGTGGTGCTCGACCATGCCACCGGCCCAGAGCTTGCGCAGCACCGCGATCGATTCGTCGAAGCGCGCGCCGCGCGTCTGGAAGTCGACGCCGAGCTGATCGAACTCCTCCTTCATCCAGCCCGCGCCCACGCCCAGGATGAAACGCCCGCCCGAGAGGATGTCGAGCGTGGCGGTCGCCTTCGCGACCTCGAGCGGGTGTCGAAGCGGCAGGATGTAGACCATGGTCGCGAAACGCAGGCGCGTGGTGACGGCGCTCATCGCGCCGACCAGCGCGAACGGCTCCGGCCAGGCCGTCTCGGCGCTGAAGCCCGGAACACCGTCCGGTGTGTAGGGGTACTTCGAGCTGAGCTGCTCGGGGAAGAACAGGTGATCGGACACCAGAATGCCGTCGAAGCCGACCTCTTCCGCGAGCTTGGCGATCTCGACCAACTGCTCGGGTTCCGTGAACGAGACGGCCTGCCAGAACTTCATCGTCACTGCTCCTTCGCGCCGGGCTTTGCCGGATCGACGAACGCGAGCGGCTTGGGCGCGGGGCCGTAGATGCGATCGCCTTCCTTCGAGCCGTCGAGATTCGAGGCGTTGCCCACGCCGAAGAACGCGACGCGTCCGACCGCCGGCTCGGGCGCGATCCAGTCGAACGTCCAGGTGTGGCCGCCGGCGTCGCCGACGCCCGTGCCGAAGTACGAGTGGCTCACGTACTCGCGATTGCCGACGGTGCCGCGGATCAGCTGCGTATTGGCGTCGTCGGTGAGCGAGAACGCGCCCGCGCCGGCGAGCGACTTCGCGCTGACCGCGGTGAGCTGGAAGCCCCAGCGCTTGCGCTCTTCGTCCGGGTGCCGGACTTCGAGCACCAGCACGTAGCGTTCACCCGGGACGTAGCGCTTCGGAAGTCCCGTGAGCGAGAGCACGCCGCGCCCGTCGGAGTTGATCGGAAAGCCGGTGTGACACGACGTGCAGGTGGGCTCGGCGTCGAAGCCGCCGCCGCTCGGCACACCCGTCGAGCCGGGCTGCGGAGCGGTCGACGACGAAGACGCCGGTGCCGCCAGAGCGAGGACGAACGCCGCAATCCCCGGGGCGATCCGCGCGATACGCAGCGGAACTCGATCCCTCAATGAGACGCTCCCTCCCGGATTCTCTCTGGCGCACTCCTCGACTCCGCCCCTTCCCGTGCGGCACCGACGCCTTCGTCGCGGCGATTGGAACACGTTCCACTTTGCGCGACAAGGGTGTTCAGCGTCGGAGGCGGACGGAGCTCAGAATTTCATGCCGTAGTCGAGCCAGATGCACATGGAATGGGCGGTGCGCATGCCGGCGCGCTCCATGTTGGCCTGGCTCGTGCCGCCGAATGGCGTGGTGCTGATCACGTGTCGGCAGCCGGCCGCTGACGCATCGCGCCATCGGCGCGCGATCAGCGCGGCTTGCGCGCCGCGGCCGCGCGCTTCCGGCAGCGTCGCCGACACGCACAGGTAGCCGACGTCGCCGTGCACGTAGAGTCCGCCGCACGCGATCGGTTCGCCGTCGAGCAGCGCCACGTAGCGCTCGAGCCCGGGCACGCTGAACCAGGCCGCGCGCATGCGCTTCACGTCGCTCATCAGGAACTCGGGCAGCGCGAAGCCGCGCGCCCAAAGCTCGAGGAACAGGTCCATTTCCTCGAACGCCGAGGACCGCACGACCACGGCCGATGCGCGCGGCGTCACCAGCGCCTCGATCGGCGCGTGCACGACCGACTCGATGCGCTCGACGCCGACGCGTTCGATCGCGAGCTGCAGCGCGAGCGCGGAGGTGAGCTCGGCCGGGCCGATCTCGAAGCGCGCGCGGATGCCACGCGCGCGAAAGAAGTCGAGGATCTCGGGGATCGCGCGCGCGTCCTGCAGCTCGAGCCCGACCACGCGGTTGTACCACTCGACCATCGCGAGCTTCGCCGAGAGTGTTGCGGTCGCGCGCCCGAAGCGGCGCACCTCGACCTCGAACGGATTGCCCTCGAGCGCGGCCGTCGCGCGCATGCCTTCGATGTGGAGCGCCTCGTGCGCGAGCGCAAGCTTGCGCGCGAGGGCGATCGAGATGACGGGCGCGTCGGCCATCGGCTGCCGCTCCGCGCCGAGCGTCACTCGAGCTCGAAGTTGATCTTGGTCTGGCGCAGCGCCGGGAGCGCGCTGCGATCGGTCAAGCCGAGCATGGTCGGATCGATGCGCGCGCGGGAGATCGCGTCGATCGCCGCGCCGCCCAGCAGCGGGTGCGGAGCCGAAAGCACACGGATCTGTGTCGCCTGTCCGTTCTCGTTCACCTGGAACGCGACCACCACCGTGCCGCCCACGCCCAAGCCGAGCGCGAGATCGGGATAGCGAATGTCGGGATACTCGAGCACGACCTCCTCGAGGAAGCCCCACTCGGAGAGCTCGTCGCCGCTGGCGGCCGGCGCGTTCGCCTTCGCGTCGACGTCGAGCCGCTGCACCGCTGCGCGCGCCTGCGCGACCAGCTCGCTGGTCGGGTACTGATCGACGACGTAGCGGTAGTGCGCCTCCGCCGGCTCCTGCTGCCCGAGCGCTTCGAGGCAACGTCCGCGCAGCAACAGCGCCTGCGCAGTGACTTGCGGATCCGGGTTCGCGCTGGCCTCCGCGAGCTCGGTCGCTTGCAGCGCCTTCGCGTAGCGGCCCGCGTCGTAGAAGCGTTGCGCCCTGGCGAGCGCCGCGGCCCGCGGCTCGCGAACGGTCGCGCAACCCGTGACGAGCAGCGCGAGCGTGGACACGAACAGACCCGTGGCGATCATGCGTGTGTTCATGGTGGGGGGCCTCCGCGTCTCGGTCGCGAAGTGTATCGGTGTCGCCACGCCCGGCCTTTTGCGCGCGTGCTCGCGCGCGTCGCGCCCGGCGGCCAGCGTTGGTTGACAAGCGCGACGACGATGAACAGCATGGCCGCCGACGAACGCGTGCGTCTGCGGATCCGGGGAGTGCTTCGTGAATGCGGCTGAGCTCGAGTTGGTGGAGCGGGTGCGCGCGCTCGCGCGGGGTGGATTCGCGGAACGAGCGGCGGCGACCGATCGCGACCGAGCGTTTCCGGCCAAGAACGTCGACGAGCTGCGCACGCTCGGCGTGACCTCCATGCTGCTCGACCCGAAGTTCGGCGGACTCGGCATGGGCGCCGAGGCGTTGGTCCGTGTGATGGAAGAGATCGCCTGGGCCGACGGCTCGACTGCCGTCGCGCTGAGCATGCACCTCTTGATCGCGCACTTCCTGTCCTTCTTGCCGCTGCCGATGTTCCCGCACGGCGAGCAGGTGCTCACCGACATGGGACGCAACGCCGCGCTGATCTGCGGTCCGGGCTCCGTGCCGACCGGAGATCTCGACAACCGCAAGAGCGGCTTCTCGTTCAGCGAGCAGGGCGACTCGCTGATCGTGAACGGCAAGGCCGGTTTCGCCTCGATGAGCGAGGGCGCGACCTATGCGCTGGTCGGAGGCTGGATCGAGCGCGCCGGCGGCGAACCCGACGTGGTGATCGCAGTGCCGCGTCTCGACAGCCCGGGCATCCGCAACCTGCGCAACTGGAACGCGATGGGCATGCGCGGCACAGCCAGCCACGACATCGCGATCGAAGGACTCGTGATCCCTCGCAGCGAGGTGTTTCGGCTGCCGCTCGCGCTCGCGCGCGAGGGCCGGAAGCAGATGTCGGTCGAGATGATCAAGCAGCGCTCCTGGGGCGCGCTCGGCATTCTCGGCATCTGGGTCGGCCTGACGCAGGCGGCCTACGACGCGACCGTCGCCTACGTGAAGGAACGACACGGCTACCTCGCCGGACAGACCACCGGCACCGCCGAGGTCGGATTCCGCGCCGACGAGGCCTGGGCGCAGACCGGCATCGGGCGCATGGACCACTGGCTGGGCACCGGCCGGATCGTGCTCGACGACACCGTGCGGTGTCTGGCCGAGCCGGGCGGAAGCGCGCAAGAGTTCACCCGCCGGATGGTGCGCGCGGTGTACCACCTGCGGCGCATGAGCGAGGAGATCGCGCAGGACTCCCTGCGCATCTGCGGCGCGCACGCGTACGTGAGCGGCCGGCCGCTCGAGCGCATCTTCCGCGATCTGGTGGGCGCGAACGTGATGGCGTGGAAGACGGACCAGCTCGCGCAGATGCTCGGGCTCGGCGCGCTGGGCCGCGAGATCACGCTCGCCGGACCCGCGGGAACCTAGGCCCGCCGCTCCGGGACCTCGACACCGAGCTGCGTCAGCACCTCGGTCGCGTAGCTGCCGGCGGGCAGTGCGAAGCGGAGCCAGAGCGTCTGCGGATCGGTCTCGAGCTGCGGCGCTTCCAGGAACGGAACCAGCAGGGCGCGGCGATCGCCCGGGCTCGCGAGCGGGCGACCGTTCGCGAAGGCGCCCCAGTCGACGCCGGTCGAGGCGCTCCAGGCGCGCTCCTCCGCCGCCACCGCCGCGCTCGGCGCGTACATCTCGCTGCCGGGCAACGGACCGCTCGCGAAAATATCGAGCGAACCGGGGGCGGCGCGCGCGTTCAGCGCGTCGAGCTCCTCGGGCAGGCAGCGGAACACACCGCCCGCGCGCCGGCGCGCGACGTCACCCACGCGAAGCTTGTGTAAGAGGCCGGCGCGGCTGCGCGCTTCGAGCACCGCGTTGAAGACCGCGCTTTGCGCGGCGGACGCGATCAGCTTCGCGAAGCGCGGACCGGCGGCGCGCAGCGCAGCCGCCGCGTCGTCAGGCGCGCGGCGCAACGCACCGAGCACGCGGCCCGTCGGTCCCGGTCGGAATCCCGACGGCAGCTCCTGGCCCGAGTGCCAGCCACCCGAAGCATCGACGCAGAGCTCCGCGGCACGCGCGATGTCGCCGCAGGCCCAAGCGTTCGCGATCGCGACGTTCGCGCCCTTGCTCCCGAAGCGCTGCGCACCGAAGCGGTTCTCGACACCGAATCGCGTCAGGCGCTCGAGGCCCGCGCGCAGCGCCTCGGTCGCGGGTGCATCGGCGGCGCCGTCGAGCCCGAGCCGGAAGCGGTTGCCGCGCAGCTGGCCAAGGCGCAGCTTGCTGCGGTCGCGCGAGATCTCGAGCACGGTGATGCGTCCGCCGGAGGCCGCGCTCGTGCGACGCAGCGCGTCTTCGTCGGCGAGCCGGACGCTGAACCATTGGCGCGCGATCGCCGCCCGATCCTTGCGGCCGGCGTAGCCCACGTCGCGTGGCGGCCGGCCCGTCGCGTTGCACAGCGCCTCGACGACCTGCTCGGAGTCGACGCCCTCCTTCTCGATCCACGCGTACACGTGCTCGCCCGAGCCCGCCGGGTCGTAGCTCGGAAGCTCGGTGACCTCGAAGTGTCTCGCGCCGGCGAGGAGTCGCATCCGGCGGCACGATAGCTCAGCCGCGCGACGACGGGGCCTGCGCCTGCTGCTGTTGCTCGTGCCGGAGTCGTTGCGCCTTCAAGAACGAGAGGTAGCTCTCGGCCGCGCGACGGACCTTCTCGTCGCCCGAAGCGACGCGGAAGGCGCGCTCCGCATCGTCGAAGCGATCGGAGCCGAGCTGCGCGACGCCGATCAGGAGCTGGACGGATCCGCGCTGGTCGGGCTTCGACTTCGCGAGCGCCTTCTCGAGCGCCTCGATCGCCGGAGCGAAGCGCTCGCGCTGCAGGTACATCTGGCCGAGCAGCATGTACATGTCGCCGTCGACCGCGAGCTCGCCCGCCTTCGCCAGCGGCTCGAGCGCCTTGTCGTTGTCGCGCGCGGCGATGTAGCAGTTCGACATCAGCTTGTACGAGTCGGCGTCGGGCTTCACCACGTCCGACGCGATGCCCATCTCGATCACCTGCGCGCATTCCCAGGGCTGTTGGCGCAGGAAGAGCAAGCGCGCGAGCTGGCGCACTTCCTTGTCTTCGCGCAGCAGCTTCGCTTCGTGCGCGAGCTGCATGGTCGCCAGCGCCTTGGCTTCGCGCTCCAGGTGCTTCTGCACCGCGGCGAGCTGAACCCAGTACTGCGGCTTGCCGGGCGAGATCGCGATCAGCTGCTCGAGCGTCGCCGCCACGTTCGGATAGTCCTTGAGCTGGCTGTAGATCACGACCAGCAGCGCGACCCAGCTCTCGCGCGGCTCGGCGCTGCGCGCGACCGCGGCCTTCGCCGGCTCGACCGCGTCGGCGAACTTCTCCTGCTGCACCAGGATCATCGCCTTCAGGTAGAAGGCGTCGGCCTTCGGACTCTGCTCCGCCTGAAAATACGTGTTGATCAGCGCGAGCGCTTGATCGTATTTGCCGAGCTGCGTGTAGATCTGCGCGAGCGAGTAGGTCATCACCTGCTCGGCTTCGGGATCGAGAGCCTTCTGCGCGAGTGACTTCTGGAACTCCGCGGCCGCCTGCTCGCTCATGCCCTTGTTGACGAAGATGTAGCCGCGGAAGCGGTGGATCTGCGCGATCTCGGGGGCCTTCAACCGGCGGCGCTCCGCGAGCGCGTCGACCAGCGCGAGCGATTCGTCGTACTTGTCGTTCTGCAGGAGCTCGTAGGCCGCGAGCAGTTTCTCCGCGACCGGCTTGCTGATGCCGGTGCTCTTGCCCTTGGCTTCCGCGCGCGCCGCTGCGGTCGGCAGAAGTGTGGACAGCAAGAGCGCAGTCACGGCGAGAGTCGTCCGGATCTTCACGTCCCTACCCTTTCATCTTGAAGCGCACGACCACCTGCTGGCCCGGGGCCTCGGTGGGCTTGCCCGCCTGCATCTGCGGCTGGTACTTCCACTTGTTCACGGCTTGAATCGCGTTGCGTTCGAACAGCGCGTCGCTCGACTTGATCACCGCCGCGTCCTTGACCGAGCCCGCGGTCGAGATCGTGAAGCGCACCTGCACCCAGCCCTCGAGCTTGCGGCGCTGCGCCTGCGGCGGGTATTGCGGCTCGACGCGCACGAGCGGGAGCGGCGCGCGATCGGCGAGGCCCGCGTTGAAGCCGAGCCCGCCCATTCCGGTTCCGTCGCCCCCGCCGCCCCCCGCCGAGCCGAACTCGGCGCCGAGGCCGGCCGCCAGCGCTTGTACGTCGAGCGCGGTGTCGAACCCCTCTTCCTTCGCGACCGAAAGCGTCGGCGTGATCGGCGCCTGCTGCGGCTTCTCGCGTTCGGGCTTCTCGCGCTTCTTCTCTTCGATCTCGGTCTCGCGGCGAAGGCGCACGAACTCGATCTTGGTCACCGCCGAGGCCTCGCCGTGCTCGCCTCGCGCGTTGGTGAGCGCGCGCATGAAGCCGAACATTCCCACCGTGACCAGGAACGCGAGCGCGAGCGCGATCGGAAAGCGCAACACCGCCACGCGTCACTCGCCCCCCACGCTGGCGGCGCCGATCGCGACTTCCTTGATGCCGCCGAGCGTGACCTCGTCCATCACCTGCGCGAGCAGGCCGCTCTTCGCGGCCTTGTCGGCGATCACGACCACGGTGTCCTCGGGCCGCTCGATGTGCAGCCGTTCGATCAGCGGCCGCACCTCGCGCAGGTCGACCTGGCGCCGGTCCATCCAGACTTCGCCGTTCGAGCGGATCGCGATCAGGATGTTGCCTGAATCGTCGTGGGTCGCGGTAAGCGCCTCGGCGCGGTTCACCGTGACGCCGGCCTCGCGCACGAACGACGTCGTGATGATGAAGAAGATCAGCAGGTTCAGGACGAAGTCGAGCATCGGCGCGAGGTCGATGCCGTGCTCGTCACCGGAAGTGCTGGTGTGTCGTCTTGAACGCTTGACTCACCTCGACGACGTGCCGAAGGACACGTTGTCGACGCCGCCCTGACGCACCTGATCGATCACTTGCACGAGC
>JANNLG010000029.1:0-8262 GCA_031396695.1 Deltaproteobacteria bacterium
GTGCTGAAGGGCAAGGTCCTGATCGGAAACGGCGGCGCGGAGCTCGGCGTGCGCGGCTTCTTCAGCGCCTACGACGCGAAGACCGGTGAGCAGCTCTGGCGCTTCTACACCGTGCCGGGTGACCCGTCGCTGCCGTTCGAGAGTGCCGCGGTCGAGGCCGCGGCGAAGACCTGGACTGGCGAGTGGTGGAAGGTCGGCGGCGGCGGCACGGTCTGGGATTCGATGGCCTACGACCCCGAGCTCGACCTGCTCTACGTGGGCACGGGCAACGGCTCGCCGTGGAGCCGCGTCGCGCGCAGCCCCGGCGGCGGCGACAACCTGTATTTGTCTTCGATCCTCGCGATCCGCCCCGACAACGGCGAGCTCGCCTGGCACTACCAGACCACGCCGGGTGACAATTGGGACTACACCGCGGTGCAGCACATCATCCTCGCCGACCTCGAAATCGGCGGAGCGCAGCGCAAGGTGCTGATGCAGGCGCCGAAGAACGGCTTCTTCTACGTGATCGATCGCGCGACCGGCGAGCTGATCTCGGCCGAGCCGTACGTCGCGATCACCTGGGCGACGGGCGTCGACAAGGCGACCGGCAAGCCGATCGAGAGCGAGCAGAGCTCCTATCTCGAGAAGGCGAAGCTGATGCTGCCCGGGCCGCTCGGCGGTCACAACTGGCACCCGATGGCGTTCAGCCCGAAGACGGGGCTCGTGTATCTGCCCGCGCACGACACGCCGTTCTGGTTCGCGCAAGAAGGCGTGTTCAAGGTTCGGCCCGGCACGTGGAACCTCGCGCTCGACATGGACGTGGTCGTCGAGCGCACCGAGAACGAGACGCCGGCCGCGAAGGGCCAGCTCGTCGCCTGGGATCCCGTCGCACAGAAGGCCGCCTGGCGCGTCGAGCACAACGGCTACTGGAACGGCGGCGTGCTCTCGACCGCGGGCGGTCTCGTGTTCCAGGGACTCGGCAACGGACTGCTGCGCGCGTACAACGACGAGACCGGCGACGTGCTGTGGGAAGTGACTTCGCAGACGGGCATCATCGCGCCGCCGATCAGCTACGCGATCAACGGCGAGCAGTACATCGCGGTCGCGACCGGTTGGGGCGGAGGCTCGATCGCAGGCGGACTCGACGAGACCGCCGCGATCGCGAAGCACCACAACGAGGGCCGCGTGCTGGTGTTCAAGCTCGGCGCGTCCGGCCAGATTCCCACCAACCAGCTGCGCGACCGCACCATCCCGCCGCCGCCGGTGCTCGAGGCATCGGCCGAGCAGATCGCCGCGGGCAAGTCCGCCTACGCGCAGAATTGCCTCTGGTGTCACGGCTTCTCGGCGGCGTCGAGCTTCCTCGTGCCCGACCTGCGCATGATGAGCGCGGAGCGCCACGCGGCGTTCGAAGACATCGTCCTGCGCGGGGCGCTGCGTGGAACCGGCATGCCGCCGTTCGAGGGCATGCTGACACCGGAAGAGGTCGCGAACGTGCGCGCGTACATCGTGGGCGAGGCGCAGAAGGCCTACGAGAAGCAGCAGGCGCCGAAGAACTGAGATGAAGGTTGCGGGCAGCTGTCACTGCGGCCGGATCCGCTACGAGGCGACCGCCAATCCCGAGCAGGTGACCGTGTGTCACTGCACCGACTGTCAGATGCTGTCCGGCACGGGCTACCGGGTGGGCGTGCCCGTGGCGCGAGACTCGTTCGTGCTGCTCGCGGGTCAGCCGAAGACCTACGTGAAGACCGCGGACAGCGGCACCAAGCGCATTCACTCGTTCTGCCCCGACTGCGGCACACCCGTGTATTCGCGCGCGATCGAGGATCCGCCGCCGTTCTACACGCTGCGCGTCGGCTGTCTGAGCCAACGCGCCGAGCTTCCGCCGCGCAGGCAGATCTGGTGCGGATCGGCGCTGCCCTGGTCGTCGAGCCTCGCGGGCGTGCCGAGCACTCCCTAGCGCGTCGCTCCGCGCGCGCGCGCGCTCAGCCGGCCGTGCAGAAGCGGCAGGCAGGCGAGCGCGCCGCCGCCGATCGCGATGCACCACTCGTCGAGGTGGAGCGGTCGGACGTGCAGCCGCGAGGCGAGCGGCGCAATCTGAACGAGCGCTACCGTGAGCACCAGCGTGCCCGCCACGATCCACTGCGACGCGCGCGAGCGCAGGCCGCTGAGCACGCCGGTGACTCCCGCGCTTGCGACGCACAATACGACCAGCGCCATCGCCCTTCCGTGCTCGACGTCGCCGCCGGCTCCGAGGCTTCGGTAGTAGCCGAACGAAACGAGCAGCGTGAGCAGTGTTCCCACGAGCGCCGTCCCGACCCACTCGCTTCGCGAGAAAAACCCGCGCGCCGAGCGCCCGCGCGTGTCCGCGAGCCGGCCGCGCGCGGGCAGATCCTGGAACGCGAGCAGGGCGCTGGGGTGGATCACGAGCTCGAGCCAGACGACGTGGATCGGCAGATACAGCAGCGGAAAGCCGGCCAGCGGGATCAACGCCGCAGTGACCACCAGCGGGATGTGGATCATCAGCAGGTAGCGGAACGAGAGCTGCAGGTTCCGGAACAGCTGCCGGCCCTCCGCGATGGCCGAGACGATGGTGCTGAAGCAGTCGTCGAGCAGTACGATCGCCGCGACCTCGCGCGCGCTGCGCGTCGCACGCTCGCCCATCGCGATGCCGACGTCGGCGACCTGCAGCGCGGGCACGTCGTTTACGCCGTCGCCGGTGACGGCGACGATCTCGCCCGATGCCTGCAGCGCCTGTACGAGCGCGAGCTTCTGTGCCGGAAGCGCGCGCGCCACCAGCTCGAGCTTCGCGAGCGCCGCCGGATCACCGCCGCGCAGTAGCCCGTCCAGCGCATCACCGGTGACGACGGACGAGGCGTCGACGTCCAGGCCGATCTCGCGCGCCACCGCAAGCGCGGTCGCGCGGTGATCTCCCGTCACCATCACGACTCGGATGCCGGCCTCTCGGCACTGAGCGATCGCGTCCGTCACGCCCGCGCGAACCGGATCCTCGAACGCGAGCAGACCCTCGAAGCGCAGCTCCCGCTCCGGCTCGCCGCCGGACCACTGGCGTTCGTCGAGTTCGCGCGAAGCGCAGGCGATCAGCTTGTGACCCTCGGACGCTAGCGCGCCCGCCCGCTCCTCCCAAAGCGCGCGTTCGCCTGCAGCGAGCGAGCAGAGCGAGAGCACGAGCTCGGGCGCGCCTTTGGTCGCGGCGAAGAGGCCCAGCCCCTCCGCGCGCACGACCGCGGTCTCGCGCCGGCGATCCTCGGTGAAGGGAAACGTGGCCACGCGTTCGGCCGGACGCACGTGCACGCTCCGCTCCGCGCAGCCGCGCAGGATCGCCTCGTCGAGCGGGTCGCCGCTCTCGCGGCGAGACGCCAGCGCGGCGAGCTCGGCAAGCCGCGCCTCGCCCGCCTCCGCCGCCGGCAGCAGGTGCGCGAGGTGAAGCTCGCCGAGCGTGATCGTGCCGGTCTTGTCCGAGCAGATGCACGTGACCCGCCCGATGTTCTCGACCGACACCGATCGGCGTACGAGCGCCTTGCGACGCGCGAGCCGATAGACGCCGACGCCCAGGAACATGACCAGCACGACCGGAAACTCCTCCGGCAGAGCAGCCACTGCCAGCGTCAGCGCGCTGACCAGCGCGTCGACCCACCCGAATCCCTGGCGCAGACGGACCGCGGCCAGGATCACGCACAGCACCGCCGCGGCCGCGAGCAGCACGCGCACCAGCTCGCCGACGGCGCGCTGCAACGGCGTGGGCGAGCGGGAGCGGCCGCGCGCGGAGCGCACGATCTCGCCGTAGAGCGTGTCGCCACCCGTGAGCAGCACGCGCAGCATCGCGGTACCGGTGAGAAGCCGCGTGCCGGCGTGGCCCCAGTGCTCGGTATCGATCGCACGCCCGCCGTCGTCGCGGGCCTCGAACGCGCCCGCGCCTTCGAGCGCTCGCTTGCGCACCGGGTAGGCCTCGCCGGTGAGCGCCGACTCGTCGGCCTGCAGGTCGTCGCCCGCGACCACGATCCCGTCGGCCGGGAACGGCGTGCCCGCGCGCACCAGTGCCAGATCGCCCGGCGCGACGTCTTCGACCCGCAGCTCGAGCGCGACGCCGTCGCGAACGACCCGCGCGCGCGATGCGAGCTGGCTGCGCAGGCCCTGCGTCGACGCCTGCGTGCGCCGGTGCAGCACGGCGTCCATCGCGACCAGCGGCGCGATCGAGACGAGCAGCGTCAGTGACTCTGCGAGCTCGCCGATCGCTGCGTACACCACGCCGATCGCGAGCAGGAACCAGAGCATCGGATCGCGCGCCGTCTCGCGCGAGAGCTCGAGCCACGCCGGCTCGGGCGACTCGAGAATGTCGTTGGGTCCGAAGCGCGCCAGACGCTCGCGCGCCTCGTCGGCGCGAAGGCCCCGGTCGGCGGACCAGTCGAGTAGCGGCGCGCGGTCGTTGGGTACGGTGCGGCGAATCGCGGGGCTCCCGGATGGCGGCGGCCCCGCGATCCTACCCGTCGGCTGCGGGTTGCGGGCTCCTGCCCCGCTCGGTTCATACTGCGGCCATGAGCACCCCGCGCGAAGCACTGCCCGTCTGGGTCAAGGCCGTGTACGGCGCGCCCTCGTTCGCGGGTGCGGCGATCGCGATTCCGATCCTGATCCACATGCCGAAGTTCTACTCGGACGTGGTGCTGGTGCCGGTGGGCTGGATCGCGATGGCGATCGCGATCGCGCGCGCGCTCGACGCGATCACCGATCCCGCGATCGGCTGGCTCTCCGATCGCACCGAGAGCCGGCTCGGGCGCCGTCGCCCGTGGATCGCGCTCGGCGCGCCGATCTGCGCGCTCGCGCTGGTCGCGCTGTTCAGTCCGCCGGTGAGCCTCTCGCCGAGTCAGGCGGGCGCGTGGTTCACGGCTACGTTCGCGCTGTACTTCCTGTTCCACGCCATCTACGAGATCCCGTACCAGGGACTCGGCTTCGAGCTGTCGCCCGACTACCACGACCGCTCGAGCCTGTTCGCCTGGCGGATGGCGTTCATCATCGCCGGCACGGTGATCGCGTCGATCGCGCCGGCCGTGCTCGCCGGCGCGGGAGTCGCCGATCCGCGCACGCAGATGAAGCTGATCGCGCTCGCCTTCGGCGCCGCGCTGATCGTGCTGTTCGGTCTGCTCGTGGCGACCGCGCACGAGCGGCGCGACGCGGGCACGCACACCACCAATCCGCTCGTGCCGGGCGTGCGCCGCGCGCTGCGCAATCGCCCGTTTCGGATCCTGTTCCTGACCTTCGTGATCGGCAGCCTGCCGAGCGCGATTCCGGCGCTGATGCTGCCGTTCTTCATCTCCTACGTGATCCAGCCCGAGCATCCGGAGCAGACGCTCGGCTTGTTCCTCTTGCTCTACTTCGGCTCGAGCTTCCTGTTCCTGCCGTTCTGGGTCTACCTGGCGGCGCGGATCGGGAAGCTCTCGGCGTGGCTCGCATCGTTCGGCATCGGCATCTCCGCCGGCATCGCGCTGTTCTTCGCGGGGCAGGGGGACGTGCTGTACGTGGCGCTGCTGCACGTCTGGGCGGGCGTCGCGTTCGGCGCGGGCGGATTGCTCGTGCCGTCGATGCAGGCCGACGTAGTGGACTACGACGAGCTCCACACCGGAAAGCGTCGCGAGGCTCAGTTCGCGGCGTTCTGGGCGATCGTGCCCAAGTTCGTCGCCATTCCCGGCGCGGCGCTGCCGATCGCCGCGCTGGCCGCGATCGGCTACGTGCCGAACGCCGTGCAGACGCCGCAGGTGCAGCTCGGCATCCGCGTGATCTACGCGATCGTGCCCGCGGTGTTCGGGATCGCGTCGTATTTTCTGGCGCGGCTCTATCCGATCAGCGAAGCCGTGCACGCCGAGATCAAGGCGGGCATCGCCGCGCACGGCCGCGGCGAGCACGCGCGCGACCCGCTCACCGGCGAGTCGTTCGCGCCGCCCGCCGCGCGCGCGATCGACGAGAACACCGGCTGGTTCCTCGACTACTTCTCGCCCGGCGAGCTCGCGAAGCTCGCGACCGGCGCGAGTGACGGGCTCGTGCGCACGGTCGGCGCAAAGCTCGCGATCTCGGCCGCGCTCACGGTCTTCTTCTTCACGTTCGCGGTGCGCGGCCTCGGCAGCCTCGACACCGAGCCGGGACTCACGCCCGTCATGTGCGTGGTCGGCGGCGGCTTCGCGCTCACCGCCGCGTGCTTTCACGGCTTGCGCCTGCGCCGTGCGCGCGAGATGCAGGCGCGTCCGATCGCGCCCGAGATCGTGCGCATGCACCTCGCCGGCATCGTCAGCGCAGAGACGAGCCTGCGCCGCGCGGCCTGATCCCGGCTTTGCGCGCGCCGCCCCGCGCCATCGCGATCCTGCTGCTCACGCTGCCGTTGGTGTACGCGGCCGTACTGGCCGTGCGCTGGCAGAGCATCCCGCTGCCGATGCCCGACGGGGCCGCGCCCGCGTTTCACCCGACGTATCTCGACGGGGACTGCTTCTGGTATCGCGCCACGATCGTGTCGCTGCTCTCCGACGGCGACCTCGACCTGCGCAACAACGTGCCTGTGATGCACCCGAAGATGGGCGCGCGGCCGGTATTCCCGCCGGAGTCCGACGTCGCGCTCGGCGCGAACGGCGCCTGGTATCCGAAGCATCCGCTCTTGCTCTCGATCGCCGCGCTGCCGTTCTACGCCGCGGCCGGCAACCTGGGACTGCTCGGCTTCAACCTGCTCCAGCTCACGGCGCTGCTGGTCGTCGGGTTCCATCTGCTGCTGCGTGTCGCCAGCGAGCGCGTCGCGCTGGGCATGACGCTCTGGCTCGCGCTCGGCACGCAGCTCCTGCCCGGCGCGTACAACTTCTCGCCCGACATCTTGTCCACGCTGCTGGTGGTGGGCGGTTATCTCGCGCTCGTGAGTCGGAAGGCGGCGATCGCCGGCGCGCTGCTCGGACTGGCCTGCTGCGCTCGCTGGTCGAACGTCATCCTGCTGCCGATGGCGTCGCTGTTCGTGCTGCACGGGTTCACGCGCCGCGACTGGCTCGCGTTCGCAGTGCCGCTCGGCGCTTGCCTGCTCGCGCTGGGCGGACTGAACGCGTGGATGTTCGACTCGGCATTCGTCACCCCGTACGACCGAGTGATCGGTTCGTTCCGGAACGGGGTGCCGGTGCTCGAGGTGTCGCATCGCGCGATGTTCGATGCGCCGTTCTGGTCGGGACTGTGGACGCAGCTCACCGACGGTAGAACGGGGCTGCTGGTCTCGGGTCCGCACGTCGTGCTCGCGCCGCTGGGACTCGTGCTGCTGTGGCGGAGGAATCGCGCCGACACGCTCCTGCTGGTCGGGATCTGCCTCGCGCTCGTGGCCTTCTTCGCGCCCTACCGACCTTGGCAGGCGAGCAACATCGGTCACCGCTTCCTGATGACGGTCGTGGTGCTTTCCGCGTTGCCGGTGGCGCTGCTCGTCGGTCGCGTGACCGCCTACTGGCAGCTCAGGTTCGCGGCGGCATCGTCGTAGAGATCGCAGTCGATGCCGAGACCGTCGACTGCGTTCGCGATCCGGCAGAAGCGGCAGGCCGCAGCCCGCTCGGAGCAGGCCATCAGTTCGACGAGATCATCGGTCCCACAGCCCGGCGCGAGATCCGCGAGTGGCGTGGTCAAGGCAGGATCGCCGCAGCGTTGCGCGACCGACTTCCTCAGCTTGGCGCCGGCCTTCGCGACCGGCTTCTTCGGGTCGATGCGCGAAGCCTGGACGCAGGCGAGCGCGTTCGTGCGGAGCTCGACGAGCGATTCGACCGGAGGATATCCCGTGCGTCCGGACTTCCCCTTCAGGACGTCCTTCTTGCACGAGAGGAACCTGTCGAGCGAGACCTTGAGAACGTTCTCGACTCCCTTCTGCAGCTCCGTCTGACAGCGCGCGCCGTACTTGTTGGCGCGCACGAGGACCAGAGCGCTGTCGAGATCGGAGCCGAACAGATCGCTCGAGAGCGCCAGTGTCTGTGCGCGCACACCCTGCGCAGCGATCGCCGCGCTGCGGTACGCGAATGCGGGCGCTTGAGTCGGCTTCGCCAGACACTTCGAGCGATCCGTCTTCGAGGTCTTCGCGTCCGCCAATGAAATGCGCCGTTGGAAATCGTTCGTCAGGCAAGCCTGCGCCGTCGCGGGAACGCCCAGATACTTCGGCTTCCCGTTGCTCGCATCGCGCATGCAGCGCGCTGCTTCGGCGAGCTGAACCTTCGCGGCGTTCGCGGCGGCCTTGTTCATGGCGTTCAAGCACTCCTGCTGCGCCTTGGTCTG
>JANNLG010000050.1:0-2289 GCA_031396695.1 Deltaproteobacteria bacterium
CGCAAGAGCCGCTTGTACGCGGTCTGCGCGCCCTTGATCGCGTCGTCGGAGTAGCTGAGCTGCTGCCGGTAGTGACCGCCGAGCAGCAAGTAGCGAAACGCGAGCGGCTCGCAGCCCGATGCGATCAGCTCGTCCATGTTCAACACGCTGCCGCCGGTCGACTTCGAGATCTTCGCGCCGTCGAACAAGAGCCAGCCGCCGTGGATCCAGAAGCGCACCCACGGCCGCGCGTCCAGCGCGTTCTCGGTCTGCGCGATCTCGTTCGGGTGGTGCACGGGGATGTGATCCTGGCCGCCGGAGTGGATGTCGAAGTGCAGCCCGAGGTGCTTGATGCTCATCGCCGAGCACTCGATGTGCCAGCCGGGGAAGCCGCGTCCCCAGGGACTGTCCCATTCCATCTGGCGCTTCGGGCCCTTCGGATCGGAGAGCTTCCAGAGCGCGAAGTCCGCGGCGTTGCGCTTCTCGATCGCGCCGTCGATGCGCTCGCCGGTCGCCTGTGCGGCCAGGTCGATGCGCGCGAGCTCGCCGTAGTGCGGGTCCTTCGAGACGTCGAAGTAGACCCCGTCGGCGATCCGGTACGTGAAGCCCTTCAGCTCGAGCTTCTGGATCAGCTCGATCTGCTCGGGGATGTGGTCGGTCGCCTTGCACCACACGTCCGGCGGCCGGCAGTGAAGCTTCGCGAGGTCCTCCTGGAACACCCGCGTCCACTTGGCGGCGATCTCCCAGGCCGAGAGCTTCTGCTCGCGCGCGGCCTTCTCCAGCTTGTCTTCGCCGCTCTCCACGTCGCCGGTCAGGTGGCCCACGTCGGTGATGTTGATGACGTGGCGCACGTCGAAGCCGAAGAAGCGCAGACCTCGGTTCAGGAGATCCGCGAACACGTAGGTGCGAAGGTTGCCCAGGTGCTGGCGGCTGTAGACCGTCGGCCCGCAGCTGTACACGCGCGCGAGTCCCGGCGTGATCGGCCGGAACACCTCCTTGGCCCGCGACAGCGTGTTGTAGAGCCGAAGCTCGCTCATGCGTCCTCGTGTTCCAGCAGCACCACGGCCTGCGCCGCGATGCCCTCGCCGCGGCCGATCGCGCCCAGGCCGTCGGGACTTTTGAGCTTCACGCTCACGCGCGCGGCCTCGATGCCGAGCTGCTTCGCGAGACCCTCTTGAATCTGCGTTCGGAACGCCGCCAGGCGCGGCTCCTGCGCGATCAGCGTGGTGTCGACGTTGCCGATGGCGAAGCCGGCGCGCGTGACGCGGCGCATGACTTCAGCGAGCAGCGTCGCGCCCGAGGCGTCGCGCCAGCGTTCATCGGACGACGGGAAGTGTGTGCCCAGATCGCCGTCGCCCAGCGCCCCGAGCAGAGCGTCACCGACCGCGTGCGCGAGCACATCCGCGTCGGAATGACCGTCGAGCCCGCGCGCGTGGGGGATGCGCACGCCCCCCAGCACGAGCGCGCAGCCCGACACCAGACGGTGCAGGTCGTAGCCCTGACCGATGCGCATCACGTGCCCCCTGCGCGTCTTGCGAGCAGCGCCTCGGCGCGCGCGAGGTCGTCGGGATGGGTGACCTTGAAATTGTCGACGCGGCCGGCGCAGATGCGTACCTCGACGCCGAGCCGCTCGACCAGCGACGCGCAATCCGTGCCCTCGAAGCCGTCGCGCTCCGCTTTGTCGAGCGCCTCGCGCAAGACCTGCGCGCGGAAGGCCTGCGGCGTCTGCGCGAAGCCGAGCCGCGCGCGATCCAGAGTACGCTCGACCCGACCGCCCGACTCGGCCAGCCACTTCGGGGTGTCCGAGACGGGCACGACGGGCAGTGCCGCGCCGGTGGCCTGTGCCGCGAGCAGCACCGCGCTCGCATCGTCCGGCTCGACCAGGCAGCGCGCGGCGTCGTGCACGAGCACCCATTCCAGATCGGGTCGCGCGGCCAATCCCGCCGCGAGCCCGCGCGCAACCGAATCCTGCCGGCGCGCGCCGCCTTCCACGGGCGGCAGAAAACGCGCATCCGCAGCGGACGGGCATTCGATCCCACTCGGCAGGACGATCTGGATCGCTCCCACCTCGGAGCAGCGTGCGAGCGCGTCCGCGCTCCACTCGAGCAGGGTCCGACCGCGCAGGCGCACGAGCGCCTTCGGTAGTTCATGACCCAATCGGGTGCCCTGCCCGGCGGCGAGCAAAACGGCCAGCGCGCGCATGGGGGCACTATAGCGTCCGGGCGATAGACTGAGGCCATGCAGCCCGCGCCCGCCGACGGCACGATCGCGATCCGACGCCCCGGTCGCCTGCTGTCGCCCGCCGTGCCG
>JANNLG010000108.1:0-9088 GCA_031396695.1 Deltaproteobacteria bacterium
CCTCGATCTCGACGAGCACATCGGGCTCGTAGAGCGAGACCACCTCGATGAGCGACGCTGGCGATGGAACGACTCGCAGCTCCTTGGTGACCCGGGCGATCCCTTCGAGGAGCGCGGGAAACTTCTCGGGCGTCCAGTCGACGACGTAGAACGTCAGTCGGACGACGTCGCTGAAGGTCGCTCCAGCGGATGCGAGGGCAATGCCGATGTTGCGGTAGGCCTGCTCGACCTGGCCCGCGAGATCACCCGTCGCTACGCGGTTGCCGTTGGCGTCGCGGGAAATCTGGCCCGCGATGTACACGTGGCGTGTGCCGGTGGCGATCGCCACGTGCCGGTACACGTCGGCAGGGGGCTTCGCCAGCTCTTCGGGGTTCAGCAGCGTGACGGCCATGGAGTGTTCTCCTTTCAGTGGGTGGTCGTGACGGGGATGCTAATGCCGACGCCCAGCTGCCGTCGCTTCAATGCGCTTCGCTAGCCAGCGAGCCAACCTTGGCTCGCACACGAGCCTTCATTCGAACGAAGCCGCTTCGCAACGCACGCGTTAGCTGCGAGCTCGCGAACGGCGCGCTCGGAACTTCGTCATAGTGCGGGCGCGCGTCTTCGTCGGCTGCGCGCTCTTCTCGGGCCGCCGAGTCGTGGCGCTGCGTCGCTCTGGCGCAGAGAGCGCGCTGATCGTGACGTAGTAGCCGTCGGGATCTCGCAGCGAGAACTCCTTGGTTCGAGTGTTGGGGTTCACCTGGGGCTCTTCTTCGAAGCGCGCGACGAGAGCGCGCGCCCTCTTCAACGCCATCGCGTAGTCGTCGACGCGGAAGAACAGGAGCAGACCGTTGCCGGCTGTCCCGTTGTCGGGGCTGATCAACGTCGGGTGGTCCTCGACGCCCCACTGATGAAGGCAGAGCAGCACCGTGCCATCCGAGTCGACGAGCTGGCCGAAGTAGGACTGGCTCGGGGAGGTTGACCGTTGGCCGAAGAGCGATTGGTACCACGCGAAGCTCCGCGCAACATCGCTCACTCCAATGATCGTCCACGTGCGTTTCACAGCGTTCCTCCAGGATGAGCATTCGGCATCCGCTTCGTGGTAGCAACAAGCCTGCCACGCAAACTCTCGGAGGACATTCCGCTTGAACGCTGCACGACCCGGAATCCCGCCGCGCCGCGCGCTGACCGCGCTGGTCTGCGCGCTCGTCGTGCTCGCCGGCTGCGAGCGCCGCGACGCGCGGCCTTTGGCGATCGATCGCATCCTCCGCTCGGGCGAGCTGCGCGCCGGCACCACCGCGGACGTTCCTCCGCTCTCCATGCGCGACCGAGACGGACAGCTGATGGGTCTCGAGGTCGATCTGGTGCGAGCGCTGGCCACGAACATGAATCTGAAGGTGACCTTCGTCGAGATCCCGTTCGCCGAGCTCATCCCCGCGATCGAGCGCGGCGAGATCGATCTGGCCATCGCGGGCATGACCATCACGCCCGAGCGCAACGCGCGGGTCCCCTTTGCGGGTCCGTACCTCATCTCCGGAAACACGCTGCTTACGCGGAAATCGGAGTTGGCCGAAGCCGAAGAACCCACACAGCTCGACGATCCCAAGCTGTCCTTCGCGACGCTGGACGCCTCGACCAGCGCGCGCTTCGTGCGCGCCCACATGCCGAAGGCCAGGCTCGTGACGATGCCCGACAACGATTCGTGCGTGAAGGCGCTGCTCGCGGGCGAGGTCGACGGCGTGATCGCGGATCTCCAGGTCCTCACGATTGCGCGCTGGCGCCACCCCGACGCCGAGCTCTACCTGCGCTACGCGCCGTTCACGACCGAGCCGCTGGGCATCGCGCTTCCGCCCGACGCCCCGCTCTTCCTCAACCTTGTCACGAACTACCTGAACACGCTCGAGGGGACCGGCGAGCTGTCGCAGCTCAAAGCCAAATGGCTCGGAGACGGCGCGTGGCTGCAGCGACTGCCGTGACCGGGATCCGGATCGCCGCCCTCGTCTTCGCGCTGATCGCGGTCGCGCTGGCGCCCGGCGCGCGCGCGGATCGCACGGTTCTGCTCGACTCGACCTACGACGACCGCGACGCCGGGCGCGCAGGCGCCAAGGGCGTCGAAGCCCAGATCGGCTTGCTCGGCGATCCCGCGCTCGACGCGTACGTGCAGGGGATCGGCGACAAGCTGCTGCGCGCCATTCCGAACCGGCCGTTCGCGTACCGCTTCCGGATCGTCGATCAGGTCGAGCCGAACGCCTTCGCGCTCCCGGGTGGACACATCTTCGTGTCACGCGGGTTGCTGGCGCTGGCCAACGACGAGGACGAGCTGGCCTGCGTGATCGGCCACGAGATCGGCCACGTGGCCAAGCGCCATGCCGCCGCTCAGCAGGGGACCGCGAGCGGCCAGTTCCCGCTGGCCAACCCGATGATCCGCGCGGGGCGGATGGCCGCTTATTCGCGAGATCTCGAGCGCAGCGCCGACCACGACGGGCAGATCCTGTGTTCGGCCGCCGGCTACGACCCACGCGGCCTCGCGCGCTTTCTCGAGTCACTGACGAACTACCAGAAGCTCCAGCCCGGTGGCATTCGCCGGGCCAGTTACTTCGACACCCACCCGCTATCGTCCGAGCGCTCGACCGTGGCGCGCGTCGAAGCCACCGAGCTGCGCTGGAAGCGCGACCCGAAGCTGACCGATCCGCGCGCCGCTCTGCTCGCCCGCATCGACGGCCTGCCGGTCGGACAGCGCCCCGAGGCGGGGGTGTTCATCGGCGACGTGTTCATTCACCCCACGCTCGGTTTCAAGCTGCGCTTCCCGCGCGGCTGGCAGAAGTCGAACACACCGCAGGCCGTCGGCGCGCAAGCCACGCGTGGCGAAGCCGTGGTATTCCTGACGGGCGACGTCCCGCCCGGCGAGCCGCGCGCGGTCGCCGAGCGCTGGGCTACCGAGAACATGCGCGGCATGGGCCAGGTCGAGAAGGGCGGGCCCTTCGCCGTCGGTGGACTCTCCGCCTGGCGCCTCGACGTGGTCGGCAGCTCGGGCAACGCGCGCGTGCACTCGTACGTCACCTTCATCCCGTTCTCGAAGGCGATCTGGCGGATCACGGGCGCCGCGGCCGGCAAGAAGGACCTAGAGGCGACGGTCGCCACCACGCGCAGCTTCCGAGCGCTGAACGACGAGGATCTCGCGGCACTCCGCGAAACGCGCATCGCCATCGTGCGCGCGGAGTCCAGCGAGACCCTGATGGGCCTGACGGCGCGCACGTCCAACGCGTGGAGCGCCTACGACACGGCGATCTACAACGCGCTGCAGCCGAGTCACCGTTTCGCGGGCGGTGAATCGGTCAAGATCGCGCGCGGGAGTCCCTACCGGCGCTAGCTTCGCAGCGTCCGACTACCGCTCGAGCAAGTCACGCGTGTGCGCGAGGAGCTCCCGCCCGCCGGGCTCTCCGTGTCCGGGCACGACGATCGCGACGTCTGGATATCGCTCTTGGAGAGAAGCGATAGCGCGAGGCCAACCTTCGAGATCGGCCTCGCTGGTATTGCCCATCGCTGTGGCCACGGCGGCACGGACGAGGCAACCGCCTGCGAGAGTCTGCGTCTCTTCGAGAAAGACCGTCGCATTGTCGACGGTATGAGCCGGTCCGGGGAAGAACAATTCGCCAGAGACGCCGAACGTCGCGAGCGGAAACGGCGAGGCCACCGCGTGGTCAATGGGTGGCCAGCCTCGTGCGGCAGCCAACTTCACAGTTTCGGCCAGCGCATAGGAAGGAATCCTTCGGCGGTGCACTTCGGCGAGCCCGCCGAGGCGGTCATCGTGAGCGTGCGTGACAATCAGCGCGTGGATGGTGCCGAGATTCGCTTCGACCCAGTCGAGAACGTGAGCGGTCTGCTCCGGATCCCAGGCCGTGTCGATGATGAGCGCTCCCTGTGGGCTCTCGACGACCAACCCGTTCGACGGGATGTACCCGGTTCCCGGAAAGCGCCTATAGGAGACGTGGCGCCATAGGCCTGGGACGATGGGCTCGACGAAGGTGTCCGAGCGAAGCGCGGTCGCACCCGGTGGAACCGGAGGCAGACCCGAGGCGCAGGATAGGACGCTGAGCGCGACGGCCAGCAAACACGCGGGATCGAATCGCATCAAGTTCACGGCGCCTTACGGATCGGGCGCACAGCTGCCGTCAAGGGCCGGCGCCGTAGCGGCCGGAAGCGACGACGAACGCCGCCACGAGCACCAAGACCAACACGCCCGAGAAGACTGCTGGCATCGGGAAGATGAAGCGCCATGCGATCATCCCGATCGCCAGATTGGCGAGGGCGAACACGGGGATCATCGGTCGCACGTGCGTTGCGTTGGTGCGGGCCATGGATCCCATCTGCCACAGCAGCACCGTCTGCAGAAGCATGAACACGCTGATCGACCAGCCGAATCCCATGAAGAAGTTCAAGTACGAGCGGCTCACTCCCATGGTCTCGAATCGGACGGTCGCCATGGCCTCGAGCACCTCGTTCTCGCCCATCGGCGACCATCTCTTCAGGCCCCCACGAGAGTGACCGGCGGCGAAGAGAAGCGAGATTGCGGAAGCGATTCGAAGAGGCAGGGTCGTGCTCACGACAAGTCCTCCCGCCACCTGGGTGGCTCCTGATCGCAGAGCATCTTACGGCTATCAACGACCAGCCGCGCGAGCCGGACTTCGAATCAGCAGGATGAAGCACAGCACGTGGCAGATCACGAGTGGGGGGCCCGCGAAGACCGGCACGTACCATTGGGTGGCCAAATGCGCGATCGCCCCCGTTGAGGCCGCGTGCGGAAAGGCGATCAGGAGGTCGATAGAGCCGACCAAGGTGCACGCCCAGGCCAGGCCTCGAGCGGAGCGCCAACCCCGCCGAAGCCCCAGGAATGCGAGGGCAGCAAGCACGGCCGTCAGTGAGTCGGCGGCTGCGGTCGCGTTCGCGAACTCGGCTGGCATACCCGGAGAAAGATTGGGGACCAGAAGACCGACGCCAAGGACACGGAACATTTCCGGTGCCACGAAGACACTCAACCGAGCGTCCGGCGACAGGCTCGCGGACCAGGGCCACACCAGGAAGTAAGTGATGAGAGACCAGGCGATCAGGAGCCACAGGAACTGGACGACGAAGAACACGATCGGTTCCATCTGTAGCTGGGCCTCCTCTTTCAGCGCCGCCTAACGTCAGAAGACGATGGGACCTCGGTGGCCACCCCAAAACCGGCCAGTCGTGGCCGGGTCAAATCCGGCCAGTCGCGCGCCCGGGAACAGGGGTGTTTCTACTTTGAGTCGACGGCTTCGTGCAAGTCCTGCGCTCCGGTTCGTGTGCGAAAGCTGCGCGCTCCGCACTTGATCACGTGGCCGTGGTGCAGCAAGCGATCGAGCATCGCGCCGACGGCAGCGTGGTCGCCGAGGAGCTTGCCCCAGTCGTCGACGGGACGGTTTGAGGTGAGCAGCGTCGAGGCGCGTTCGTAGCGGCGCATCACGAGCTCGAGCAGATCCTCGCCGGCGGACGGTGGGAGCTTGCGCATGCCGAGGTCGTCGAGGATGAGCAGCGGCACCTCGGCGAGCGCGGCGAAGCAGGACTTGCGCGAGCCGTCGACGGTAGCGTCGGCGAGCTCCTCGAGCAGCGCGTGCGCCTCGCGATAGAGCACGCGATGACCCTGGCGCAGCACCGCATGGCCGATCGCCTGCGCGAGGTGGCTCTTGCCGGTGCCGGGTGGACCGAGCAGAAGCACGTCCTGATGTTGCGCGACGAAGTGGCCGGCGGCGAGCTCGCAGACGAGCGCGCGCGGGATCTTGCGGTTCCAATCGAAGTCAAACGTATCGAGCGTACGTCCGGGGTCGCGAAACGCGGCCTGCTTGATGCGGCG
This sequence comes from Deltaproteobacteria bacterium, assembly GCA_031396695.1. GTDB lineage: Bacteria > Myxococcota_A > UBA9160 > SZUA-336 > SZUA-336 > VGRW01. The sequence goes on from JANNLG010000108.1 coordinate 5,852, forward strand.
TTCGATCAGTCGATCGGCGCGGCGGGTGAGCTCGTCGGAGACGAGCGTTGCGAGGAAGTCGATCGGCGCGTGCTTCTCGGCCTGCGCTTGCACGATGCGGGTCTCGAGTGTGGCGGCCATGCCGCCGAGCCGCAGTTGATTCAGGGCCTTAGTGAGCTCGATCGGGTTCACGGTGTTTGTCCTGGGTTGTCGGTGAGTCGCTCGATGTGATCGCGGTACTCGGTAAGTGCGCGGATCAGCGGATCGACCTGGCGCAGCGCAAGCGGAGGCGAGGGTCGACGCTCGAGATAGCGGCGCACGAAGCGATACGTGGGCACGCCGTGCTCGAGCGCGGCCTTGCACGCGTCGTCGACGGCGCTGGCGCCCCCGCGACGCGCGAGCGCGAGCACGCCCTGGATGCGGCGGATGCCGGCCTGGCTCTCGCGCCGCAAGATCTCGGTGCACAGCGCCCCGATCTGCGCACCCGCGCACTCGGCGCGTGCGAGCAGCGCCGTCGCACCGGGCGGCGTGCGCGGCGAGAGATCCTCGTCGTGGATGCGGTGTCGGCCGCGCGCGTTGCCCACGTGCTCGCGCAAGAGCTGACTCGTCTTGGGATCGAGCAGCCGGACGCGCAACGTGTCCCACTGCACCGAGACGACGCGCCCGATCCAGCCCGGCGGCGCGCTGTAGTACGCCGCCTCGACCTCCACGCAGCCATCCAGGTGCACCGTGCGCGAGCCATACTGGTAGTAGCGAAACGGCGCGAGGGGAAGCGGCAGAAGCGAGGCTCGCTCCTCGGCGAACATCGCCGCGACCTGGCGCTTGGTCGTGCCGTGGATGCGCGTGTCGGCCCAGCGCTCCTCCCAATGATCAAGATGCGCCTGCGCTGCTTCGAGACTCTCGAAGCGCAGACCCGCCAGCGCCGTGCGCTTGGCGTGACCCACGCCCGACTCGACCTTGCCCTTGCGATCGGGGTCACGCACCCGACACGGAATTGCGACGGCGCCGTAGTGCGCGAGCACGTCGCGGTACAGCGGGTTCACGGTCGGGTCGTAGAAGTCGGGCGCGAGCACGCCCTCGCGCAGGTTGTCCAGCACGATCGCGTGCGGTGCGCCGCCGAGTCTTTGGAACGCGCGCTCGTGCAGCTCCGCGCAGATCCGCACGCTCGAGCGGAACGTCAGCAGTCGAACCGCCTTGCGGCTGTAGCCCAGCACGAGTACGAACAGCCGCGTGCGCCGGTACTTCCCGGTCGCGGGGTCACGCACCATCGGACCCGTGCCGTAGTCGACCTGCGCCTCCTCGCCGGGTGCAGTGGTGATCACCGCGCGCGCGTGGATCGGCTGCGCTCCGTGCAGCTTGCCGATGAAGCGCTTCACGCTGCCGTAGCGCGCCGTGAAGCCGTGGCGATCCACCAGGTCCTGCCAGATCGCCATCGCATTGCGCCCGCGCGAGAGCGCTTGCTCGATCCACTCGCGATGCGGCTCGCACGCGCTCGCCTGCGGCGCACGGCCCGGCGGTGCCGGCCACGGCGCGGCCGCAGGAATCGAGCTCGACGCGGACCCGGAGTCGGTGGCCGTCTCACTGGCCGGTTTTGGAAGACCGCGTCGCCGCGGCGCGCGCACCGGAATGCCCGCCGCCTTCAAGTACGCGCTCGCCGTCTCGCGCCGCACACCCGTCGCCTGCTCGATGCGCCGCAGCGGCCACGCAAGCCGCCCCAGCGCCAACACCTGCTCTCGCTTCTCATTCGCCAAGACGTTGCTCATCCGCGCGGTGGACCCGATCGGGCCCCGCGCTGTCAACGTCCCGGACGCGCTTCCTTCGACTGGCCGGTTTTCAGCCCGCCCTCACTGGCCGGTTTTGGGCGGCCACCGAGGATGGGAAGCTGCAGGTGCGTTTCATAGATGAAGTCCCTGTGCGCCCGCAGCCGTGCCGTGAGCGCGCGGTCGATGTCGTCGTTGACCGTGCCGTAGAGGTGCGGATGGCGGAAATCCGTCGCCATGGGGCAACGATCTTCGGGCATCGGGTCGACGAATCCGCACGTCGTCGCCCAGTAGATGTCGACCGCGGAGAGCTGCCCGCCCACGAGATAGCGGCTGCCGCGCGCGCGTTGAGCCGCCAGCTGCGCGTCGAAGACCTCGAGAATCCCCACGATCCTGGACGACGCGCGCGCGAGCTTCTCCTCGCTGTAGCCGTACTTCTCACCGAGATAGGCGAACAACGCGCGGTTGGGACTGTCCGCCGGCAACGACGCCAACGGGCCCGACGTCACGAAATGCCTCTTGCAGTACGCCAGCCCGCCTTCTCCCAGGAGTTCGTTGGCAAGCCCGAACATGCGGATTCGCTCGTCGGAGTCGGCGGGAATCAACCGTGGCTCGGGACTGAGTCGCTCCGCGAGATACAGCTGGTCGTTCCACATCGACCGCGGACGCTCGTCATTCCAGATGACGACCGGCGAGCTCGATTGTGCCGTCCATTCTACGAGCTCGCTCTGGCTGTCCCCCATCCCGATCATTGCGTCAGACGCGTTCTCATTCGAGCTTCGAACCGGCGTGTAGTCGAGGCCTTTGGCGTAGTAGACCCCCTTGCACGCCTCGCGCCACGGCCCCGGAATGGCGAAGGCCCCGAGGACGATACGCAACCCCGACATCTGCCTCGCTTCACGGATCGGGATGTAGTGGATCTTGATGTCGTCGATCTGGATGGCCATTGCGCCCCTTCAGCTGCGATTGTCCCGACACATCCGCGTGTCCAGAGGCAAGGCTCCGCTTCGCGCTGCCCAACGACCCAGCGGTTCACCCGCGAGACCGCCCTTACAAGAGCGCGATGTACGCTTCGACGCAACAGGGCGAGATCGTCGCGTGCAACCGCGAGCTAGCCAGCCGGCGCTCAAACGCCATCATCCCGACCCTCCCCACGCGGAACCGCCATCGCACCAAGCGCCTCGAAGCCCAACTCCAGGTACAGCCGAATAGCCGCAAGCCGATCCGTCCGCGTACCCAACCGAACGTCACGACACCCAGCACGCGCCGCCAAACCGAGGACACCAATCACCAGCGTGCGCGCAAACCCTTCCCGACGCCTCTCCGGATCAGTACCGACCCAGCGCACCCACCCAGAGCCCGGCGTGTCCTCATGCACCTGGAACGAAGCAGTCGCCAGCGCCGCCGCGTCCTCAGCCACGGCGTCCCGGACGGCCAGTGGCGCCGCGAGGAGCGGCGCGATCGGGATCGCGTCCAGCGTCGCGCGCCGCATCGTTAA